>JBMSHQ010000005.1:0-33884 GCA_049416945.1 Pontimonas sp. | reverse complement strand
GCGGCTTTGGCAACGCCAACACGTCGCGGCGGAAGTCGCTTACCTCATCGCGGGCTTGCTGGTCTACCTCATCGAAGAACTCTTCACTGTGCCCACGGTTAGCCAAGAACACCCGGAATCGACCGATCGGGTCCCGCTCCGCCCAGAACTGCAGTTCTTCTTCGTCGCGATACTTCGTGGGGTCATCGCTCGTGGTGTGCGCACCCATCCGATAGGTCAACGCTTCGATGAATTGGGGGCCGTGACCCGAGCGGGCGCGATCCATGTTCTGTTTGGTGACCGCGTAGCTAATCAGCGGGTCGTTGCCATCAATCTGCACGCTCGGAATGCCATACCCGGTGGCCCGCAAATACAGCGGGGTGCGCGATTGCACCCGGACCGGTGTGGAAATCGCCCAGTGGTTGTTTTGGAGGAAGAAAACAATGGGTGCTTGGTAGCTCTGGGCAAACACCAGTGATTCGTGGGTGTCGCCCTCACTGGTTGAGCCATCACCAAAGTAGACAATCGTGGCTTCATCTTTCTCAGGGTCGCCACTTCCCGCGGCGCCATCAAAACCAATGCCCATCGCATAGCCCGTAGCGTGGAGGGTTTGTGCGCTCAGCACCAGGGTGTACAGGCGGAAGTTGCCATGCTCTTTCGGATCCCACCCACCGTGCGTGAGACCTCGCAACATTTTCACAATTTGCAGCATCGAGACTCCGCGTAAGCGGGCAACGGAGTGCTCGCGGTAGGCGGGGAAAATCGTGTCCTGAGGTCGGGTGGCGAGAGCCGAACCTACTTGGCAGGCCTCTTGGCCCACGCTTGGCACCCACAGCGCCATTTGCCCCTGTCGCTGCAGGGTGCCCGCCTCAAGGTCGAGAGCTCGGGTCACGACCATCGTGCGGTACATCAGCTGCAACTGCTCGTCACTGAGGGTGTCCGCGATGGCCTGGTAGGGCTGAAGGTGGTCCCCTGTAGCGAGACTGCCATCTGGGCGTAGCAGTTGAAGCGCGTCCGGGGAGAGAGGCATGCGACTACCCTAACCGCGCCCGAGAGGCCAATTTTGGTAGGTCATCCACAACCCTTTTCAAAATTCGCAGTAGCGCATCCACAGCTTCGGCTTCCGCGATGGATACGCGGATCCCTTCCCCCGCAAACGCCCGCGCCACAATTCCCTCGTCTTCCAGCCACTGTGACACGGTCTCGGTGTGCTCGCCGGCGGGGATCCAGACGAAATTGCCAAAGGGCAGTGGGATGTCGCCTCCCCACTGCGTCAGCTCGTCTCGCACCAGGGACACTCGCTCGCTAATCTCTGCGACGCGTCGATTGATCTCCGGCATCTGCTCCAAGCTCACCTCTGCGGCGAGCTGCGCCGGCGCAGACACCGCGAGAGGAATGCCAGCGGCTTGGGCGGGGGCAAGTAGTTCGGGCCGACCGATCGCATAGCCCACCCGCAAACCAGCGAGCCCGTAGGCCTTAGAAAACGTGCGGGTGAGAACCAGGTTGGGGTACTTCTCGACGTGCTCTTCCCCTCGAACAGCCTCAGTCTGATCGACAAATTCTCGATATGCCTCGTCCAAAATCACGAGACACGTACTTGGCACCGCCGCCATCAGGCGCTGAAATTCTTCAGTAGTCACCACCGTCGAAGTGGGGTTGTTCGGACTACACACCATCACCACTCGAGTTTGTGGGGTAATCGCCGCGACCATGGCGTCAATGTCGTGTCCATGGTCAGTGCGGTTGGGCACTTTCACCGACGTCGCGCCACTCACCGTGACGAGCCCCGGATAGGCCTCAAAGCTGCGCCAGGAATAGATCACTTCGTCGCCGGGTCCGGCGGCAGCTTGAATGAACTGCTGAAGAAGCGCCACAGAACCCGCTCCCACGAGGAACCACTCGGTGGGAAATCCCAAAAGATCAGAGAGTTTCTGCCGCAGCGTGGTCGCGGTGGCGTCGGGATACCGATTCCATTGACCTGTCGATAGGACCTCGACGACCTCGGGCAAGGGGGGAAAGGGTAATTCATTGGAGGAAAGCTTGATTCCACCGGGCTTGGGAGGTTTTCCCTGGCGATAGACAGGAAGAGAGGCGATTTCTGGGCGGAACACCACGCCGCCACCAGGATTGTTCGCCATAACAATAAGCGTAGGCGCTTTGCGTGTCCGAACGCCTCGTTCAGCCGAGCCCGGCATAGTAGGGGCGTGCTTCGCTTTCTGATTCGAACTGTGGTCACCGCTCTTGCGCTCGGAGTAGCCGTATGGGCGGTGCCGGGAATCACGATGACGCCCTATGCCGACCAGACCGTGCTGTTCATCGGGGCACCGTCGGTGGAGGTAGTCATCTCCTACCTCGTCGTCGCCGGCATCTTTGGTCTGGTCAATGGCATCATCGGAAACGCCATCCGTGTCATGGCCTTTCCCCTCTATGTGTTGACCTTGGGCCTCATCGCTCTATTGGTAAACGGCGCACTTCTGCTTCTTGTTCACCAGGTGTCTCTGTGGTTGGGCTTTGGTCTGAGTGTCAGCAGCTTCAGCCAAGGCGTCATCGGTGCACTGGTGTTGAGCCTCACCAGTTGGGTGTTGGGGCTGTTCTTCCGACCCCTTCTGATGAAGCGCTAACCCTCCCTCTCACGAAACACCGCACTCTCGCCCACCGCGTTGTGGGGCAATGACTGCCGTAAACGCTGCAGTTGCTGGGCCGCCGACTCGTCAACGCGCTGGGCAGTGGCCTCATAGCCTTCCCTCGAGTGGGCGCCGATGATATCGCCGGGAAGTGAGCCACTCTCTGCGGTGACGACCACGGCGTTTGTCGTTTCTCTCGAGCCGCCCAACTCAGGAACGACATCGTCGCGGTGTTCAATCACTAAGGCGGGGTAATTGCCCGTGACGGGAATCGACCCCGTGGGGGCTCCAACTGTCACCAAGCCCACCGTGGTGTAGCGTCCCGATTCGGCAAGACGGGCAGCCACCGCCCCTCCTTGGGAATGGCCCACAAACACGACGCGGTCAGTAGCCCTCACCCCTGCTGCCACCATGGCCTTCTGGGTCGCGATCATCGACGCTGAGGTGAGCCCGGCGACGAGAGCCAAGTTTGATGACATGTCGAAGCTCGAACCACCGCGCTGATTAGTGAACTCTGCTGTTCCGGCGATGAAGACCTCGACGTGCCGGGAGCCGTCTGACAACCGATAGCTATCAATTCGGATGGGTGTCCCTGTCTCCGGGATTCGCGCAATTCGCTCCGCGATGCTCTGAGGAATTGACGTCTGTTGATGGGAACCCACTTGCTCGACTTCTGCGGCGGGTCGATAGTGGCCCAACAGGGCCGCAGCACCTTCTTCCACTCCTGAGCCGGGAAGATCGGTCCTGCCCAGAGCCACGCGGGTGAGCGTGCTCAGTGCTCTGTCTCGAGGGAGTTCAAATAACTGCGACCGCGCTTTCTCGTGCGCGGCCACCTGCTGGCTATAAACATCGAGCGAGCGCACCATCCAGCGCGACCACTCTTCGAGACTGTGGGCGGCTTCAGTGGCCTGGCGCACCTGAGCAACGACGCTCGACCGACCCATCTCGTCGCAGAGGGCTTGGGCTCGCCGGTGATAACTCTCCAGCCATTCCAGAAGCGCCAGCACCTCGTCGGTGGCTACCCGAATTCCTCCCGGTGTGCGAACCCACAGCGAGTCACTCACAGCCCGACACCTCTCGAAACCTCGGATATTGATTGGAGACGCCGAAGTTCGTCAGCGCAACGCGACTCTGCCTCGTCTAAGGCGGCAACGAGGCGTTGTGCCAAGTCCTCGCCACTGCGTAATTGAGACAGCGCTGCGGCCTGAGCGGGTCCCTCCCAGCGGGGGGTGAGGGGGAGCAATGACCATTGATTGAGCAGAATGCGAGCATCAGCCTGATGCCCGCGCACCCGGCTGAGAAGGGTCTCCCACTGCGATTCGTCCACGGCTCTCCGCGGCCCAGATTGGAGAGGGTGTTCGCTCGTTGGCAGAAAGTGACAAGAGTCGGGTGGTGTTGTGTCGGTTTGTCGCTCGTGGACAAGCGGGGAGTAGGCCAGAATAGAAAGGTAGTTGCCGACCCACCGTGAGGGGCCTCGCCATGGCGCTTGAATCTCCGCTTTCCCCCCTCGATGGACGCTACGCCCCTCTGGTGGCCGATTTGGCGGAGTCCTTTTCAGAAGCCACTCTCAATCGCACGCGGTTAGAAGTGGAAATCGAGTGGCTCATCGCCCTCACCGACAACGGTGTCGCCAACGCCACTGCGCTGAGCGATGCCCAGAAGAAAGCTCTGCGCAAGCGGGTGAGCGATTTCTCTCAAGAAGACGTGGCAGCGCTCGCGAAAATCGAAGCCACAACCCAACACGATGTGAAGGCGATCGAGTACTTCCTCCGACGCATTCTCGACGAAGAGAAGCTCGGTCACTTAGGGGAACTCGCCCATTTTGCGGCGACCAGCGAGGACATCAACAACCTTTCCTACGCGCTGATGATTAAGCGCAGCGTCAGCGACGTGTGGCTTCCCGAAGCCGAGAAGGTCTATAGCCGCCTCGCGCAGCTGGCAAGGAAGTGGCGCGGTGTGCCCATGTTGGCGCGCACCCACGGGCAACCGGCCACGCCTACGACGTTCGGAAAAGAACTCGCCGTGTTTGCCCACCGACTTCGCCGAGCCCTCGACGAGGTGCACGGGTCGAGCTACCCAGGCAAATTCAATGGGGCGTCGGGAACATACTCCGCCCACGTCACCGCGTGGCCTGCTGCCGACTGGCCGGGTCTCACAAAATCTTTCGTGGAGTCGCTGGGACTTGAGTGGAACCCGCTCACCACCCAAATTGAATCTCACGACGGCCAGGTGCGATTGTTCCAGCGTCTAAGTCACGCCGGCCGGATTCTGCACAACCTATGTACTGACGTCTGGACCTACATTTCGATGGGGTACCTGCGCCAAATCCCTCAAGAGGGCGCGACGGGTTCGTCGACCATGCCCCACAAGGTGAACCCAATTCGATTCGAAAACGCAGAGGCAAATCTCGAAATTGCCTCGGGGCTCTTCGACGTTCTGCAGTCGACCTTGGTGACGTCCCGGTTGCAGCGCGATCTCACCGACTCCACCACCCAGCGCAATATCGGAGTTGCCATGGGTCACCAGGTGGTGGCGCTCAAAAATATTCAGCGCGGCCTGTCTGAGGTTGACGCGGCGCCTGAGGTGATGGCACGCGACCTCGAAAACAATGTCGAAGTCCTCGCAGAGGCGATCCAAACCGTTATTCGGGCCGAAATTGTTGCCGGGCGCTCGGCCATTAGTGACCCCTATGACGTGGTGAAGAAACTCACCCGGGGGAAGCGAGTCACTGAGGAATCCCTCGCAGAGTTCGTGGACTCTCTCGACATCAGTGATGACGCAAAAGAGCTACTGCGCACGCTCACCCCGGCGACCTATACCGGCCTGGCCGACCAGCTGGTCGACTACCTGCGCGACTAGTCGTTTCCAGTCGGGGGCTTGTCGCGCTGGCCCTCTGGCGTCTCGTTCGGCGTCATCGCCAGAATCAACATGGCGAGAACCAAGATGACGACCACGAAGACAGATCCAGCCACAATCACGCTCATCACCAGGTCACGGGTAACAAACAGGATGCCGCCGCCCGCGAAGAGCGCCAGAACAGTGGAGATAATGACGTACTCGCGGGGAGCCATTGCGTGAAAGTTTTTCTGTGCCACGTCATTCACTCCTTTGGCGCCGATGTGCCATCGACAAGTTAACCGCCCCAATTCCCAAGAAGACCGTGAGAATGCTGGCCCACACACCGGCCATGCCCATCATCCAGACCACTCCTGCCGGCACGACCAGGGTAACCACCCCGAGCAATGCGGTTGCTGAACCCACCACGAACCAATCCGAGCGCTCCGTGCTCTTATCCAGTCGACGCGCCTGAACCAATGTGGTCGCCCCAGCGACTAACGCCCAGACCGCAATGCTCCACACCACCAACCCAGGTTGACCCCACCCCGAGAGACCAAGCGCGAGCCCTCCCGCGATCAGGGCTGTGAGGCTGTGGCCAAACCACCAGCTCAGCCAGCCCCGAGGCCGGCCCGACACCACCAGCACAATGCTGTGACCCACACCGAGCACAATCAAAAATCCGCCCCATAGCGCTGCTGCGGCCTGTGGGGTTTCAATTCGGCCAAAGGTTTCAATCGCGGCAAATCCCCCCGCGCTAATGGCAAAGACGGTGTAGAGCCGAACAGCGAGCGTGGGATTACTTCCCATCGTGAGCTTTCTCGATCACGTCGACCACTTTGGCAAACATCGCTTTTTGGCCGCGACGAGCTTTCGCGACAAACGCTTTTGCTTTCTTCGCGTCGTCCTCGGTCCAGGTGGGCGGGTGCGCCATGACCGCCCGCAAGTCCACCGGCCGAACGATTCGGTGGGAGAGTCCTGCGTCTTCCAACATGCCCTCTACTTTGTGGCTGTTAGAGGTGATGGCAAGAAAAGGAGTGCCGGTGAGGATGCATAGGCACACGCCGTGGAATCGACCGGTGATGACTAGCCCGGCGGATTCCAGGCTGCCCATGAACTCATCCAGCGGGAGCATTTCGAGATCTCCTCGGAGTCGACGCGCCGCGTTCTTGAGTTTTCCGCGCACCAAGAACAACAACTTGTAGGCGCGGATGAGCTTGAGTCGGAGGGTCTCGCCAAAGGTGTCATCAATCGGGGGACGCAAGCGCTCAAAGTCGGCCTCTGGATAATCCCCCCGATGTCCCCGCGGGGGCGTCATCGTGATGTAGCGAGAGCCACTGTCTTCGCGGTGAAGGCGGTAGAGCAAATCGGTCACCGGCATACCCACGGCGTCGGTGTAAATGTGGCCTGCGCGGGTGGGAGCCGGAGTGTGGGGCCGATAGTCCCACCCCAGTGTGAGATCGGGCACCGTCGTGGCTTTCAACCCCTGGGCCGTCATTTGTTTCTGCGAGCGCGATTCGCGCACAAAATTCAGCAAAAAGGCATCAGCCTGTCGAGCCATTTCTTCGCCGTTGTCTTGCCAGACCGAGTTAATGAGGAACACGGGGATTCCCTTGTCTCGGCAGAACGGGGCAACCTCGACGAGCGTTCGACCGCGTTTTGCCGAATGGTGAATCGTTCCCTCGCCATTGACGACAACTGCGGCAGAGCGCTCGATTAGACGCTTATGGACTTTCCAGGTGGAATACACCGAGACGGTCTTAACCTCATAGCCAAAGTTCACCAAGGTTTCGACCACGCGCTTCATCACGACCTTGCAGCCATAGTGGGCGATAGCTGCAGTGTCGTTTAACACCACAATCGTGCCTCGATGAGTTGTCACAGCTTCTGGTCCTTCACTTGACTATCGACGCTTTACGCTACCGGGTCGCTAGGGGCCTGAGGCGACTCGTGAAACTGGCGAGGAGGAATCACTTCCCGGATGTAGCGCTCTTCTGCATCGGCGTTGTGTGCCACGACACGATTTCGACCATGGGCAATATCGGGAGTCTTGAAGAAGTCAAAACCATACACATCGAGGTCACCGAGGTTACCCATGGTGCGGCTCAGCAGGTCGACGGCCATGGCTCCGGTGGAGGGTCGATGGCCGAGGGAATCAATGAGGTCCTGATGCCAGGCCGCCGGGTAGTGCAAAAAGAAGGGGGAGAGGTCAACGCGGAAAAGGGTGCGCCCTTTTGACGACATCAACACGACCCCGCGGCGGGCCACTTTTTTGCCGCGCTGAATGAAGTTCCATTTCGCGCTGTTGGTCCCACCGGTGAGCGTGATGAAGAGGTAGTCGGTGCGAAGCCCGGTGCTCTCGGGTTGAAGCGGAGCAAACGCGCCCTGGTTGATGCGAATCACCAGGTCATGAGAATCAATGTCAGGGCCAAATGAGGAGTTCAGCAGCGACTGGGCACTCCCGACTAATGCGACCGAGCCCGTCCGCCACGGAAACGACTGCTCCCTCACGCGGTGCTCACCTGGTAGACGTGGCCTTTCGGCACGGACCCGCGGACAAATTTCTCCTCGGCCTCTGGATCGTGCGGGGCGGCCTTGATTTTGCCGGTGTAGGTCGTGGGAGAGCCCCAAAAATCGAAACCGTAAATGCTGATTTGCTCGGGGCTGTTCACAGTGCGGGCGAGCAAATCAACGGCCATCGCCCCGGTCGAGGGTCGCGCCCCCATGGTGGTGTGTAGCTCGGCATGCCATTGCAGTGGGTAGGTGGGAATCAATTTCTCCAAAGGGATTCCCAAGAAGGTGCGGTCGCGCGGGGTCATCGCCACGACAGTTTTCGCCCGCATGCGAGCTCGTGAAAACATCCACGCTTTTTCAATCGAGTTGCCATTGAGCGACATCAGTAAGGCATCGGTGCGCACCCCGGTCGACTGGGGAAAGAGTTCAATGAACGCCCCCTGATTGATTCTGATGACGTAATCAGCGGCATCAATCTGTGGGCCGAACGTGCCCTCCCACAGGCTGGACGCGTTTCCCACAAGAGCGATGCTCTTGTCACGCCAGGGAAACGACACCGCCACTATCCCCGGCCCTCCGGAAAGACTCCATCGACAATCAGGTCCGAGAGCTCACGAACTGCTCCCCGCCCGCCGAGAGCAGAGGTGACGTAATCAACAGACCCACGCACCGCGGCCACGGCATCAGCGGGCGCCGCAGAAAGACCCACCACGCTCAAGCACGCGAGATCAGGAAGGTCATCGCCCATATAGGCGACGTCGTCGGGGCTCAGGCTGGCCTGAGAGAGAATGTCGTTGAGAACCTCCAGCTTGTCGCCTACGCCGGTGTGAACCGGGTCAATACCCAAGCGCACCAGACGCTCCACCCCCGCGGTCGAGGCTGATGAGGAAATCACCACCACTCGACGACCCGATTCGACGAGGCGGACGATGCCCAAGCCGTCTTTGATGTCGAAGGCGCGACGCTGGTTTCCGTGTTCATCTAGTGAGACGGTGCCGTCAGAGAGCACACCGTCGATGTCGAGGGCCACCAGGCGAACAGCGTGGAAAGCCTCAACGGAAGGTGAGGTCACTTCGCGACTTCCCAAATGGCCTTGAGTTTGCGCAGAACTGAAGGAAGTTCGTCGGTCGGAATCATGTTCGGCCCGTCACTGAGGGCATTGTCAGGGTCGGGGTGGGTTTCAAAGAACAAGCCGTCAACCCCAACTGCCACTGCGCCCTGGGCGAGAGGGGCAGCGAGCCAGCGGGCGCCACCCGAACTTCCGTCCATCGCGCCGGGCTGTTGGATGCTGTGGGTAACGTCATAGACCACGGGGGTGAACTCTCGCATGATCGGGAACGAGCGCATGTCCACGACCAAGTCGTGGTAGCCAAAGGACACCCCGCGCTCGGTGAGGAATACTGCTTTTCCTCCGGCGTGACGCACCTTCTCGACGGCAAAGCGCATGTCGCGGGCCGCCATGAATTGTCCGCGCTTAATGTTCACCGCACGGCCCGATTCTCCACACGCCACTAGGAGGTCGGTTTGCCGACAGAGAAACGCAGGAATTTGCAGCACATCGGCCACTTCCGCAACAGTGGGCACTTGGGTCGACTCGTGCACGTCGGTAATCACCGGCATCTCAAATTGGTCTTTCACCTTCTGCAGAATGCGAAGGCCCTCTTCCATTCCGGCCGAGCGGTAGGAGCCGATGCTGGTGCGGTTGGCCTTGTCGTAGGAGGACTTAAACACCACATCGATGTCCAAGTCGGCACCCATTTGCTTGACACTCTCCGCGACGCGCAACGTAATGTCTTCGCCTTCAATCGAACAGGGCCCGGCAAACACGACCAAGCGGTCACCACCCAGGGTGATCGAATCGGTGATCTGAACAGACGGTGCGCGGGTGGGCATCATGAGGGAATCTCTCGGTGTAGTTGGTGAATGGTGATAAGTCCGACGACCTGGTCGCCTTCAACCACCGGAAGCGCCGAAATGGCGCCGGGTTGGTGGCCTTCCATCACGCCCAAAGCGTGAGCGAGGTGAACGTCCGGCGCAATTGTGGTCGGATGAGTGGTCATCACTTCCGATACGTGGGTGTGGGAAAGATCGGTCACTTCGGTGAGTGCACGTCGAAGGTCCCCGTCACTCACCACACCGGCGAGCTGCTTGTTCGGTCCGTAGACCAGGGCAAGACCGGTGGGATATTTGCTCATCTGAATGGCGAGTTCCCGAACCGTGTCATCCGGCTGCAACACCGGAACATCGCCTTCAGTGGCCATCACATCACGCACAGTCCGGTTCAAGCGGGCCCCGAGAGCACCGTTGGGGTGGAAGGCGGCGAAGTCGACCGCACCAAAACCTTTAGCCTCCATCAAACACACCGCGAGGGCATCGCCCAGAGCCAAGGCCACAGTGGTTGACGAGGTGGGAACAAAACCTTCCGGGTCAGCTTCCTGGTGGACGGACGCGTCGATAAAGACATCGAGCTTGGACACAATCGGCGCATGGCGATCGCCGATGAGGCCAATCAGTCCGATGCCGCGCTGCCGGGCGAAGTCGACTAACTGGGCAATTTCGTTTCCGGTGCCACTCTTTGACACCACAATGACCACGCCCGCCTGATCGACAGAACCCAGGTCTCCGTGGAACATCTCAGATGTCCAGTAGAAATGCGTGCGGGTGCCAACACTCGAGAGAGTGGCCGCGAGCTTGTGGGCAACATGACCCGACTTTCCCACCCCGGTGATGATCACGTCTTTCGGCTCACGTTCCAAAATGAGGCGCGCTGCGCTGGCTACGTGTTCTGCGGAGCGGTCGATGGTGGCATCGAGTGCGTCACGCTCGGTTTGAAGGACCAATCGGGCCCGCTCAACTAAGGGGTCGCTCATTCGCCGGCCTCCTTCAGCATTCGCTCGAGGTCTTCTGGAACATCGACAGCCCGCGGGGTGTAATCGGTCACAAAGGTGGCGATAGGAATGTCATTTGCGAGAAACCGCAACTGCTCGAGCTTCTCGCGTTGCTCTAATTCACTCTCACCAAATGATTGATAGGCCGCAACTGCCTCGGGGCTATAAACGTAGAGACCGACGTGTCCCCACAGGTGTGCGCTGTCGCTCGCTCCGTCACGGTCGAAGGGAATGACGGAGCGCGAGAAATAGAGGGCACGGCCAGAGTGTGAACGGGCCACCTTCACAATGTGGGGGGTTTGGCCCTCGGCAATTCCTAGGCGAAAAATAGGCGTGCAGACACCGAGACCGCGGTCAAAAAACGCCTCAATCGAATCGCGAATGAGCGACGCCGGTACAAACGGGTCGTCTGCTTGGACGTTGACCAGGCACGAGGCGTCCAGACCCGTCGCCACCTCGGCCACACGTTCGGTGCCACAGGTAGCGTTTTCCGAGGTCATGGCGACTTGCGCGCCAAAACCGCGGGCAATCTCGGCGATTTCATCCGAGTCCGTCGCCACAATCGCTCGGTCTGAGCCGACGGCTTCGGCCGCCTGCTCCCATACGCGCTGCACCATGGGCTTACCTCCCACATCGGCGAGCACCTTGCGAGGGAACCTCGTTGAAGCAAGCCGTGCTGGAATAATGACGTGGGGCTCTGGCACACCACCAATCTATCGTGAGCCCCTAGGGAGGGTGACATGCGCTTACCGCGTCTTCTCCCCCGACGCAGAGACCCGCACACCGCCCTCATCACCGGAATCAAAGCCTCCGTGCGGGGTGGTAATACCGCGCGAATCCGGAAAGAACTGCTGACCCGTCGTACCCAGGTGGGGTTGAGCCTCAGCCAGGCGAGCGAATTGTCTCTGCTCATCAACGGCAGGGTCATGGATTCGGTCAGTCACGAGGAAGCTTCCGCCCGTCTGATTTCCCTTGCTGAACAAATGAGCTCGCCGAGCGTGAAATCCACGACTTGGTTCACCCTGGAAAACCTTTCCCGCACCATCGGCTGTTTCCACGCCTCTCACAGCTTCACCCGACGTGGCTTGGATGCACTGGCGCTGAGCGAAAACCCGGCAGAGCGCATGCTGAGCGCTCTGCACTGGAGGGATTTAGACGCTGCCATCGCCACGTGGCCAACGCTACAGTCCGTCGATTCCAGCCTGGCCCGGGATGCAGGGCACTATCTGTGGCTGTGGAGTGGGGGTGCGGCCGGGCAAGCGCAATGGACGGCTGACTCAGCGTGGTCAGAGCTGCTGTCGGGACACAAGGTTGTCCTTCTGGGTCCTGCTCCGACCTCCCTGACTACTCGCGCGGTGACCAAAAACACCCTCGTCGGTCGCGTGCTGATGCAGGATGTCACTTCGTGGGATAAGAACAAAGACCCCCTCGCAGGCCAGTGTGATGTGGTCTGGGTGAGTCGAGAGACGAGAAATTGGATTCGCGATAACGATGCGTGGGGGGTGTTGGACCCTTTCACGGCGGTGAGTTTTCGGGTTGACCGAGAGAACCAGGAGTGGCCGGAAATCGGCTCGGGCAATTTCCGAGCTGCACACAACCCGTCGACTCTGATGGTCGGGGGCTCCTCACCCAACATGATGCCGCTGATGGTCTGGGACGTCTTGAAAGTTGACGGCGCCTCGCTCACGGTCGGAGGCACCACGTTCTTCGCCTCACAGACCGCCTATACCGACACCAACCGTCGCTTCAAACACACCCTGGGCCGACCGACTGATGAAACCGGAAGTACGGGGGAGCTTTTCGAGCGCTGCCCCACGTTTGCCCGGCACAACGTGACCGAGAACCTGACCTTGGTGGCAAACCTCGCCCAATCAGGCGCGATTGAGGTCGATAAGGACTGCCGACGGGTAGTGGAGCTCGACGTGGTCGACTATCTCAGTGAACTCGACGCACTCTATGGGGTGGAACGCCGCTAATGACCAGCGTTGCGCAGCGATACATCTCCGTTCGTCGGCGTGAGATTCTCCTGGCGGTCAAAGACGCCATCACCCGACTGGATAGTCGGGCTGCCGTCACAGCCCTTCGACGCGGAAGTTTCTACTTAGGTGGTCGGGCTGTCGCATTACAGGTGGGAGAAATCATCAGCGGGCGCATCAGTGACACGCTCAACCACGATGCGGCTACCCAGGCGTGGCGCAAGCTATGTAGCAGCCTGCCCGCATCGACCCCCGCCCCGGTGTGGTGTGCACTGGAAAGCCTTGCCCAAGCTATTGGCTGCTTCCGTGCTTCGGCGGATTTTGGAGAAAAAGGCTTCGACGCCCTGTCGCGCTCGCGCGACCCCCTTCAGCGCTTCATTGGGGCGATCAATACCCGCAATCGTGAGGCCGCAGTGGTGGCTTTGGGCGCCTTGTCTCGTGACAACCCCCAATGGTCTGATGCCGCCCATTACCTATGGCTGTGGAGCGGTGGCGTCGACGGTGAGACGCAGTGGTACGTGGATTCGCGTTGGTTGGAGGTCGTAGAGGGAAAGTCGGTCACCATCGTGGGGCCTGCACCCGCGACGACACCGGTCTCGCCCGAGAATCTGATTGCTCGGGTTATCGCCCCTGGGGTGACCAATTGGCCCGAGTCCGATATCGCCCAGGGTCGATGCGACCTGGCGTATGCGAACAGTAAATCCACCAAGTGGTTTGTGAACCAACGAAAAAGCAGCGAACTGTCACGGTTTCGCTACCTGAGCTATCGGACATCAAGCGGTGACGCACTGGGGCTCGAGCGGCGACGCGTGGCCTTTCACCACAAAACGCTCTTGCCGATGCCGTGGGATCGGACGAACATGGTGCCGGTCGCCGCGTGGGACCTCTTACATGTTCCCGATACGAAGGTGTCCATCGTCGCCAGCAACTTTTTTGCCTCCCGCACCGCCTACACCGCTAACGACGTGCGGTTTGACGCCGAGCGCAATCAGGCAACGGATCAGTCGGGAAGCACCGGCATTGTGTTCGAGCGCTGCGTGTCGTTTTCCTTCCACAACATTGGTGCGCACCTCAATTTCATGGCGAACCTGGCACGTGCTGGTGCGGTGTCGTTCGATGCGGAAGGCTCGGCGGTCGTCGCCATGAGTTATCGCGATTACCTCGCGGAAATCGACGAGCTCTACGGGGTCGACAAGGTCTAGTTAGACCTTGGGCATATCCGCAAAGCGCGAATAGTGCCCTTGGAATCCGACCGTGATGGTGTCGGTAGGGCCGTTACGGTGCTTCGCCACGATAAAGTCCGCCTCACCCGCGCGCGGGTTGTCTTTTTCGTAGGCGCTCTCGCGGTGGAGCAAGATCACGACGTCGGCGTCTTGTTCCAATGAGCCCGATTCACGCAGGTCGCTCAACTGGGGTTTACGGTCAGCACGCTGCTCGGGACCACGGTTGAGCTGGGAGAGCGCAATCACAGGAACCTGGAGTTCCTTTGCCAACAGCTTCAGCGCCCGTGAGAACTCGCTCACTTCTTGTTGACGCGACTCAACCCGCTTGCCCGATGTCATGAGCTGGAGGTAGTCAATGACCACCATCTTGAGACCCACGCGCTGCTTGAGTCGACGGCACTTGGCACGAATTTCCACCAGGGTCATGTTGGGGCTGTCGTCGATGTAGAGCGGTGCCGAGTCGATATTCCCACGTACCTGAGCAATCGTGGTCCAATCGCGCTGCTCGATCATGCCCTTACGCATCTTCTGCAGAGGAATCGCCGCCTCAGCGGAGAGCAAGCGCATGGCGATTTCCGCTCGACCCATTTCCAGCGAGAACACGATGGTGGGTTGGCTGTGTTTGATTGCTGCCGACCGTGCAAAGTCCAGCGCGAGTGTCGACTTACCGAGGGCCGGGCGGGCCGCTACCAAAATTAGCTGGCCGCGGTGAAAGCCGTTGGTGAGTTGGTCCAGGTCACGGAAGCCTGAGGGCACTCCCATCAGCTGACCGCCGGTTCCCTTCGCTGCCTCTATTTCGTCGACCGCGTCACGCACTGCTTCGGTGAGGGGGACATAGTCTTCGCCCTCGACACCACCGGACACTTGGTAGATCTCGGTTTGGGCAATGTTCACGAGCTCTGCGGGTTCGCCTTCACTGGCGTATCCCATGTTGACAATCCGGGTTCCCGCATCGACCAGCCGTCGCAGGACCGCTTTTTCGGCGACGATGCTCGCGTAGTGCCCGGCACTCGCCGCGGTGGGAACCACCGAGACGATGCTGTGGAGGTAGTCGACACCGCCGGCGCGTTGGAGCATTCCCGTTTTGGTGAGCTCATCGGACACGGTGATGACGTCGGTAGGTTCGCCGTGGCTGTAAAGGGAGAGAATCGCGTCGAAGATGATTTCGTGTTTGGGGTGGTAGAAGTCACGGCCGCGGAGGACTTCCACCACGTCGGCAACCGCGTCTTTACTCAGCAGCATGCCACCGAGGGTGCTTTGTTCGGCGAGGAGATCGTGGGGTGGGGTGCGCTCACCTTGGCGGGAGAAGTCGTCGGGGACGTCTTGTACGAGACCAAGCTGCGGAATGGACACCCTCAGATTCTCCTTTCGACCCCTCACGCGGGCACTGTTATCGGTCTACCAGAGACCTCCGACGACGCGTCCTTGCGCCTGTCGAAGAATCTTTCTGCGCCACCTCGATGGTGCGGACCCTTCACCCTATGCACGGAGAGAAAAGGGCTCAACCAAGGCTGTGGATAACTTTGTGTATAGTTTCGGAGCAATTGCGGATTGATTGTGCATAACTTGGGGAGAAAAGGGATGACACAGCGGTAATTTTTGCTCTTTTTTAGTGATTTACCGAGTTTGAATATTCACACACAGTTCTTGCGAAACCTGTATAAACACTTGGTTGAGGGTTTCTAAAAATACTGCCTCATTGTGGAAAGAAGTGAAATTTCCTCCGCAGAAAAAAGGCGGGTCACACGAGAATTTTTCCCGCATAACCCGCCCTCTCACCGGCCGGGAAAGAATTACTTCTCCGCCACCACCGAAATTGTCACGGACGCGACTACGCCATCGTGCAAAGCCACCGTGGCGTGGTGTTCGCCAGTGGTCTTGATCGCACGAGGAATGTCGATCGTGCGGTGGTCCACCTGGCCAATGCCCTGGTCGGCCACTGCCTTCTCGATGTCGGCTCGAGTCACGGAACCAAATAGACGGCCATCCTTTCCCGCACGAGCGGTGATGGACACGGCCTTCGCTTCGAGCTTGTCCTTGAGAGCGACGGCGTCCTCGTGACTCGCGAGAGCCTTGGCTTCGCGCGCCTGACGAATCTGGTCAACCTGCTTCTGGCCGCCCTTGGTCCACTCCACCGCGTAGCCCTGGGGAACGAGGAAGTTACGGGCGTAGCCGCCACGCACTTCCACCACGTCGCCAGCGCGACCGAGGCCAGAGACCTCGTGGGTCAAAATCACTTTGGCCATGGTTAGTTCCTTCCTGCGCCGGCGTAGGGCAGAAGAGCCATCTCGCGGGCGTTCTTGATCGCCTTAGCGAGCTTGCGCTGCTCCTGAACCGACACACCGGTGATGCGGCGGGCGCGAATCTTGCCGCGCTCTGAAATGAAGCGCTTCAAGGTCGCAACGTCCTTGTAGTCAATAACGCCCACGGTGATGTTCTTCACCGGTGCGAGGGCTTTGCCGCCCTTCGGGCCACGAGGCTTCCGCCGGTCGCCTGTTGCTTTTCCTGCCATGGTTGTATTCCTTTACTGAAGTGTGAGTTCTCGACGAATCGAGGTCTTAGAAGGGGATGTCGTCGCTCGGGGCGGGCGCAGCCACACCGGGGGTTGCCCAAGGGTCTTGGGTTTGACCACCGGCAGCCGGCGATGACCACTGGTCATCCGCGCCACCTTGACGGCCACTGGACGCCTGCTTCGTAATCGCCGCGGTGGCGTAACGAAGGCTTGGGCCAATGTCGTCGACTTCGAGCTCAATCGAGGTGCGCTTTTCGCCCTCTTTGGTCTCATAAGAGCGCTGGCGCAACCGACCGGTGGCGACCACACGGGAGCCTTTGGTCAGCGAGTTCGCGACGTGCTCGGCGAATTCACGCCACACACTCGCGCGCAAAAACAGCGCTTCGCCGTCTTTCCATTCGCCGCTCTGACGGTCGTAGGTGCGAGGGGTCGAGGCAATCGTGAAGTTCGCCACGGCGACACCGTTTTGGGTGTAGCGCAACTCGGGGTCAGCCGTGAGGTTGCCGACCACGGTAATGGTGGTTTCACCGGCCATGATTAGCCCGCCTTCGCGGTCTCAGCTTCGTCCTGGCCGATGCGGAATGCCACGTCTTCAGCGCGCAGCACCTTGGTGCGCATGACGGCCTCGTTGAGGCGAAGCTGGCGGTCCAACTCAGCGGTGGCAGCCGGCGACGCGGTGAAGTTCACCACGGCGTAGATGCCCTCGGACTTCTTTTGGATTTCGTAGGCAAGACGACGCTTGCCCCAAATGTCGATGCTCTCGACGCTTCCGCCGTCTTCGCGGATGACAGTGAGGAATTGGTCCAAGCTCGGCTGAACAGTGCGCTCATCCAGCTCGGGATCCAAGATCACCATGAGTTCGTATTTATGCACGGATACCCGACCTCCTTCGGACTAGAACGGCCACAGGATTTCTGTAGCAGGAGGGTAAGTGCGACCCCGGAGGGCCAGTGGAACAGCCTAGCGGTGTCAATAGCGCCGGGGCAAACGACTAGGAGCGCTCAGACCACCACTGAAGAAGTCGTTTCGTCGCTTCCTCTTCTCCTAGCGGCCCCTCATCCATGCGCATTTCCAGCAAGAATCGGTAGGCAGCCCCTACGTCGCGGCCCGGCGGGATGCCCAAAATGGCCATGATGTGTTCGCCATCCAGGTCAGGTCGAATCGCATTGAGCTCTTCCTGCTCCCGAAGCTCGGCGATGCGCTGTTCCAAATCGTCGTAGGCAAAGGCCAGGCGGTCGGCCTTCTGTTGGTTTCTCGTGGTCACATCCGCCCGAGTGAGGATGTGCAGTAGTTCTAGCTCATCCCCCGCGTCGCGGACATACCGGCGAACCGCCGAATCGCTCCAACCCTGGTCGGCGTAGCCGAAGAATCGCAGGTGCAGTTCAATCAGTCGCGCCACCCGATCGACCGTGTTGTTGTCAAAACGCAGGGCTTTGAGCCGCTTTTTCACCATTTTCGCGCCCACCACATCGTGGTGGTGGAAGGTCACTTGGCCACCCTCGAACTTCTTTGTCACGGGCTTTCCAATGTCGTGCAACAACGCGGCGAGACGGTTGACCAGGTTTGGCGGCGCACCCGGGTGACGGCTTTTTTCCAGGTCAATCGCTTGATCCAGCACGGTCAAGCTGTGCTGATAGACGTCTTTGTGGCGGCGGTGTTCGTCTCGCTCTTCGCGCAGCAGTGCGAGTTCGGGCAGTACGTGGGCCGCGAGTCCCGAATCCACCAACACTTCGAGGCCAGCGCGCGGTGAATCGGTGAGCAAAAGTTTGGAGAGTTCGTCGCGCACCCTCTCTGCAGAAATCGTGGTGATTTTCTCTGCCATGTCCGCGAGCGCCGCCGCGGTCGGAACATCCAGCGTCGCGCCTAGCTGCGAGACAAAGCGGCATGCCCGCAACATTCGCAATGGATCGTCAGAAAATGACACTTCGGGCGCCGAAGGAGTGCGCAGCCGCCTCGCGAGCAGGTCATCCAGACCACCGTAGGGGTCGACCAACACCGCACCGGGAACCCGCAGGGCCATCGCGTTCACCGTAAAGTCGCGGCGCACCAGGTCGTCATCGAGGTTGGTACCAAATTCGACCGTGGGTTTGCGGGTTTTGCCGTCGTAACTATCAGCACGATAGGTCGTGATTTCTACCGTGGCATCGCCAAGCTTCGCCGCAATCGTGCCAAACTCACGACCCACATCCCACACCGCATCGGCGATAGGGCGGACCAATTGCTCGATTTGGTCGGGTGTCGCGCTCGTGGTGAAGTCGAGGTCGTTGACGGCGCGACCTAAGAACGCATCCCGCACCGGACCCCCCACGAGCGCGAGTTCGTATCCGGCAGCAGCGAATGCCTCAGCGAGGGTTGACACCGGCGGTCGACCCACCACACCCTGCAGGGTGTCAATGGCTTCGGCAACGCGTGTCATCGTCTTCAGAGTCTAGAGTGGGAGAGTGCCAGGAAACGGGATGGGGCTTGGCGTCGCATGCAAGTAATGAGGCTGAATCACCGGGCATGGGTGGCCACGGGGCGGCTTCTTCTCGCCGCCTTTCTCGCTGTTCCAGCGCTGACACTCCCGGGATTTCTCGGCAGCCCCGCACACGCCACCGACACCGCTAATTCCAGCGGGGCGATTGACCTATTTGTTCAAGGCGGCTCGGTTCTCACCCCAGGCCAGACGGCCACTGTTCGCGTCACACTCAGAGCGCTGGAGGCCTCGCCCATTCCCGAACGGGCCGTGCGCCTATCAATCACCGAAGAACCCCTCACCACCGAAACAGCTCTGCGCCGATTCCTCGACCGCGAAGCGGAGCCGGTGATGACGATCATCAACGAGGTGGCGAGCCCCGCGGTGTTAGAGCTGGAGGCGTCCGATGTTCGCATCCCTGTCGTCGCGCCCGGCTCACCAGAGGACACCACTCTCGTCCCACAGGTCTACGGTCTACAAGCCGACCTCATGGATTCTCTTGGATCGGAGAACCCCACGTCCCTGGTGACCCACCGACAGCTACTGATTGTGGTGCCCGACGGCCTTGACATCCAGCCCACCCCGGTTGCCCCGATTGTGACGGTAAGCGTTCCCGCAACGGGGGGTCAACCGCTGAGTCGAGATGAGCTCGAGGCGTACACCATCGCGGGGGGAAGTCTCGACCAAGTGGCAGGCATCCTGCGCCGCCACCCCGCCACCATCGCGGTTGACAGCCGAATCACTCTGTCGATTCAGGCGCTCGCCGAGGACGCCCCAGAAAGCGCTGAGGCCTGGGCTGGGGATTTAGAAAACCTCGGCTTCGCGCGCATCGCGCTTCCCTGGGCCGATACCGATCCGCTTGCGGCACTAGAAATTGACTCTCTGCTCTATGCCCGACTGGGTCAGTATCCGTGGCTGCACTCCCCCCACATCACGAGCGAACAGTTGGAGCTTCTCGCCCAACGCTCGGCCGATGCGGTCTTGGTGCCCAGTTCTGTGGTCACGAGCGATCGCACGGTGGTGCGATACGGCCAAACCACCATGATCCGAGTGGACGAAGAAATCTCGGATGAGGTGCGCTCTGCCGTTATTGCCGTGACGGAAGAGGAAGCCGAAGCGGCACTTCAGCGCGTTCAGGGCTTGGTGGCGAAACGGGCGTTTAGCCAAACCGGTGAAGTGCTCGTGGTGGACACCGGTCGCTTGCCCACCACGGCCATCGCACTGCGGCTCGAGGATGTGTTGACCCGACTTGAAGCAGTGAGTTACTCGTCCATCGTGGCCGTCCCACTGAGTCAAGAGCCCAACGAGTTGGCTCTACAAATCAACGAATCGCTGCCCGATCGGACCTGGAAGACGTTTGTCGACAGCGTGTTTGAGCTGTGGAACTCCGATGTTCGCTATTCGATCATTTCGAGCAACCCCGAACGCGCCATCGTCGAACGATGGAATCGCTATTTGGCCCTGTTTTCTTCTGCCTGGAGAGACAATCCACAGGGTCGCGCGAGCGAATTTGAACGCGCCCGCATCGACTCAGAACTCTTCCAACAATCAGTGTTTATTGAACAGGGAAGTTCCATTACGGTGCTCGCGGATAGAACCGAGCTTCCGGTAACCATCAGAAACACCCTGCCCACTGACGTGCACGTGGAACTCGTCGTGCAGCCCACTCGAGGGTTGTTGCGCGTGGAACAAACTCGCATTGACGTGCAAGTCCCCGCGAATTCTTTCCAACGAGTGGGTGTGCCGGTGAGGTCACTTGCCAACGGGGTAGCCCCGGTCGAGATTTCACTCAATAACGCCCTGGGTGAACAAGTCGGCGAGGCAATCAGCATTCAAGTCACGGTGCGCGCCGGATGGGAGAGCGTCATCACTATCGGGCTAGCAGCGGTCGTGGGCTTAATCTTCGCCTTTGGTATCTACCGCGCGATTCAACGACGCGTGCGTTCGGGCCACGAGGACGACGATGAGTAAAACGGTCGAAACCGGTGGAATCGGTCGCGCCGGAGCCCTCATGGCCAGTGGCACCATCGTGTCGAGATTGCTGGGTTTTGTCAGCGCAATCTTGCTCGCGCGAACCTTGGGCACCGTCGGTTCGGGGGCCGATGCCTTCGCCCTGGCCAATCAACTTCCCAACAACATCTACGCCCTCATCGCGGGAGGCGTGCTGACGGCCGTGTTGGTGCCACAAATTGTGCGGGCCAGTGCCGATCAGGACGGCGGTGCCGCCTACATCAACAAAATCGTCACCGTCGGATTCGTCATTTTTGTCTCCCTAGCGGCCCTCGCCACACTGCTCGCCCCCCTTCTTGTCCTGCTCTATGCGCAACAGGGTGGTGACGCCTCACGCGGTTTTTCGGCCGACGATGTGGCGTTAGCCACGGCGTTGGCCTACTGGTGTCTTCCTCAGGTTCTCTTCTACGCGCTCTACAGCCTCTTCGGCGAGGTGCTCAACGCCCGGAAGGTGTTTGGTCCGTTCACCTGGGCCCCGGTGGTCAACAATCTGGTCTTCATTACGGGGCTGCTTTTCTTCGGTGCCCTCTTCTCCAACCGAAACACCGCAAACGCGATCGAGTGGAACCCTTCGATGGTGTCGCTACTGGGTGGGGCTGCGACCGCGGGCATCGCCATTCAGGCACTAATTCTCCTGGTGTTTTGGCGACGCGCCGGCATCCGTTACCGCCCTGACTTTCGCTGGCGCGGTGTCGGCCTAGCCGCCACCGGTCGAGCCGCGGGCTGGCTATTTGGATTGATTTTGGTCGCCCAAGTCGCCGGTGTTGTCCAAGCGAATGTGGCGACACTGGCGACCAGTGACGGAGAAGCCGGCCTCGCCATTCTGCGCTTCAGCTGGCTGCTCTTTATGGTGCCTCACTCTGTCATTACGGTGTCACTCGCCACCGCCTACTTCACTCGAATGTCGACCCACGCGAGCGCTCAGGACAATGCATCGCTCATCGACGACGTCTCCACCTCGATTCGACGTATCGGGTCCATGATGATTCTTGCCTCAGCGGGACTTTTCGCCCTCGCGATTCCTTTTGCCAGGCTCTTTGGTGGCGAGGGCGATCAGGTAGAGGCGATGGCGGCGGTCGTGATGGCCTACGCCATCGGGCTCGTGCCGTTCAGTCTCGTCTTTGTGGTCCAGCGCGTGTATTACGCGGTTTCTGACACCCGCACACCGTTCTTTTTTCAACTCGTCCATGCCACCGCGTTCATCTCGATCGCCGTCGTGGCAAGTAACCAACCCTCGGACGCCATCGCGTCAACGCTCGCACTCGGAGCATCCATCGCGTCGATGGTGCAACTGGTGGTGGCGCTCGTGTTGCTGCGCCGTCGCCTCGGAGGGCTCCGACTGGGGGCGACGTCAGCCTCGCTCCTGTGGTGTCTCGCGGCGGCCCTACCGGCTGCGCTCTCCGGATGGGCGTTACTGCAGTGGTGGGGTGCCGGCAGCGCCACGGGGTTTGTCCGGGAATCCACACTGGGGGCTCTCCTGGGCCTGGCCGGAGGGGGCATCGTGATGACTGGTGTGTATGTCGGTCTTCTCCTTCTGACCAAACACCGCGACGCCACGGCCGTGCTCCGAGCCGGCCTCCACCTCGTTCGGAGAGTGCTCACCTTCCGTTCATAGTCACTGCCTACACTGGTCATGCGTTATTCGCCTTCGATGTGAAGTGAGCAGCTTGTCTATGCACGAACTCGTGATTATTGGTTCTGGTCCCGCCGGATACACCGCAGCAATTTATGCCGCGCGGGCCAACCTCGCCCCGGTAGTGGTCGCGTCATCGGTGGAGTTTGGTGGCGATCTGATGTTGACCACCGAGGTCGACAACTTTCCGGGTTTTCCCGAGGGCATCATGGGCCCCGAGCTGATGATGAAAATGCAAGCTCAAGCCGAGCGCTTTGGCGCGACGATTCTCTATGACGACGCCACGAACCTCGAGCTCGACGGGCCGGTCAAAAAAATCACCCTCGGCAATGGTGATGTTTTGGAAGCAAAGGCGCTGATTTTTGCCACCGGTTCGGCCTATCGCAAGCTTGGCCTCGAAGAAGAAGAGCGCTTGAGTGGGCACGGATTGAGCTGGTGTGCCACGTGTGATGGCGCGTTCTTCCGGGAGAAAACCGTTGCCGTGGTCGGTGGCGGTGACTCCGCGATGGAAGAGGCCACCTTCCTCACCCGTTTCGCGGACAAGGTCTACATCATTCACCGCTCCGACACTCTGCGCGCCTCGGCCGCGATGGTTGACCGGGCCAAAGCCGATCCGAAGATTGAGTTCAAATTCTTTGAAACCGTCGGCCACATTTATGGCGACGAACAGGTCACGGGGGTAGGTCTGATCAACACCCAGACCGGCGCAGAAACCACCCTGGATCTCGATGGGTTATTCGTGGCAATCGGCTCGGACCCGCGAACCCACTTGATTCACGGCAAGCTAGATCTCACCAGCCAGGGAACGGTGAAGGTTGAGGGGCGAACCTCTCACACCTCTGTCCCGGGGGTGTTCGCAGCGGGTGACGTGATTGACCCGACCTATCGCCAAGCGGTCACCGCGGCGGGGTCTGGCACCGTCGCCGCGTTGGACGCCCAACACTATTTAGAGTCACTGTCCTAAACGGAAGCGAGGAAAATCAATGGGTGCACGAGATGTCAGCGATGCGACGTTCGCGGACGATGTTCTCTCAAGCGACAAGCCGATCATGGTCGACTTTTGGGCCGAATGGTGCGGTCCCTGCCGTGCCGTATCGCCAATTCTTGACCAGATTGCGACCGAGCACGCGGACAAGATCGACATTGTCAAGCTCAATGTCGACCACAACCCCGAGACCGCGATGAAATATCAGATCACGTCGATTCCGACGATGAAGGTCTTCAAAGCCGGTGAAGTGGTCAAAACAGTGATTGGTGCGAAGCCCAAACCGGCCCTTGAGGCCGATTTGGCTGAATTCCTCGCCTAGAAGGCCCTAGCCTAGGAAGACACTGTCCGTTGAACTAGGGGTGCCGGGTGGGTGAAACCAACACCCAGGGGATCATTCTTGACCCCTGGTTTGAGCACTATGCGGAGCGTTCAAGTGGCTTGAGCGCCTCCGAAGTGCGCTCACTGTTTGCCGTCGCGAACCGCCCCGAAGTGGTATCTCTCGCGGGTGGTATGCCGTATGTTCGGGCGATTTCGTCGGACCAAATCAAGAACACGATGGCTCGTGTGATTGATAACAGCGGCCCGGAAGCCTTGCAATACGGATCGGGCCAAGGCCACCCGCTGCTTCGGGAACACATCACCCGCATCATGGCGCTCGAGGGCATAGCCGCTCGGCCCGACGACGTGGTGGTCACCACCGGATCTCAGCACGGGTTGGACCTCGTTGCCCGCCTGTTCATCAACCCCGGTGACATTGTTCTTGCGGAATCCCCGAGCTATGTCGGAGCTCTCGGAGTCTTCCGGTCCTACCAAGCCGACGTCCGTCACGTCCCAATGGATGAAGAAGGAATCATTCCGTCGGCTCTCACCGACGCAATTGAGGCCGCCCAGAGCGAGGGCCGGTCGATCAAGATGATTTATCTGATTCCCAATTTCCAAAACCCCGCCGGTGTGACCTTGAGCGCGGCTCGTCGCCTGGAAATCATCGACATCGCGGAATCAGCCGGCATTTTGATTGTGGAAGATAACCCCTACGGCCTGCTGTGGTTTGATCAGCCCGCACCACCTGCCATGCGCGCCGCGGGGGACAAAGGAATCATTTATCTCGGGTCGTTCTCAAAAACTTTGGCCCCCGGTTTGCGGGTGGGATGGGTGGTTGCCCCCCACGGTATTCGAGAAAAACTCATTTTAGCCAATGAGGCGGCGGTTCTTTCGCCGTCATCGTTTTCTCAACTGGTGGTGGCCGATTACCTCAGCCACAACGACTGGCAATCACAAATCACCGAGTTCCGCGAGCTCTACCGCGAGCGCCGAGACGCCATGGTCACCGCGCTCGCCCACGAACTCCCCGGCATCCACCACACCACTCCCGGGGGTGGCTTCTTCCTGTGGCTCACCCTTCCCGATGGTTTGAATTCCAAGGAAATGTTGCCCCGCGCGGTCACCGAACTGGTGGCCTACACCCCCGGCACGGCCTTCTTTGCCGACTCCCGCGGTACCCAGCACATGCGCCTCGCATTCTGCTACCCCACTCCGGAGAGAATCTCGGAGGGCGTCTCTCGCTTGGCCAAGGTGATCCGTGAAGAGGTCGAACTAATCAACACCTTCGGCCCCACGTCCTCCTCCACAGACCGCACCGAACACGTGGCGTCGCCGCCGCCAAACCTGGCCTAGGAGCCCCCGTGTCCCAAGCGCCCTCAGTCTTGGTCCTCTCCGGAGGCATCTCCCACGAGCGCGATATTTCGTTGCGCTCCGGTCGGCTGGTCGCCGACGGCCTGGAAGCACACGGGGTGAGCGTCACGCTCGCCGACCCCGACGCGACCCTGGTGGATCGCCTGCGCAGCGAACAACCCGACGTGGTGTGGCCTGTCCTCCACGGCGCAAGCGGAGAAGATGGGGCACTGCGATCGCTCTTAGAAATGATGGGTATTCGCTATGTCGGTTCGCCTTCGGCGGCGACGCGCTTGGCGTGGGATAAACCCTCGGCGAAAACTTTGGTGGAGCGAGCAGGTGTCCACACCCCCGAATCAATTAGCCTCAGCCGTGATGCCTTCCGCGAGCTCGGGGCAGAAAGCGTTCTCGGTGTCGTCTCCGACACTCTGGGTTTCCCGGTCGTCGTCAAACCCGCCCGAGGCGGATCGGCTCAAGGAGTGAGCTGGGTGGGCTCTACCGAAGAGCTCAGGCGAGCAATGGTTCACGCCTTCACCTATTCGGATGATGCTCTGATTGAGCGACAGATCATCGGCACCGAAATTTGCGTGGGCATTATCGACACCGGTGATGGCCCCATCGCGCTGCCATCGGTCGAAATTGAGCCAGTATCGGGGCACTACACCTTCGAAGCGCGTTACACCGCAGGCGAGACTCGATTTTTCTCTCCCGCTCGGCGCGACGAGGCCGAGCTCTCTCTCGCTGCGTCCCAGGCGCTCCTTGTTCACACCACGCTGGGTCTGCGAGACCTCTCACGAATCGATTTCATCGTCGACAAAACAGGAACTGCCTGGTTCCTCGAGGCGAGTGTGATGCCAGGGCTCACTGAAACCTCTACGGTCGCCTTAGCGCTCGACCAGGCGGGGTATGACGTGGGTGGGGTGTATCGGGCCCTCGCCGAACAGGCGTATCGCCGCGGGGTTTAGCGGGACTCGTACCCGTCCATTCCCAATTCCCCCAGAATCCGGTTCAAATCGGCAATGGTCGCGAAATCGATCGCAATCTGGCCTTTCGTGCGAGTGAGCGAGATTTTTACCCGGGTGTTTAGCCGATCTCCCAAGGCCTCGGCAATGTCATCGAGCTGGTCACGTCGGCCACCTGCTTTGACACTGGAGCGCTTCTTCCCAGGCGCTGCCATTCCGGCGAGTTCCTCTGCTTGACGGACCGTGAGCGACTTTTTCACGATTTCCGTTGCGAGTGCGCGCTGACGCTCAGCCGACTCCACGCCGAGGAGTGCGCGGGCGTGGCCCGAGCTCAGCACCCCCGAGGCCACCATCGCCTGGACATCCTCTGGCAGTTTGAGCAGGCGTAGCGTGTTGGTCACTTGCGGTCGCGAGCGACCCAGTCGGTCTGCGAGCTGCTGTTGGGTAATTCCGAAGTCGCTCAGTAGCTGTTGATAGGCGGATGCTTCTTCTAACGCGTTCAAATTGGCCCGATGCAGGTTTTCCAACAGCGCATCGCGCAGCATTTGGTCATCACCGGTTTCGCGCACGACCGCGGGAATGGTGCGCAGGCCCGCGGCAGTGGCGGCGCGCAAGCGCCGCTCCCCCATGACCAACTCAAATGGTGCATCCATCACCCCGCCACCGGTGCGCGGGCGCACCACGATGGGCTGAAATACCCCAAATTCCTTGATGGAATGGGTCAATTCGTCGAGTTCCTCCTGACGGAACTCTCGACGGGGCTGTTGAGGGTTCGGGGTGATTTGGTCAAGCGGAATGTCTCTCAGCGCCACACCGGGAATCGCGCTCAAGTCACTTGAGTCAGCATTTCCAAAGAAGACATCGACGGCGCGCTCGGAATCCGGCGCCGAGGTGGGAATAAGCGCGCCAATGCCCTTACCCAAACCGCTTCGTTTTGTTGCCATTAGGCCCCCGATCCTCGTTGAGCAAACTCTAATGCGGCTTCCGCGTAGCTGAGCGCTCCTGGCGAACTCATGTCGTATTCAATGACGGATTGGCCATAACTGGGAGCTTCGCTGATCCGGACGGAACGGGGAATGATGCTGCGCAGAACCTGCTTGGGAAAGTGGGTCCGCACATCCTCAGCCACCTGGTGAGCAAGGTTTGTTCGAGCATCAAACATGGTGAGCGCGATGGTGCTCACCGCCAGAGTGGGGTTCAAGTGCGAGGTAATGCGCTCAATCGTGCCCAGAAGTTGGCTCAGCCCCTCCAGCGCGTAATACTCGCACTGAATCGGGATCAGCACTTCATTGGCCGCCACAAACGCGTTGATGGTCAGGATTCCGAGCGACGGCGGGGTGTCGATAAAAATGTAGTGAAAAGGCTCGTGCTGGTGCGCTGTCTGAAGCTCCGAAATAGCCTCTCTCAGCCGATATTCGCGGCTTTCAGCAGACACAAGTTCGATTTCCGCTCCCGCCAGGTTGATGGTCGCCGGCACACACCACAGGGTTTCTGCCCCGGGGCTGCGCTGAATCACCTGAGAGAGCGCGCGATCCCCCACGACTGCTTCATAGGTGCCGGGAATATCGGCGTGGTGCTCGACTCCGAGCGCGGTAGACGCGTTTCCTTGGGGGTCGAGGTCAATAACGGCAACTTTTGCGCCATGGCGGGCCAAGGCCGCCGCCATGTTGACCGCGGTGGTGGTTTTTCCTACCCCGCCCTTTTGATTCGCCACGGTAATGATGCGCGTGCGATTGGGAAGGGGCCAAACGGCGGAATTGAGGGCCTCTCGACGCTTCCGGGCGGACTCTAATTCGTCTGCCAAAGGGGTGTGGCCCAGAGAACCCGTCATCACACTCCCGTCGGATGTTTCACGTGAAACATTGCGCCTATTTGGCGTCGGACACCAGAGTAGCCCGAAAGACTCTGGTCTCCTCGGTATTCCACTCCGGGCCAACGACGACCACATCGACCTCGGAAAAAATCTCTGGGCGCAACAACGCTCGAGCCGCAGCGACCTCTTCGGTCACTTTTTGGCCCTTTAGAAACACCATTTGCCCGCCCGGTGCCACCAAAGGAAACGCCATGGGGATGAGTTTCTTCAATGCACTTACCGCGCGCGCGGTCACCGAATCAAAGCGGCGGTCACGGGGGACATCCTCCGCCCGCGCCCGCAACACTTCCACATTGGTAAGACCCAGTCGAGCCGATTCGTCTCGCAACCACTGAGCCCGACGCTCCATTGGTTCAATCAGCGTGCACTGCACATCCGGGCGCATCAGCGCAATGACAAGACCCGGAAAACCCGCTCCCGAGCCAATATCGGCGAGTGTGCCTGCTGGCACGAGAGACGACAGCAGTGCGGAATTAATCAGGTGCCGCGTCCACAGCCGCTCAATTTCTCGGGGGCCGATCAACCCCAATTCCTCGCCGTGTTGCAAGAGGTCATCGTGAAACTGTCGCGCGAGAGGAAGTGAGTCGCCAAAGATGGCAGACGCCTCCGCCGGTTCGGATTCACTCGATGAATGTTTCACGTGAAACATTCCTTAGGAGGAGGCGGTTATCACCGTGTGGCGGTCAGCGCCCTCGCCCTGGGATTCCGACTGGTAGCCCTTGTCCGAGACCATGTCGTGAACGAGCTTGCGCTCGTAGCTGCTCATGGGTGGCAATGCCGCCTGAGAGGCGCCATCCTCGATACGGGCGATGGCGGCACTCACCAACTCTTCCAGCTCACCTTCCCGCTTTTCACGCGATCCCGCGATATCAAGAATCAACCTCGAGAACTCTCCGGTTTCTTGTTGCACGGCAAGGCGAGTGAGTTCCTGAAGTGCTTGAACAACGTCGGGCTTCGAGAGCGGGACGAGGTCATCAGAGTCCTCGCTTGAGATGCTGAGGTACGTCCGCTGGTTCTTGATCTCAATTTCGATATCGCCATCGAGGTCGGCGATATCAAGCAACTCTTCTAAGTAGTCCGCGGCGAGCTCGCCTTCGTCGGGGGTGTCCGTTGTGGTGTCAGCCATGACTATCCTTTCGGCTTCGCCGGAGTGCCCCCGGTCGCAGGTCCATTGTTACCGGGCTTCTTCTTCGAGCCAGGGCCCTTCTTCTTGGCGCGCGACTTTCCAATCGGCTGTTGGCGCTGGGCCGGTTTGGGGGGCTCAGGAGCGTCATCCGCTACCTCATCCAGCGGCGGGAGACCCCGACGCTCGCGTTTTTTCGCGATGCGCTCTTCTCGCTCCTTCGCCGCCTGGCTTCCCGGAGTGGGAAGGTTGCGGATCACGAGGAACTGCTGGCCCATGGTCCAGAAGTTCGAGACGAGCCAGTAGAACATGACGCCGAGCGGAAAAAAGACACCGGAGAAGAGGAAGACCAGCGGCAAGACGTAGAGGAGAATCCTCTGCTGCCGGTACATCGGGCTTTCTTTCATCTCGGCAGATTGGTTCTTCGCCATGATTTGGAGCTGCGTCACAAACTGCGATGCCGACATCAACACGACCATCACCGCAGCGATCACGGCGACCGCGATCGCCTGGTCAGGTGCCAAGCCCGCCTCACCGCCGAGCGCCGTCTGCATCGTCGCACTCAAAGGAGCAAGCCCAAAGAGTTCGGCATTGGCGAATTGGACGGCGAGCTCTTCGGTCATATACGAGACACCGCCGTTACCCAGGCCGGCTTCTGAAAGCACTCGGAAAAGACCGAAGAAAATGGGCATCTGTAGCAAGAGCGGCAAGCAGGAGGAGAAGGGGTTCGTCCCTGCCTTGGAATAGAGCGCCATGGTTTCGCGGGACATTGCCTCGCGGGAGAACTGGTCTTTTTTGCCCTTGTACTTATCCTGAATTTTCTTCAGGTCTGGAGCGATTTCCATCATCTTGCGCTGGCTCTTAATTTGACGCACAAAAACCGGAATCAGAGCAGCTCGCACCACCAACACCAACGCGGTGATTGCAAGCACCCAGCTCAGCCCCGAAGCACCTTCGAGCCCGAACATCTCAAAGAGTCGGTGGAAGCCCACGAGGATTGCTTCGATGACCCAGCGAATGGGCCACAAAATGGTGTCAATTACTCCCACGCGCTAAACCTCTTTCCTTAGGCGAACAAAACCCATCGGGGTGAGTTCGTAGTGGGGCTTCAATCCTTCTGGGGGATCATCAATCCCGCCACGCGTAAACGGATTACACCGCACTACCCGCCAAGCAGAAAGACCAATGCCCCTGAGTGCCCCATGATACTGAATTGCCCTCAGAGCGTAGAGCGAACAGCTGGGGTAATACCGGCAGACCTGTCCATAAAGGGGTGAGATGACTTTTCGGTAACCCAGCATGAAGGCAATCGCGACATTGCGGGGCAACAGCGCGAGGGTTGCGATGGCACTACTCACGAGCGCGCAGCGTGCGCGAGCGCACGTTCAATAATTGAGGAAATATCATGAAAGCTGAGGCGGGAAGAATCCTCGCCGCAGCGGATCACGACGTCCCAGCCACTCAAGCGCTCAGCGTGTGCCGCGCAAGCCGCGCGCACTCGGCGGCGAACACGGTTTCGCACTACTGCGTTACCCACGGCCTTTGAGGTAATCACTCCGCAGCGGAAGGTGTCTGACGAGGAGGGAGCAAGAGCTACCGTGCCGAGCGCACTCTTAGTTTTCACGCCGGAGCGCAGGATGCGACGAAAATCATCGCCGCGGTTAATTCGGTGCTGGGAGGAAAGCACCCGACGTCACCGTCCTAGGCGGAGAGCTCCTCGCGACCCTTACGGCGGCGAGCAGCCAAGATGGCGCGGCCGGCGCGAGTACGCATGCGAGCGCGGAAACCGTGAGTCTTTGCACGACGACGGTTGTTGGGCTGGAAAGTACGCTTGGTCATTTCTTCTTACTCCTGGCGGTGTCCTGACGTCGAGGCCAGGGAAAACTGTTCGAGACCGACACATCAGGATACGGGTCTGCTCGCCCACAGGTCAAACCCAAAATCGAGTTATCCACAGTTTTGAACGTTTTTTTCTATATTGTGCTCCGCCATCCCAGTGGTACTAAGGTAAAACCCTAGTTATCCACAGGTAGGAGGGGTGATGGCAGAGGCCGATTACGACATTGACGCGTTATGGACGTCGATATTGGCGCACCTCGCCACCGATAATCGGATTACGCCGCAACTGCGAGGTTTTCTGGACCTCGTGGAACCCCGTGGTGTTCTTCAGGGTGTGTTGTACCTCGAAGTTCCCAACGAACTCACGCGGGGAATGTTGGAGCAGCGCGTGCGAATCCCGCTGATGTCCGCGATGGAGAGCATCGAGGAAAACGACACCAAAAACTTCGTCATCGTTGTTAATCCCGACATCGAATCGCGCGACCGTCCTGTTCCGAACGCGCTGGGACCGAGTGACCCCGAAATCAGCCTGGATGAGAACATGGACACCCAGCCCATCAGCACCCCACAGCTCTCTCGGCTGAATGATAAATACACCTTCGACAGCTTCGTCATCGGGCCCTCGAATCGTTTTTCCCACGCCGCTGCCGTGGCCGTAGCAGAAGCACCGGCGAAGGCCTACAACCCACTTTTTATCTACGGCGGATCGGGGCTCGGGAAAACCCACCTTCTGCACGCGATTGGCCACTACGCACAAAACCTCTACAAGGGCATCCGCGTACGGTATGTCAGCAGCGAAGAATTCACGAACGATTTCATCAACGCGATCGCCAATAACCGTTCTCACGAATTCCAAAATCGTTACCGTGAAGTAGACGTCCTACTGATCGACGATATCCAGTTTTTACAAGGGAAAGACTCCACTCAGGAAGCGTTCTTCCACACCTTCAACACCCTGCATGATCACAACAAGCAGGTTGTCGTCACCAGTGACTTACCACCCAAACAGCTGACGGGGTTTGAAGATCGGATGCGCACCCGATTCGAGTGGGGATTGATTACTGACGTTCAGGCCCCCGACCTCGAAACGCGTATCGCAATTCTTCGAAAGAAGGCGGCGAGCGACGATCTCAACATCGACGACGACGTCTTGGAGTTCATGGCCTCGAAGGTGTCAAGCAATATTCGTGAATTGGAGGGTGCTCTCATTCGCGTCACCGCCTTCGCTAACTTGAATAAGTCGCCAGTGAGTATGCCGCTTGTGCAAACCGTCATGAAAGATCTCATGCTCACCGAAGAGGCGAACGTGATTTCCCCCACAGAAATCATTAGCGAGACCGCCACCTACTTTGAACTGACGGTAGAAGACCTCTATGGCTCCTCTCGTTCGGCACTTATCGCCCAAGCACGTCAAATTGCCATGTACCTCTGTCGTGAATTGACCAACCTCTCACTACCCAAAATTGGTCAACTCTTTGGAAACCGCGATCACACCACCGTGATGTATGCCAATAAAAAAATTAGTGAACTGATGAAAGAACGCCGCAGCGTGTACAACCAGGTGACGGAACTTACCTCTCGAATAAAGTCACGCCAGCTCTACTAATGCCACCACTGTGCGGCCAATCTGTGGATAACTATCGATTCCTGTGGAAAATACCCGTTCCTTGTGGATAACAATCTGAGGAGGAAGATTTTCTGAGACACCTTCCCCGCTGCTCTGCGCACGAGTTCCACATCTTTCACGAATGTAGTTCAGGACATTTTTTGCGCGACAACCCAAGTTCTCCACGGTGTCCACAACGGTTATTACTGTTAACTCTTAAGTTTTATAGACTGACGCCCCGCCAACCATGAGCTGGTGGTTGTGCCAGAATCGTCTGACCACCGTTGAAAGAGGTCCACGTCGTGAAACTCACTGTGCACCGTGATGTGTTTGCTGAAGCAGTCAGCTTCACCGTCAAACTGCTACCCCAGCGCACCACCCTTCCTATTCTCAGTGGTGTTCTGATGAGTGCCCAGAACGGATCTCTCACGCTCTCGTCGTTCGATTACGAAGTGTCTGCTCGGACCTCCGTGACTGCGGACGTCGCAACGGAAGGGCAAGCTCTTGTGTCAGGACGATTGCTCTCTGATATTGCCCAGCGTCTTCCTCAACAGGACGTTCACATCGAACTAGATGGCTCATCCATTCGCGTGGTCTGTGGAACGGCCAAATTCAGTCTGCTCACCATGCCGCTCGAAGAGTATCCGCAGCTTCCCGAAGTCTCAGGAAAAGTGGGTGAGGTTTCTGGTGAGGAGTTTGCTGATGCAATTGCCCAGGTAAGCCCCGCTGCTTCCCGAGACGATGTCACTCCGGTGATTACTGGTGTGCTACTTCACCTCAATGGCTCAGAACTTTCCATGATGGCGACCGACCGTTACCGAGTAGCGGTGAGAACGCTCGGGTGGTCCTCGCAAGAAAATCTCAGTGATGTGTCAGCGCTTGTTCCCTCTCGCACGCTTTCTGAAGTAGGCAAGACGTTCCAAAACGCCGAAAAGGTGACGGTCACCATCAGCACCGGAGGCGATCGAGAGTTGGTCGCGTTTAGTGCCGCTGATCGCACTGTCACTTCTTTGCTGATTAAGGGCTCGTTCCCACCGGTTCAGAGGCTCTTTCCCGACACCATTGAGAACTACGCCGTGGTGAACACGGCAGAGCTCATTGAAGCAACACGACGTGTCAGCCTGGTGATTGAGAGAGAAGCACCCCTTCGCTACTCGTTCACTGCTGATGGTG
>JBMSHQ010000004.1:0-39058 GCA_049416945.1 Pontimonas sp. | reverse complement strand
AGAACCTGGCCGAGCGTGAGGTGGCACCGCGCACGCGCAAGCCTCTCAGTGAGGTAGCACCGGGGCTGTTCTAGGAGAGTTCCGAGCGGATGATCTCAACAAAACGGTCGATGTCGTCCTCGGTGGTATCAAACGAACACATCCAACGCACTTCTCCCCGTGCGCGGTCCCAGTCGTAGAAGCGCACTTGCTCACGGATGCTGTCGGCTGCGGCATTGTCGAGAAGCGCGAAAACAGCGTTGGCCTGAGTGTCTTGGCTAAATGCGAGACCTGAAATCTCCCCTGAGCTAATGAGCTCGTCGAGTCGGGCCCGAAGCGACTGCGCCATCCGGTTGGCGTGTTTGGCGGAGCGGATTCCGAGGTCGTTTCGGAAGAGCTCAAGAATTTGTGCTGAGACAAACCGCATTTTGCTGGAGAGCTGCATGCTCATCTTGCGCAGGTAAGGGATTCCCTCCACCTTGTCGGGGTTGATGACCACGATGGCTTCGGCCCCCATCGCACCATTCTTAGTCGCCCCGAGGCTCACAATGTCGACGCCGACATCGGTGGTGAATGCGGAGAAGGGCAGTCCGAGCGAGGCGGCGGCGTTCCATAACCGTGCCCCATCTACGTGCATGACCATGTTGTGAGAGTGGGCAAGGTCGGCCAAGGTGCCGATTTCGTCTGGGGTGTAGACGGTTCCTAGCTCTGAACTTTGAGTAATCGAGACGGCGAGGGGTTGTGCTCGATGCTCATCACCCCAGCCAAAAGCTTCTTGGTGAAACCCCTCGGGGGTGAGTTTCCCTCCTACAGGTGGGACGGTGAACAGCTTCAAACCACTCACCCGCTCCGGCGCCCCACCCTCGTCGGTGTGGATGTGGGCGGTGGATGTGGCGATCACGGCCCCCCACCGTGGCATGGCCGAGGTGAGGGCGACCACGTTCGCGCCGGTGCCGTTGAACACCGGGAACACTTCGGCTTTATCTCCAAAGTGCTCGCGAATCACTGCGCCCAACTCGGCAGTGATGTCATCCTCGCCGTAGGCCACCTGGTGGCCGACGTTCACCCGTGAGAGGGCCTCGAGAATCTCCGGGTGGACCCCGGCGTAATTATCGCTCGCGAACCCTCGCCAGCCAGACTGAGAAGTCATCTGCCTATTGTCGCAGGCCGGTGATTCCGATGGCTGCGTCAATGGCGGGACGCATTTTCTTGCTGAGTGCCTCGTAGAACATGGAGAGGGGGAACTCATCGTCTAACACCGCGTCGGTGTACTCCCCGGGTGTGCCATCGAGAGGAAAGTCCCGCACCGCCCACTGCGACGCCGGGTGAGGTGCGAGAGTGGAGGACACCAGGTCATAGGCGGCGAGCCAGTGCACCGTCTTCGGGCGGTCAATGCTCTCCCAGTACAGGGTGTTGATGGCATCAGAGAGTGCCACCACTGTGGCGGGAAGTTCTTTCCAATCAATCGTCAGTGACGTGTCAGTCCAGTGCAGCACGTGCGAGCGGTGCAGCCAAGCGAAGAGTAGTTGGCCGGCGACTGCGTCATAGTTGCGCTCCCGGGTGCCTGTGAGCGGAAAGCGGAAAATGCGGTCGAAGACCACGGCGTAGAGGACAAGTGAGGCAAGTTCCCTGACCTTGGGGTCCGCTGACTCGTCGGCAATCAGGTCGACGCACTCCCGGAAGGCGGTGAGATCGCAACGCAATTCCTCCAGACCGTAGAGAAAAAACGGCATGCGCTGTTTGATCATGAAGGGGTCAAAAGGGAGGTCGCCTCGCATGTGGGTGCGGTCGTGAATGAGATCCCACAACACGAATGTTTCCTCGGCAAGCTTCTGGTCATTGAGAAGGCGCCGGGCGTCGTCGGGCAGTTCTAGGTGGGTGATGCTGACTGCTTCGTTGACGATGGCTCGGAAGCGGGCCGCCTCGCGGTCGGCAAAAATGGCCCCCCAGGTGAAATCAGGAAGTTGTGCCGCGGTTCCTTCCGCTGACCCGTCAGGAACACGCGCTGTCACCGCGACTGATTCGGGGAAGAGCGTGGCGGAGTTGGTGTCGTATCCCGGGGTGAAGTCGTAGAAGCGCACCGGCAAAAACATCGGGTTGGTATAGCGCTCCTTCTCAATGGCGGAGATGTGTTCTGGCCAAATGAGGTCGAATACGACCGCTTCTACCAAGCGTTCGCGAGAGCCGTTTTGGGTATACATCGGGAACACCACCACGTGGGCCACGGCGTTGCGTCGGTCAACGGCCGGCCGGAATGCATCGAGCGACTCGTAGAAGTCGGGAACTCCAAAGCCTTCTTCGGCCCACCGCCGAAAATCAGCGGCACACGCCATGAGGTAGTCGTGGTCGTGCGAGAGATCGCGGGCGAGAGTCTCGAGATGGGTCGCCAGAGTGTCCACATGGACCTTCATCTCAGAATGCACAGAGGCGTCGGGGATGCTGCCATCTTGGATTTGGTGCGGCCTCATGGCGAGCGCCGCTGCCTTGATTGCGCGCCATGACGGGGATTGCACGAGTTCATCCGCCGAGCTCAGCATCTGCGTTGATGTCTCTTTCACGGCCGCCACCTCTCTTCAGACTGTGCCACTGTCCGTCAGTGTAGGACGAGAGATATCGCCGTTTCCCGGCGTTTGACGCACAATACCTGCGTCTTTTTTGCCTATTTCGCGAGAAACAGGCGTTTTTGTCTAGAACACAAGGGGCTGGTCGAAGTCATCGACCTCATCCACCAGGTCAACCACGACGGGAACGTGGTCGCTGGGTTGTTCGCCCGTTCGCTGGTTGCGTTCAATCGACGCCCCCGTGACGTCGTGAGTGAGCCGGCGAGAGCCAAAGAGGAAGTCGATCCGCATACCCTGATTTTTCGGGAACTTGCCTTGGGTGTAATCCCAATAGGTATAACCCTCAGGGACCGAGGGGCGGACAAGGTCATCGAGACCCGCGGTCTCAAGAAACTGGGCGAGCGCGTGTCGTTCTTGCTGTGACACGTGAGTGGATACGCCTTCCACGAAGGAGGGGTCCCCCACATCGTGCGGCATGGGGGCAATGTTGAAGTCGCCTCCGACGACAACCGATGATTCTGGGTGATCAGCCGACCACTCTCTCAGGTAGTGGCCAAAGGCGTCGAGCCAGGCGAGCTTGTAGGCCATGTGGGGGTCATCGAGTGCCCGGCCGTTGGGTACATACACACTCCACACCCGCAGGTCTCCAATACTCACCCCCACAGCCCGGGCTTCTACCTGCGGCTCACCACCGTTTTTATCGAAGCCCGGCATACCCTCAAAGCCTTGAGAGCCGTCCAAGAGGGGCACACGAGAAATAATGGCGACGCCGTTCCACTGATTCACACCCCAGTGAAATACCTCGTACCCGATGGCATCAAATTTCTCCAGAGGGAACTGGTCGTCGCGGCATTTTGTCTCCTGGAGTAGCACCACGTCGATGTCGTGATCGATAAGAAAGTCGACTACTCGATCCGCTCGAGTGCGAATCGAATTGATGTTCCAGGTGGCGATTCTCACCGTCGAATACTAATCGCGCCCACCTTGCCTCGCAGTCGCTGGAATACCTCCAGGGGGAGCCATAACCACTTCAGGCTGCGATAGAGAAAGAGGAAAGAGGAGGCCTGAGAGGGGTTGAGGGCGTGTATGAGACTCAATACGTGTTTGTCGACCGGCAAGTGCAGTAAAAAGACGTCGTAGAAGGCGGAAAAAGGAGGCTGCCGGTGCTTCACCGGCATGTTCCAGTAGCGACCCACAATCCTCATCTCTCCCGCATCGCGGATATCCCAGCCCTTTTCGCGCAGAATCTCGATGGCAGCGTTTTGGTAGGGCTCGTTACCGACCCGGTAACGCCCCACTGACACGTCGAGGTAGCGCTCGAATATGCTCTCCACTGCTTCGGTGAGCGCTTCGAAGAATTTTGGTGGACCAGCGAGGAACTCACCGCCTGACCAGGCGAGAGTGACGGGCCTCCCGAGTATTTCCTCGAGTTGTCTGCGCAACGGCTCTTCTCCGGCGGAGGGAACTACTTGTTCCGTGATGTCGTAGTAGAGCGCCTGACCGGACTCTTCTGCTTGTCGTAACGCCAGCGGGGCCTCGTTGAAGCACACCATGTCGAGATCAATGAGCGCGACATAGTGGGCCGTGGAATTGCCTAAGTACTTGAGCGCATCGAGTTTGTAGTGACTGGAAAAGAACCGCACCCCGCTGGGAACATTCGTGGTGAACTCGATTTCGGAAATGGAGAGTGATCTCGCGATCTCGGGAGAAAACCGTTCGATGAGCTCGGCTTTGTTGGTGAGGAGGTGAAATTGGTGACCGTGCGCGGCCAGAGAGCGAGAGAGAAGGTCGGCATTTTTGAGATAGGTGCGAATTTTCTGCCGGAAAGAGCCCACGGAAACATTCACCGCCGAATACTCGCGCGGCTGTAGGTGTAGGAAACCGTAAAACTCCGTGATGACTACCCCCTTGTAGTCCACATTTGCATCTCGCAAGGGACAGAGGGTTAACACAACGTCACAATCGTGTGTCGTTTAGCTGGGTGTGAAATATATGTAGCGGGTGAAGCGGCTGATAACGACATGTGCACGAAACACGACTTCGACTAATGTTCGAGAATGGTCGACCTCTTCGACGAATATCGTTTTCCGGGCTCACGCAGTGGCCCGTTCGATGAGATGTTTGATGCGAAGAAGACCGTGCGCCCCAGTTACGTTGAGCTTCACAAGGTTCTCGCTCAAATGACCACCGAGGAGCTGGTCGGCCGCGCTGAAGCACTTGCCGACTCGTACCTCGCTCAGGGCGTCACCTTCGACTTCGCTGGAGAGGAGCGCCCTTTCCCACTGGATGCGGTGCCGCGCGTGATTGATGAGCAGGAATGGTTCACCCTCGATAAAGGAATTGCCCAGCGGGTGAAGGCCCTCGAAGCGTTTTTGGCCGATGTGTATGGTCAGTCGGTGGCGGTGCGAGATGGTGTCATTCCTGCCAAAGTAGTCACGAGCTCCGCTCATTTCCTGCGTCAAGCCGCCGGAGTCGTTGCCCACAACGATGTGCGCATCCAGGTGGCCGGTATTGATCTGATCCGCGATGAGCAGGGTGGTTGGCGAGTGCTCGAAGACAACGTTCGGGTACCCAGCGGCGTGAGCTACGTCATCTCCAATCGACGGGTGATGGCGCAAACACTGCCGGAACTCTTTGTCTCGATGAGGGTGTGGCCCGTCGGGGATTACCCGTTCCGACTGCTCAATGCCTTGAGACAGGCTGCCCCGCAGGGGGTAGAAGACCCCACCATCGTGGTTCTCACTCCCGGCGTGTACAACTCGGCCTACTTCGAGCACACTCTTTTGGCCCGTCTCATGGGAGTGGAGTTAGTCGAAGGCCGTGACCTCTATTGCCAGGGAGGTCACGTGTGGATGCGGACGACCCGCGGCCCCACCAAAGTAGATGTCATCTATCGACGAGTAGACGATGACTTCCTCGACCCACTCGAATTCCGCGTGGACTCCCTCTTAGGTGCTCCGGGGCTGATGCTCGCCGCACGGCTCGGAAACGTCAGTATTGCGAACGCCGTGGGAAACGGTGTGGCCGACGACAAACTCGTTTATACCTACGTGCCCGACCTCATTCGCTACTACCTCTCGGAAGAGCCCATCATCCCGAACGTGGACACCTGGCGGCTGGAAGAACCAGAGGCGTTAGAGGAAGTGTTGGATCGCCTCGACGAGTTGGTAGTTAAACCCGTTGATGGCTCGGGCGGAAAAGGCCTGGTGGTGGGCCCAGACGCGTCAGCCCGGCAGCTGTCCGAGCTTCGGAAGCAGCTCACCGCCGACCCGCGCGGCTGGATTGCGCAACCCGTCGTGGCCTTCTCCACCATCCCCACGCTGGTCGAGGGTGGCCTCCAGCCTCGCCACGCTGACCTGCGACCTTTCGCCGTCAATGACGGGCGTGACGTCTGGGTGTTGCCGGGAGGCTTGACCCGCGTGGCGCTTCCCGAAGGGGAACTTGTCGTTAACTCGTCACAGGGTGGTGGTTCGAAAGACACCTGGGTACTCGGCGCTCGCCGATCGAATCGTGATTCGCACGACGTCCAAGGAATTGTGCTGGAGCAGGTCACGGCGACGGAAGCTATCCCGATCATCACCGAGGAACAACTGGCCGAATACGACATCAAACGCGACCACAAGGGCAGAAGCCAAGAACTTGGCCCGCCACCCGAGCCCCAGCGTGAGCAACAACAGCAACAGCAACAGCAATCCCGGGATGAGGGGGATGTGCCGTGCTAAGCCGAATCGCCGAGAGCCTGTTTTGGATAGGCCGCTATTTGGAGCGAGCAGATGGAACCGCTCGCCTTCTTGACGTGCATTTACAGCTCTTGCTCGAGGACCCCTGGGTCGAAGAAGACATTGCCTGTAGGGCGCTCTTAGGCGTCATGGGCTCGAGAGCGCCCGAGGACATCACCATGACCCGAGTTGAATTGCTCGAAATGTTGGGGGTTCAGCGAGAAAACCCCGCCTCGATTGCGTTTTCACTCGACCAGGCCCGTGAAAACGCGAGGCGTGCTCGCGAGGTGATTTCTAGTGAAATGTGGGAAGTGCTCAATACCAACCGTGCACGTATGCCGCGGAGAGTGAGTGCCGACAAAGTTCACGGGTTCTTCTCTTGGGTGCGCGACCGGACTGCGCTCGCTGTAGGCACCATGGAGTCCGTCGCTATCCGCGATGAGTCGTGGAACTTCTTCACTCTGGGTCGCAGCATTGAGCGCGCCGATATGACGGCCCGACTACTCTCCACCCGTGCTCTGATGGATGAGGGGGGCCCGTCGTGGACGACCATCCTTCGTTCCTGCGGAGCGTATGAGGCGTACCTCCGTCGCTACCGCGGTATGCCCAGTGCGAAAAATGCTGCGGAGTTTTTGGTGCTGGATCGACTCTTCCCCAGAAGCATCATCTTCCAAGTCATCCGCGCCGAATCGTGCGTGAACGAAATCGAGCCGAGCCTCGATCGCTCCGTCATTAGCAACACGGTGTTGCGTGAGCTAGGCCAAATACGGGGAGAGTTGGAATTCCAACCCATCGACCAAATCCTGCACGATCTTCCGGGATATATGGAGCGGATTCAAGAGCGAATGATGGACATCTCCGAAGCCCTGCGACAGCGCTATTTCCCTGTTCTGAGCGCCCCGACCTGGATTCGGGAGGACATGTGAGCAGGCTACGCATCCGCCACGAGACCACCTTCCGCTATGAAGCGGAGGTGGTCGCCTCATACAACGAACTGCGAATGCGTCCGATGATGTCCGATCGACAGTTTGTGCTGACCGAGCACGTCATGGTGACACCTCTGACGAGCCAACAGAATTTCATCGACTACTGGGGCACCCGTGTGACGTCAGTCGAGATTCTCCAGCCCCACGATTCCCTCAACGTCATTGCGGAAAGCCTGGTCGAGATTTTTCCCGCCACCGACCCCGCGCCCTCGATGAGCTGGGACGAGTTAACAGAAGCCACATCGACGTCGATGGGGTTGACCGAAGTCTTGGTGAACTCGGCGTTGACGAGGCCTCCCAAAGATTTGGCTGCCTATGCGAAGAAGGAAGCAGCGAAGCACGCGTCGCCGGCCGATGCAGCGCGTGCCATTTCTGCCTACATCACCTCCAAGATGACCTACCAATTCGGGGTGACGGAAGTGCACTCCACCGCTGCTGAGGCCTGGAAAGAGAAGAAAGGCGTCTGCCAAGACATCACCCACCTCGTGTTGGGGGCGCTGCGGTCGGTGGGAATCCCCGCGCGATACGTGTCGGGCTATCTCCACCCGAGCACCGATGCCGCGGTTGGCGAGACCGTGAGAGGTGAATCGCACGCATGGGTCGAATGGTTTACCGGGTCGTTCGTCGGGCACGATCCCACCAACGACCGAGACATCGCCGATCGCCACGTGATTGTGGGTCGTGGCCGCGACTACACCGACGTGCCTCCGATTCGCGGCGTCTACGACGGGCCCAAGACGTCGGAACACCGCGTCGACGTGCACCTCACCCTCGAGCGCTAGCCACTCGATACACTGGCGCGGTGAGTGAGCTCAAAGCCCAGTTGGCGCAGTACATCAACGACCTCGCCGTTCAACGAGGCGAGTTCACTCTCACGAGCGGTAAAAAAGCATCGTTCTACATCGACCTGCGCCAAGTGAGTCTTGACCACCGGGTCGCACCGATGATTGGCGATGTGATGTTGGACGTCGTCTCGGAGTTCCCCGACGCTCAGTTAGTGGGTGGCCTCACTATGGGCGCTGACCCCATTGCTTCTGCCATCATGCACCGGGCCGTGATCGCGGGTCGCTCACTTGATGCCTTCGTGGTGCGCAAAGAACCCAAAGGCCACGGAATGGGTAAGCAGGTGGAAGGCCCCGACGTGTCGGGCAAGAAAGTGATTGTGGTTGAAGACACCTCGACGACGGGCGGCTCTCCTTTAAAAGCTATCGAAGCGGTCGAGAAGGCCGGGGGAATTGTGGTGGCTGTTGCCGTGGTCGTCGATCGTGACACGGGAGCGAAACAAGTCATTGAAGAAGCTGGTTACCCCTACCGGGCGGCGTTGGGGTTAGCAGACCTCGGACTCGCGTGAATCGACGCTGGCTCGCCATCACTCTGGTGGGTGTCATTCCAGCGGCCGCAATCGGTTATCTGATTGCAACCGTCGCCGGCGAGGAACCAAAACCACCGGCGGTGGTCGAGGTCATCGAACCAGAGGTCATTGAATTCTCACCACCCGACCTTTCTGCTGGGCCACGACCGGTCGGGACGTGGGAGTGGAGCGAGTTGCGCGGAGGCGAGTGCATCGCCTGGTTTGCCGATGCTTTCGCTGAGCGCTTCGACGTCGTCGAGTGCACTACCCCTCACGAGGCAGAGTTTGTCCGGGCGACACTGATCAGCATCAGTGCCGATGAGCCCTACCCCGGGGATCAGGCGATAGAAGAATTTGCCAAAGGTGTATGTGGCTCGTGGGAAAAAGACGATCTCATCGACGGTGAGCTCTTTGATGATTTGGTCTCCGAAGCGAGTTTTTCCCTGGGTGAGGACAGGTGGAAAAGCGGAGACCGACTAGTGGGGTGTTTTATTCGACAGCTCGACGGCGAACTTTTCACCGCACCGCTGGTCAACCAGTAGCTCTAGAGCTGAAGCCGCTTGGCCATGAGGGTGATGGCGTCATCATGGGAATCAATCAGCACAAAGCGCCGACCTAATTCTTGTGCCGCAGCGCCCGTGGTGCCGCTACCGGCGAAGGGGTCGAGCACCCAATCGTCTGGATTAGTCGAGGCCTGGATGATTCGCCTCAGCACGCCCAGAGGTTTTTGGGTGGCCCACCCCGTTTTTTCCTTGCCGGTGGGGCTCACGATGGTGTGCCACCACACGTCGGTGGGTAGCTTGCCACGTTGACGTTTTTCCTCGTCGACGAGGCCCGGAGCCATATACGGCTCGCGGTCGATGGCGTCGGAGTTGAAGACATAATCGGAGGGGTTTTTCACGTACACCAAAATCGTGTCGTGTTTTGTCGGCCAGCGCCTCTTCGACTTTCCTCCATAGTCGTAGGCCCAAATGATTTCGTTGAGGAACTTGTCACGTCCGACCATCTCGTCGAGCCACACCTTCACATAGTGCACTTCGCGCCAGTCCAGGTGAACATAGAGGGTTCCGTTATCCGCTAACACCCGCCAGCATTCCCTCAGCCGAGGTTCGAGAAAACCGCGGTAGTCATCGAATGAGTCCGCGTAGGAATGCGTCGCATGGGTGGTGACCTCATATTGTCGGCCGCCGAAACCACCGCGTGAACCCTCCGCAGTGGCCTTGGTGCTGGTCGTGGTGCGCACCTGGTCTTTGCCGGTGTTGAAGGGCGGGTCGAGGTAGACCACCCGGAAGAGTCCATCCGGGAATCCAGCCATCACGTCGAGGTTGTCGCCGTGGAGAACCTGCTGCGGCACGGCAGGGTCGAAGCTCGGGGGCTGGGGCACCTCACCAGATTAACCACACGTTTAGGCTTGGCCCGTGAGTGAATCCACGTCTGATAATCCTGAGCACCCGGAGCGCTCGACCCAGGGAGTTGGTCCGTGGCAGGGGGAGTGGCCGAAGGGTGAGCAGTATGACCCTGAGTTGCTGACTCACGGTGATTCTCGAAACGTCGCTGACCACTATCGCTTCTGGACGATGGAGGCGATTGTTGCGGACTTGGATTCTAAAAGGCATCCGTTTCACGTCGCCATTGAGAATTGGCAACACGACCTCAATATTGGGTCGATTGTTCGAAGCGCCAATGCTTTTCTCGCCGATACCGTGCACATCATTGGGAGGCGACGGTGGAACCGTCGCGGCGCGATGGTGACCGATCGGTATCAGCACGTGCTCCATCACGACACCGTGGAGGCGTTTGTTGAGTGGGCGAAGGGTGAAGCCGTGCCGATTGTCGCCGTGGATAACGTGGAAGGCTCAGTCCCGATTGAGGCAACGGTGTTGCCAGAGCGCTGTGTGTTGTTGTTTGGTCAGGAAGGCCCGGGGCTGAGCCCCGAGGCCATCGCGGCAGCCGATGTGGTGGTGGACATTGCTCAATTTGGGTCGACGAGGTCGATTAATGCCTCCGCTGCGGCAGCGATTGTGATGCATCAGTGGGTCATGCAACATCGCTTCGGGGTAGGCCCGGCGGGAAACGACTAGACTTTTGCAGTAATTCCCGCCAAATTCGAGGACTGTTTTTATGCCTGCGGTTGTGATTGTGGGAGCCCAGTGGGGCGATGAGGGCAAGGGTAAAGCCACCGACCTTCTCGCGGGCCGCATCGACTATGTCGTGAAGTTCAACGGCGGGAATAACGCCGGGCACACCGTTGTTATCGGTGACGAAAAATATGCCCTCCACCTTCTTCCCAGTGGCATTCTCACCCCAGGCGTTACCCCCGTCATCGGAAACGGTGTCGTGATTGACCTGGAAGTTCTCGCTGAAGAACTCGACGGACTCACCGCCCGCGGTTTGGACGTCTCGAAGCTCTTGGTGAGCTCGCACGCTCACGTCATCACCCTCTACCACCGCACCTTGGACAAGGTCACCGAGCGGTTCTTGGGCAAGCGCCAAATTGGCACCACCGGCCGCGGTATTGGTCCGACCTACGCCGACAAGATCAACCGGGTCGGTATCCGTATTCAGGACCTCTTTGACGAGGGAATTCTTCGTCAAAAAGTCGAGGGGGCCCTGGAGCAAAAGAACCACCTGCTGGTGAAGGTATACAACCGGCGGGCTATTTCCGCCGATGAAGTGGTCGACGATCTCTTGAAGTACCAAGACATGGTGCGGCCAATGGTGTCGGACACCTCGCTTCTCCTCAATGACGCACTCGATCAGGGCAAGACCGTGCTGTTCGAGGGTGGCCAGGCGACCATGTTGGATGTCGATCACGGCACCTATCCTTTTGTGACTTCGTCCAATGCCACAGCGGGCGGAGCCGCGACCGGTTCGGGTGTTGCCCCGTGGCGACTGAGCCGCATCGTCGGAATCGTGAAGGCCTACACCACGCGCGTGGGCTCTGGCCCATTCCCCACTGAGCTCGATGACGAGTGGGGTGAGTGGTTGCGCGAGCGCGGTGCCGAATTTGGCACCACAACCGGACGCCCTCGCCGCACCGGCTGGTTCGACGCCCCTATTGCCCGTTACGCCACCCGGGTGAATGGCATCACCGACTACGTTCTGACCAAACTTGATGTTCTCACCGGGCTCGAGCAGATTCCTGTCTGTGTGGCCTATGAGGTCGAAGGCGAGCGGGTCGACGAGGTGCCATGGTCGCAATCAGACTTCCACCACGCCAAGCCCATCTACGAAAACTTGCCAGGATGGTCAGAAGACATTCGCGGAGCACGAGAGTTTAGCGACCTGCCCCAGGCCGCCCAGGACTATGTGGAAGCCCTCGAGCAGATGATCAATCAGCGCATTTCCGTGATTGGCGTGGGTCCTGGTCGCGACGAAGTCGTTGTTCGCCACGACCTACTGGGCTAGGCCGTTAGGCTTTCGGCATGGATTCTGACGCCCAGCAGGAACTGAGTGAACTGCGCGCCAGCATCGACAACATCGATGCCGCGCTCGTGCACCTGCTCGCTGAGCGCTTTAAGAACACCAAGCGCGTAGGCCGCTTGAAGGCTCGGGCGATGATGCCACCGTCTGATCCGGAGCGGGAAGCGGCGCAGATTGCGCGTCTTCGGGAACTCGCTGCCGACGCTGATTTAGACCCGGGGTTTGCCGAGAAGTTTCTTGAATTCATCCTCGCCGAGGTGATTCAACACCACGAGAAATTAGCCTCGGATAGCGAGTAATTCGGCATAGAGCCGGTGGGCAGTTTCTTCGAGCCGTTCCATAAGGGTCTCGTCACGCTCGACTTCAACGTATTTGGGTCCAGGCCAACCCGGAACCATCTCCCCGGCTTTGTTGACTCGAAGCATCCAGGCAAAGACACACACGTCGGCCCCGGTGACGAAGAGCTGCCACTGCACCTGACGGTGGTAGTTCCCCGGGACTTGCGCCCAGCGACCCCAGTCACGGCCAGTGGTCTTTACTTCCGCGATGACCTTGTGGTCTTGAGATAGACCGTCGGGGGTGGCCATCATCCACTTCTTCTCATCGGAGTCTTTGGCAATTAACCAGTCGTTGGGTTCAATGTCGACCACGGTTTGAAGCTTTTCGATGATGGGACCCTCTTGCTCCCGACCAAAGCGCATGTAGTCGTTATCGGGAATCTCGCCCGGCTGACGAAGTTGATCGAGAACCTCTCGAAAACCATCGGGGGTAACCGCTTTGGCCACCGCGGTCGCGGTCACGCCGGTTTGTCTGACCTCGAGCCACTTCTCCCTCTCACGAGAGGGAACGAGGAAGCGCTCTTGTTCAATCATCCGATACAGGCTAAACCCGACCGCCGACGAGAGCGCCGAAGGCGTCCGGGAGTCGTGATTCGTGCAGAGAGTGCAGCTCATCCAGTGAGAAGGTGCCAACATCGGTGATGTCGAGTGCAGATTGAGCCGCATCGGTCACACCGATTCGCAGAACCGGAACACCGCGGCCGGCACACAGCCCCTGGAATTTCACATCGTCTTCCCGCGCCACAGAGACAATCGCCCGGGCTTGAGATTCAGAGAACAGGGCTGTGACCGTGTCGATGCCGTCTCGTTCTTCCACCTCGCCCAACCACACGCGCGCTCCCACACCACGGCGCAGGCACGCTTCGGTAAGCGACTGAATCAGCCCGCCAGTCGAGAGGTCGTGGGCTGAGGTCACGAGACCTTCGTGGGCAGCGCTCGCGAGCAGCCCAGCCAGGGCCTTTTCAGCGTCAAAGTTCACCTTCGGAGGAAGCCCACCCAAGTGAGAGTGAATAGCGTCGGCCCAGATCGAACCATCGAGCTCGAGCGAGGTGGCTCCCAGCAGGTAAATGTTCTCTCCGTCGTCCTGCCACCCGGAGGGCAATCGGCGGGCCACGTCATCGATGACACCCATCACCGCCACAACCGGGGTGGGGTGAATTGGGGTGTCTCCCGTTTGGTTGTACAAGCTCACGTTTCCGCCGGTCACGGGAATGTCCAACTCCACACACGCATCGGCTAGGCCGCTGACGGCTTCGGCGAACTGCCACATCACTTCGGGGTTTTCAGGGCTGCCGTAGTTGAGGCAGTCACTCACCGCAACGGGTGTGGCACCCGTTGCCGCAACATTGCGATACGCCTCGGCCAGTGACAGTGCAGCACCGGCCCGCGGATCGAGCTGGCCGTACCGACCATTCGCGTCCGTGGCCAGGGCCACTCCCAAGCCCGACTCTTCGTCGACTCGGAGCATTCCTGCATCATCTGGGGCGGCGAGTGCGGTGTTACCTAAGACGTAGTGGTCGTACTGGTTGGTAATCCAGGTGGCCGCCTGAAGGTTGGGGTGGCTTAGCACCTGGCGAATCTGGTCCACTACCCCAGCGGCTGAGTTGTCCCGCGCTACTGAGTGAATCGAGTCTGATTGGAGCTGATCGAGCCATTCGGGACGGGTCATCGGCCGGTTGTAGACAGGGGAGTCAATCGCGACGGTTTTGGGGTCGACGTCGACGATGGTCTCTCCGTGCCAGGTGATCACTAGGCGGCCGTCGTCGGTGACTTCCCCTAAGACACTGGTATCCACTTCCCACTTGCCTGTGACTTCCAAGAAAGCGTCAAGCACCTCGGGGCGAACAATGGCCATCATCCGCTCTTGGCTCTCTGACATCAGAATCTCTTCTGGGGTGAGGGTGTCGTCGCGCAGAAGCACTCGGTCGAGTTCGACCTTCATTCCAGCGTCGCCGTTGGCCGCGAGTTCGCTCGTTGCACAACTGATTCCTGCGGCACCCAAGTCTTGAATCGCTTCAACGAGGTCTTTCTCAAACAGCTCCATGCAGCACTCGATGAGGACTTTTTCGGCAAACGGGTCGCCCACCTGAACGGCGGGTCGCTTCGCGGGTCGCCCGTCATCACCAAAGGTTTCACTCGCCAGGATGGATGCCCCACCGATGCCATCGCCGCCGGTGCGGGCACCGAACAGCACGACCTTATTGCCCTTGCCGGTGGCGTTCGCGAGGTGAATATCTTCGTGGCGCATGACGCCGACGGCGAGGGCGTTCACGAGCGGATTGCGCTGGTAGCTGGGGTCAAACCAGGTTTCACCGCCGATGTTGGGAAGCCCCAGACAGTTGCCATAGAAGCTGATGCCCGAGACCACGCCGGGCACCACTCGAGCAGTGTCGGGGTGGTCAATGGCGCCAAAACGCAGAGCGTCCATCACACCAATCGGGCGGGCACCCATCGAAATGATGTCGCGGACAATGCCCCCGACGCCGGTGGCAGCTCCTTGGAAAGGTTCGATGTAGCTGGGGTGGTTGTGGCTCTCGATTTTGAACGTGACAGCCCAACCTTCGCCCACGTCCACCACGCCGGCGTTTTGACCCATGCCCACCATCAGGTTTTTGCGCATGGAATCGGTCATCTTCTGACCAAATTGCTTGAGGTGCACTTTGGAGGACTTATAGGAGCAATGTTCGCTCCACATCACCGAATACATCGCCAGCTCACCCGAGGTGGGCCGACGACCAAGAAGCGAGACAATCTGCTGGTACTCATCATCGGTCACGCCCAACTCGCGGTAGGGAAGCGTCAGCTCGGGAGTCGCTGCGGCGTGCTCGACGGAATCGATGGGGCGTTTATTGCTCATGCGCTTCCCCATTCACGCGGTGAGCCGAGGGCGAGGAGAACGCTCAAGAGAATGCCCAGGAACACCACAATGCTGATCACGAGGGTGGTGGGCCGGGCGATGAACCAACGGAATAGCGGGTCGGGGAACTTGGCATCACGCGGGTCAGAACTGGTCTCCGTCCGCCACGATCCTTCCAGGAGGCCCTTTTTCACCACCGCGCGGTCGAAGGGGATGGTGGCGTAGGGGGGAATCGCAATGGCGAGGGCTGCGAGTGTGCGACCGATTCCCCAGCGTTGGTTCAGTCCGACCAGCACCGCGACCGTGCAGTAGGCGAGGAAGACCACACCGTGGGAAATACCAGCAAAGAAAAACCACGACACGTCTTGTCCCATTCCGTAGCGCAACACCATCGCGGCAATCAGGCCGGTCCAGGTGACGGTTTCGGCGACCGACACAAAGCCGTAGAGGTTTTTCGGGCTCACCGTCACCGGAGCACCGCCTCGAGTGCGAGTGAGGTGAAGAAGGTGAGCCCGTCGGTACCGTTTCGCATCGCTTGGTTGGTGTCGGGGCCAAAGCCCTCTTCGACGGCGTGTTCGGGGTGTGGCATGAGGCCCACGACCGTTCCCGCCTCGTTACGCAGCCCCGCAATGTCGTGAAGTGAGCCGTTGGGATTCACCCCGACGTAGCGAAAGACCACAAGCCCTTCGCCTTCCACTCGCTTGAGCGTTTCCCCATCGGCGATGTAGCCACCCTCACCGTTCTTCAGAGGAATCGTGATGTGCTGGTGGTCCCCAAAGCCCGCGGTCCAGCGGGTGTGAGTGTTCTCCACGACGAGCTCTTGGTCACGACAGATGAACTGTCCGTGGTCGTTACCGATGAGGCCACCGGGGAGAACGCCAGCTTCCATCAGAATCTGGAAGCCGTTGCAGATTCCCAACACGGGAAGACCCTTGCCGATGGCGTCGACAATGTCGACCATGATCGGGGAGCGAGCGGCAATCGCACCGCAGCGCAGGTAGTCCCCGTAGCTGAACCCTCCGGGAAGCACCAAGGCATCGACGTCTTTGAGGTCGTGGTCTCCGTGCCACAGGGCAACAGGGGTGTGACCCGCTAGGCGAACAGCGCGTAGTGCGTCGCGGTCATCGAGAGAACCAGGGAAGGTGACAACACCAACCCGCATTAGTTTTTGTCCTCCACCCGGATGTCCACGACATCCTCGATGACACCGTTAGACAGGAGCTCTTCGGCGATGGCGCGGGCCTTGTCGAGATGAGCGTCAGTGACGGCGCCCTCGACAGAGAGTTCAAAGCGCTTGCCGATTCGAACATCCGTGAAGGAGTCGTTGCCGTCTCGAAGAAGTGAACGATGGACGGCCTTACCTGCCGGATCGAGAAGTTCTCGCTTGGGCATGACCTCAATGATGATGGTCGCCACCTGATGTCCCCTGACGCGTTGAAGCTGAAATCCAGCTTCGATTCTATCGGGAGCGGAGGTGGTCGAGGGCGCCTCGACCCACCGCATCAGCCACGGCAAATGATGCCCACACCCGATATCCCTCGGCTCCGGGGTGGAAGCCATCTTCAGCGAAGAAGGTCGGGGGGTAGTGGCTGGGTGGCGGTGACATCAAGGCATACGGCTGGGCTTCGACGAACCTGCGCATCCCCACTTCGATGCCTTTGGCGTGGTGGGCCATCACTGAGCGCAGCGGCGCGGGGAGTGATTCAAATTTTCCAAACGCCGGTAGTGACGACACCATAATCAGTGCGTGCGGGAAGCGCTCGTGGATCTGTTTGACGATGGCAGAGAGGTTCCGAATCGCAGGCCGACGCGGCTGGAGGTTCTTTGCGTCGTTTGCCCCAATCGACACCATCGCGATGTCGACGTGTTCAGTTTCCTGGAGGGCTATGGGCAGGTATCGCTCGAGGAGTTGACCGGTTGTGATTCCACGCTCGCCCACGCCATCCCACGAGATGCCACGACCCAGTTCCTTATAGAGCGCGCGGGCGAGCTGGGCAGTGAGCCCCAGCATGGGGTTGTCGACACCCACCCCGGCGATGGTGGAATCGCCGAGGCCCAGCAGGCGCAGCGGCTTTGGCCCACTGATCGTGCCCGACCAGGGCATGGGAGCGTTGGGCAGTCGAGGACGGTTTTTCCTAACCATCCGACCTTGGGTCACAAGGAGTGGCGAAATGACGTAACCGAGCGGTCGCGCGAGCACGTGCGCAGGTCGCAATCCCGGGTAGCGCGGCCCATGGTCGAGAGAGAGGGTCATGCCGCTCCCATGAGGCGACGTTTCAGCTCCTGGTAGCGCGCAGTCGTCTTCTCCACGATGTCTTTCGGCAGTGCCGGTGGGGTTCCGGTTTTGTCCCAGTGGTCTGCGAGCCAGTTTCGAATGATTTGTTTGTCGAAGGAGTCCAGCCTGTCGGGGCCCCCTTTGGCATAGGCGTCTGCATCCCAGTACCGCGAGCTATCAGGGGTGAGCGCTTCGTCACCCAATCGGAGTTCCCCGGACTCCCGATCGTGTCCGAATTCGAACTTGGTGTCGGCAAGAATCAGTCCGCGCTCCAGGGCAATCGCAGAGGCTCTCGAGTAGATATCGAGAGACCACGCTTTGAGTTGTTCTGCCTGCTCCCGGCCCAAGAGTTCCCTCACCTGGTCGAAGGAGATGTTTTCGTCGTGGTCACCCACCGCCGCCTTAGTGGCGGGGGTGAAGAGGGGCTCGGGTAGACGGTCGCCCTCACCGAGACCCTCTGGGAGTGAAATGCCACACACACTGCGACTGGCTTGGTATTCCTTCCACCCCGACCCCACGAGGTATCCCCGCACAACACATTCCACTGGAAGCATAGAAAGTGATCGCGCGACCACAGCCCGTGCCCTCACCTCGTGGGGCGGGGCAATGTCGAGCAGATGGTTGGGAATGTCTGAGAGCTGACCCATCCACCAGCCGCTGATTTCGGTGAGAATGGCGCCTTTTCCAGGAATGTCGGGGCTCAGAACCACATCGAACGCGCTGACGCGGTCTGTCGCCACAATCAGCAGATGGGGGGAGTCGGCGATAGTAGATGCGCCTTGAGGAATATAAACGTCGCGCACTTTGCCTTGATAGGCGAGGGTCCAATCAGACAGAGCGTCCATCACTGACTTTCGCGGCAATGTCTCGGCGATAGTGGCTGCCCTCGAGCGAAATGGCCGACAGCGCGGTGTAGGCGCGCTCGCGTGCCTCGGTGAAGTTCGAGCCGTGTGCAATCACGCTGAGCACTCGGCCCCCTGTCGCGATGAGCCCCTCTTCCGTTTCCGAGGTCGCAGCGTGGGCAATTGTTACCCCGGGAATCTCGAGCGCGAGATCCAAGCCGCTAATGGCGCGGCCCGTAATGGGTTTCTCGGGGTAACCCTCACTGGCGAGGACAACGGTAATCACTGCGTCGTCGGAAAACTGAACAGGGTCGGCCTGATCAAGCGTCCCTTGTGCCGAGTGAAGCAACACGGTTGACAACGGGCTCTCCAGGCGCGAGAGCACCACTTGCGTCTCCGGGTCTCCAAACCGCGCATTGAATTCGATGACTTTAATGCCGTCTTTTGTGACAATGAGTCCGCAATACAACAGGCCGATGAAGGGAACTCCGCGTTTTGCCAACTCGCTAATGGTGGGAAGCGCGACTGAGTTGGTCACGTCTTCCACGAAGTTGTCAGGTAACCAGCTCAGTGGGCTATATGCGCCCATTCCCCCGGTGTTGGGGCCCTGATCACCGTCGAAGGCTCGCTTGTAGTCCTGGGCTGGTGCGAGCGGAACAACGCGGGTGCCGTCGGAGAGAAAGAACAGCGATACTTCTTCACCGTCGAGGAATTCTTCCACGACGACGGTGCCGTCTTGGAGGTAATAGCTGGCGTGATCGACGGCAGCCTGCCGGTCCTCGGTGACAATGACGCCTTTGCCAGCAGCGAGACCATCGGCTTTGACGACGTGGGGGCTTCCCAACTCATCAAGAGCGGAGTGGAGCTCATCGAGAGTTGAAACTGTGACGCTCCGGCCGGTGGGAACACCCGCTGAGGCCATCACGTCTTTCGCGAAAGATTTTGAGCCCTCAATCGCAGCAGCTTTACTGTCGGGGCCAAAAACCGGGATGCCCTCTTTGCGAAGTTTGTTGGCCACCCCGGCGACGAGGGGGGCCTCCGGTCCGATGACGACCAAATCTGCCTCTAAGTCCTTGGCAATTTGCGCCACCACACTGGGATTGGTGGGATCGAGGGCGACATTTTCTGCCAGAAGCGCGGTACCCGCGTTACCGGGGGCAGCGAAGAGGTGATGGCCACCTTCCCGAGCTAGCGCCATCACAATTGCGTGTTCTCGAGCGCCAGAACCCAGGACCAATATCTTCACCAGGCCACCATACACATCAGCTTGTTAGCGTGTGAGGGTGGCTATTCGTTCGATCCCGCAGGCAGACGGGGAGCGCTCGCTGACCAGATGGATATCCGACCGGGACGCGGTTCTTACCGATCCTGGTGAGCTCGCGTTGGCTGTGCGATTTGGGCTGCAGCTTTTGCGCGAGAAAGCACCCGGAAAAAGTGTGGAAGTGCGGGTGCCACCCTTTGGTGCTGTGCAGGTCATTGAAGGACCACAGCACACCCGTGGCACACCACCGGCCGTCGTCGAAATGTCTGCTCAGGTATGGCTCGATTTGATTACCGGCCTCGGTGACTTCTCATCGCTTCTCGCTGGGGGAGCGATTCACGCGTCGGGGCTTCGAACCGATCTCCAAGGCTTTCTGCCACTCTGGCCCCTAAGCTCGAGCCGTGGCGACGGCGAAAAACGGTGAGGAAGCGCAGCTTCGAAGAGCTCCCAAGCTCGCACCATTCGTTGTGCTCGGAGCGGGAATCGGCTTAATAGTCACCCTCGCCCTCACCTCCCTTTTTCCGGCTGATCCCTCGATCGGATTTGCCGCTCTTTCGGGCTACTTCGCTCTCTTCGGAGTGACCGGCGGCATCACCCTCGGGATTCTGTGGTGGCTCATCTTGGACTGGCGCTCGCGTCGGAGGCAGCAAAGCGTTCGAATCGAGCGAGAGAAGAACTAGCTGGATTGATTGAGCTCAAGCCAGCTCAAATATTCCTTTGTCACCGTTCCCGTGCAGTATTCCCCGGTGAAACAACTCATATCCAAGTCGGTGATGTCTGAGCCCTCCAAGATGGCGGCTTTCATGTCGTCCACCTCTTGGTAAATCAAGTAGTCAGCACCGATTTCTTGGTTGATTTCAGGGATGGACTTTCCAGCTGCGACCAGTTCATGCTGAGTGGGCATGTTGATTCCGTAGACGTGGGGGTAGCGCACAGGAGGAGCCGCGGAGGTGAACGTCACCGTTTTCGCGCCCGCCTGCCTCGCCATCTCGATGATTTCGCGGGAGGTGGTGCCCCGCACAATCGAGTCATCGACAATCAGAATGTTCTTGCCTTGGAATTCCTGGGACATGGCGTTGAGCTTCTGTCGCACACTCTTTTTGCGTTGCGCTTGCCCCGGCATGATGAAGGTACGTCCCACGTACTTGTTCTTGTAAAAGCCCTCGCGATATTCAATCCCCAGCCGCCTCGCCACCTGCATGGCCGCTGGTCGAGCAGAGTCGGGAATGGGCATGACGACGTCGATGTCATCAACCGGAGCGTGCTTGGCGATCGTGGCAGCGAGGCGGTCCCCCAATCGCAACCGCGCTTCGTAGACGGAGATGCCGTTGAGGGTTGAGTCGGGTCGGGCCAAATAGACGTATTCGAAGGAGCAGGGGAAGAGTTGAGGGTTCTTCGCGCACTGGCGCTCGCTAATGGTTCCGTCGGTGGCGATAAATACCGCTTCACCCGGGGCAATGTCTCGCACGACCTCGTATTCACCCGATTCCAAAACGAGAGATTCGCTCGCGACAACCCATTCGGTGCCGACCAGACCCGCTTGGCGACGGCCGAGGACAAGTGGCCTGATGCCGTAGGGGTCGCGGAAGGCCACCAAGCCCTGACCGCCGATGAGGGCAATCGCCGCATACGAGCCTTCGACTCGGTCGTGCATCGCGGAGATGGCATCAAAGAGTAGGTCAGGGTGGAAAGGACGACCTTGACCGGTGTGCTGCAACTCACTGGCCAGAACATTCACTAGAAGTTCGGTGTCGGAAGAGGTGTTGAGGTGTCGGCGGTCAGATTCGGCGAGTTGGGCGGTGAGCTCTCTCGTATTAGTGAGGTTGCCGTTGTGGACTAAGACAATGCCGTAGGGCGAGTTCACATAGAACGGCTGGGCTTCTTCTTCGCGCTTTGCTTTGCCGCGGGTGGCGTAGCGAACGTGACCCAATCCCGTGTTTCCCAACAGCCCGCGCATGTCTCGGGTTCGGTAGGCCTCGCGGACTTGCCCTTTGGCTTTGTGAATGTGGAAGCTCGACCCATCGAGGGTGGCGATGCCTGTTGAATCTTGGCCGCGGTGTTGCAACAAGCCCAAGGCGTCATAAATCTGCTGATTGACGGGGCTGGAGGAGACGATGCCCACGATGCCACACATGACCCGGCGGTACTCCCCTTCGACATCGCCTATCGGCGGTGAGCGCTATGGGTTAAGTCTGTCACATCCCCTGCTCGGCCGGACGGTTGCGAGCTGACCACCCCAGCCACCCCCACCACAGAAGGGAGAGACCACCGAGAACCCAGAGCCACCACGTTGACCAAATGTTCGTGGTTGGTTTCGCGAGGTCCACGGCCGCCGCTTCTGCGCTCCGAGGCGGATCCTCGGGCAGGGGGGTGGCTGGGGCAGATTCTTGAAGTTGGAAGTCAGGTTCCGTTGACTCCTCCTCGGCTTCAGCGTCACCGGTGACAGAAAGCGAGGGAACCGAGGGCGGCGCGGGTGCTGGCGCGAGCTCCACTGCGACAATGTCAGCCTTTTTCTTTTCTCGCCGCGGAGCATTCTCATTCGACACCGCGATCAGCGGAGACTCGGCAACCGGCTCGCTGACAATTTCGGGGGTGACGTCTGGTTCAGGCTCTGGCTCGGGCGCAGGCTCTCGAATTGCGAGCGTTACCAATTGCGTCATGGGTTGCGATCGCGTGGTCACTCCGCCTGTGGTGGTGTCAAGCCAGCTACTAAGCGTCACGGGGTAGTCGCCGACGCTTGCCTCGGAGGAGAAGTCGACGCTGATGGTGGCGGGTGACGTGGAGTCATCGACGCTACCTGTGAGGAACGACGGGAGGCCACCGAGGCTAAATCTCCGGGTTGACCCTGGGGGAGTTGTCACCCGTTCGTCAACGTCGATAGTGAGGTTTTGTGGTTCGTCTGAGGAGGAGAGAATCTCCCACGCGTTTCCCGAGAGACAGGATGAGGGTGTCTCGAGTGCCTGACCGAAATAGGCGGCGGGGTCGGCAGCAGTTGTGGTGGCTAGTTCACGGACTGCGTTGTCAGCACAGGGGTCACTGTCGATCAAGAAGGTGTGCAGAGTGATGGTGCTCGCTGTGCCCGAGATGCTGCCCACATACGCTGTCGCCAGCGGGTCTCCATTGCTGAGTGGCTGTTCGTGGTCGTCACGTGAAGCGAAGAAGGCGTCACCGTCGCTCGCGCTCACATGCATTAACACGCTGGGGTGGTTGCCGGAGGCATCGGTCGCGAGCAGGGCCGCGGGCGAGAGTTGTTCGTAGCGCACCGAGGATCCGGCGGCGAGGTCGGCGAATAGATAAAACCGCATTCGTGGCAGTGACCCAGCCCACATCTCGGTGAGTCGGACACTGTGACGAAGCGAGTTGCCCGCCATCGTGATGGTCGATTCCACGATATTGCGGGTGAGTGAGTCGGTGATGATGTGGCTTGAGAGCACCATGCTGGTGGTTGCGCCCTGCTCGATAGTGACCGATTCGTTCCAGGCAGAAAACTGGTTGCGCTCGGAAAGTTCCGTGTCGATCTTGCGCTCGAGCCCAAAACGGCCGAACTCGCTGAACGCTTCTGATCTCCAGCCATCGTGGGGGGGGGGCAAAAAACCGGGGGACCCCCGCCCACGATGATGCCGGAGGTGGTATCGACGCTGCTGTAGGAGAAGGTGGAGGTTGCCACTTCGCCGAGGTCATCGGCGAAAGCTGGCCCTGCAGCAGTCGTCGCCACACCCACCACCAATGAGACGGCCAAGACCGTCACGGAGGTTCGCATGTGGTGGGTGTGAACCATCTCCGAGCTCCTTTACTGAGATTCGCAGTGACGAGAGTAAAAGGAACACAAAATTCGGCGAGAAAGTTATCCACAACACTTCTCCATCCGGCTTTTTCCGCTCTCGACTAGGCTGGTCATGTGACCGATCAGACCGCCTATCAGAAGGCGGGCGTGGACACTAAAGCAGGCGATCTCGCCATCGAGCTGATGCGACAAGACGTCCTCAACACCCACAAGGGCCGCGTCATCGGTGGTGTCGGTGGCTTCGCGGGACTCTTCGATGCACATGCCCTAAAGGGATATCGCCACCCCGTCTTGGCCACCTCGACCGACGGGGTGGGCACCAAGGTGGCAATCGCCCAAGCACTCGATAAACACGACACCATCGGCCAAGACCTCGTGGCCATGGTGATTGACGACATTGTTGTGGTCGGGGCGACGCCACTGTTCCTCACCGACTACATCGCGGTCGGCAAAGTCCACCCTGAGCGCATCGCCGCGATCGTCTCCGGTATTGCCCGCGCCTGCGAGGCGAGCAACGTCGCCGTCGTGGGGGGAGAAACCGCCGAGCACCCGGGACTCTTAGGTGAGGACGAATATGACGTCGCCGCCGCGGTCACCGGAGTCGTCGAAAAAGACGAGTTGCTGGGCCCCGAGAGGGTCACAGCTGGGGACGAAGTGGTTGCCGTGGCCTCGAGCGGCCTGCATAGCAATGGCTATTCACTCGCCCGCCACATCATTGCTCAGGCGGGAATATCACTACACGATCCAGTGCCGGGAATCACCCAGAGTGTCGGTGAGGTTCTGCTCGAGCCCACGCTGGTGTACACCCCCGCCATGCTTCGGGTGCTCTCTGACCTCCCCGGGGTGACGCACTCGGCAAGCCACATCACCGGCGGGGGCATCGCCCAAAATCTTCAACGTGTCCTGCCCCAGGGGCTCGCTCTCACGCTCGAGCGCGGCAGCTGGTCAGTGCCTCCCGTATTTCCCTGGCTTGCTCACCAGGGGGGAATCACCCTCGCTGATGTTGAGGACACTTGGAACCTCGGCATGGGCCTCGCCCTCGTGTGTGAGGCGGGCAGTTCGGCGGATGTGGTCGCGTCGTTCGAGCAGTCAGGTCACCGGGCGTGGATCGCGGGGACTGTTACTGAGGCCCATGAAGGCCAAGTTGCTGAAGCGGCAAAGGGCGTCAGCGGAGGATTCGTCGAATTGCGGGGAAGTTGGGGCTAGTCGTCGTCGTCTTCGTCGCTCGCCCAGCGGTCGACATAGAGGTCCTCATCTGAGGATTTCGCGCTCGCCAACTCGCGCTCGAGCTGGGATAAATCGGTGTCAGGGCTGTAATACTTCAGCTCACGAGCCACCTTGGTGTGCTTGGCTTTCTGACGTCCGCGACCCATGCCAACTCCTTGAAAGGCCACTCGAAACTACTCGGGGAACGCCCCGAACGGGGCGAAAAGCTTGGCGCGAGTGTAGCACGCCCGCCTCAGCGAGCCCGGGGGTCTAGAAGGCCACAGCTCCGATTTGAAACCCCACCAGAAAGCCTGCGAGGCCTCCCAGCACGTGCCACAACATGAGAGACCACCAAGATTTTCTCCGCAATCGAAGCTCTTCGGCAACGTCGACTGCGACTGTTGAGAGGGTTGTTATTGCGCCAAACAGACCCGCAGCAAGCCACCACGACCACATCCCACCATCAGCAGCGATCACGAGACCAGCGCCGGCTGATCCGATGAGGTTGGCCAAGACCGTGGAATAGGCGCTGGGCCAGTGAGCTGCCCGGAACCACAGCACCAAGCCATATCGCACGAGTGCTCCTGCAGCACCCAGGACACCAATCACCGCAACACTCATCAGACTGGTCACGAGCGAGTCTCCTCGAGGGGGCCTCGGGCGATGTAGGCCACGGCAATTCCTGCTCCGACCGATGCCGCGAGATAGCCAATGGCGAGAAGTGCCTCGCCTGCTCCATAGGCGAGGGCGCTTGCTGCCATCACGGCCGACCAGGTGGTGAATGCTCCGAGGAACCCTACGCCGATGCCGTCGACGAGCGCGGGAGAGGACAGACGGTGTGAGTGGCGGCGCAGGAGCGCGAGAAGGAAGGAACCGAGGACGTTGACCAGCAGGGTGATGGTGAGTGTGCCGGGATGAAGGAGGTCGCCTCCCGCGAGTTCGGTGAGGCCCACTCGGCTCAGGGCGCCCAGCGCACCACCCAGCGCGATAGCGAGAATGCTGAGGGCGGACACACCGGAAGGCTATAACGGACCGCCATACACTGGGCGTCATGGCCGACCTCCATTCCTCCGCCGCACGCTCTGGTCACACTCGGAGACTCGTGTGGTGGATTCTCGGTGGCGTGGTTCTTGTGGCGGCCGCGTTTACCGCTTACCTGGTGGTTCCCATCGTGATGGCGGAAGAGGCTGGATCTTCTGGTCAATCCCGAGTGGAGGGCTACCCCCTCGAGGTCCAGGCGACGGGAGACGACGGCAGGACGCGAACACTCAGCGTGGCTCGTGATGACGGATTGAGCCTCGATTTGTCCGCCGTTGAAGAAGGCGACCGCATTGTCGTGTCCGGAACGGGTTTTGACGCATCCAGTGGCATTTACGTCGCAGTATGCAAAATTCCCGGGAGTGTCGATCTGAAGCCCGGGCCATGCTTGGGCGGCGTGCCGGAGTTGGACGACGAGTCGGCCGGAGTGGAGGGTGACATCCAATGGGCGGCGTCGAATTGGATCAATGACGATTGGGCCTGGAAGCTTTTTGGTGCGAGAGGGTATGACGACGTCGAGGCGGGTTCGTTTACCGCCTACCTGCTCATTCCACCGAGTGCTGATGAGTTTGTCGACTGCACCGTTGAGGCTTGCGGAATCTTTACCCGCAACGACCACACTGCACTCGATAACCGAGTGCAAGATCTTTATTTGCCGGTGTCTTTCTCCGAATAGACCGCGATAGTCATCGCCGGTATCGTGCGGTGCACGAGCGGGCCAATTGCGAGGGCAAACACGATGGTGCCCCACCCGAATGTTCCTCCGAGGATGACACCGATGATGAGAACGGTCACTTCGATGCTGGTGCGCACAATCCAAATGGGCCAGCCAAATTTCTTGTTTGCCCCCGTCATCAATCCATCGCGCGGGCCGGGCCCGAATCGCGCGCCGATGTAGAAGCCGCTCGCGACAGCGAGCATGAGCACTCCCGTGAGGAACGTGATCCATTGCTGAATCACCGACTCTGGTGGGTCGATGAAGAGGAACCCGACTTCCATGGAGGGCCCCACCAGCAGGGCATTGAATACCGTGCCGAAACCGGGGCGCTGTCCCAAGGGAATCCACAACAGCAGGACGGCAAGACCGATGATGACGACCCACCAACCCATCCCGATTCCGGTGGTGACGTAGAGGCCTTCGGCGAACACGGTCCACGGGTCCAAGCCCACGCCGGCTCGGACCATCATGGCCATGGCCCACCCAAAGGTGAACAGGCCAAAGTAGAGGCTCACCAGGCGGTAAATGATGTGGCCTACTCGAGCCGGACTTATCGTCATACCGCCAGCATTCCACTCGCTGTGAGGGCAAGAACCAACCCCACCCACTGCACTTTCTGGATGCGCTCGTGCAACAGAATCGAGGCGAGAGCGATGGTGCCTGCGGGGTAGAGGGCGGTGAGCACAGACACCACGGCGATTTCACCCACCCGGAGGCCAAAGAGCACCGCAATGTTCGCGACCGCGTCGAATACCCCTCCCGCCACCATCACCCAGACCAACCTCCCCCAAGGCATAGTCGCCTCGCCGGGGTTCTTCACTAGTGCCCGAGCGCCCCGCAGGGGAATGAAGACGAGCAAGATGGCGAGCACCAACACGGTTTGAACCATTCGGTTCGCCACAAGCGAGGTGATGCCCGAGTCGTCTGGAGCGAGGTCGATGAAGATATAGAACCCCCCAATCAACACCCCAGACCCAATCGCCATGAGAAGTGCTGACACTGTGGGGCGGGCGGCCGATTCGTCCGGCACGATGCCCACCAACACCACGGCGACGAGGGCGAGAGCGAGGGCCGGGTAGGCCCAAAAGGAAAGTTGCTCGCCGATGGCAAAACCCCAGGTCATCGGCACGAGCGCCGAGAGAATTGCGGTGGTGGGCGAGAGGATACTCATCGGACCTCGAGCCAGGCAGGCATAGAGAAGACCGATGGCGGCAAGACCCGTGACACCGGAGATTCCGCCGTAAATCACCGACTCGACGCTCCACTGATCGGACATGGCGAGTGACACGCTGCCCATGACAATAAGTCCCACCACAGCCACAAACCCGGTGACGACGAGGGTGTGAAGCCTCTTGGCGGCAAAGCCACCCGCGAAATCGGCTGCGCCGTAGAGCAGTGCCCCGAGCAGACCGAGAGTAACGGTCAGCACGAAGAAACCTGCATAGATGTAACACTACGACTTCTTTCACCAAAGCCCCGTACGCTAGTGAGCTCAGCACCGCACTGGATTGAGGGGGAATACCGTGGCTGCCGTCTATGGCGACATCACTGAAGCGTTTGGCCAAACTCCACTGGTTCGCTTGAACCGGGTCGTGGGCGATTCACAGGCCACCGTGTTGGCCAAGCTCGAGTTTTATAACCCCACCGCAAGCGTGAAAGACCGTCTCGCGATCTCTGTCGTGAATGCCGCCGAAGCCGCAGGGGAACTGCAGCCTGGCGGGACCATCGTCGAGGCCACCAGTGGCAATACCGGCATCGCGCTCGCCATGGTGGCTGCGGCTCGCGGTTACAAAGCCATCCTCACGATGCCAGAGACGATGAGCATGGAGCGACGAATGCTCCTTCGTGCCTATGGCGCGCAGCTGGTGCTGACCCCGGGGCCGGAAGGAATGAAGGGCGCCGTGTCGGCGGCAGAGAAAATTGCCGAGGAAACTCCGGGTGCTGTTCTGGCACGCCAGTTCGAAAACGAAGCGAACCCCGAGATTCATCGCAAGACCACGGCGGAAGAAATTTGGCGCGACACCGATGGAAGTGTCGACGTGTTCGTCTCGGGCGTGGGCACGGGTGGCACCTTGACGGGAACCGGCCAGGCGCTCAAAGCGAAGAAGGCTTCTCTGAAGGTCGTCGGCGTCGAGCCGCTCGAATCACCGATTCTGAACGGCGGTGACCCCGGGCCCCACAAAATCCAGGGCATCGGTGCGAACTTTGTGCCGCCGGTGTTGGACCGTGAGGTTTACGACGAAATCATTGACGTCTCAGCGGAGCAGGCTTTCGCGATGGCACGCCGACTCGGATCTGAGGAGGGCATCCTGGGCGGAATTTCGTCGGGTGCCACGGCTCACGCGGCGGTGCAACTCGCCGCCAGGCCTGAGTTGCAAGGTGCGACCATCGTGGTGATTCTCGCGAGCTACGGTGAGCGCTATCTCTCCACACCGTTGTATGAGGGGCTTGGCGACTAGTCCATGACCCCCCGCACTCGCCTCGGCGAAGACATTCATGCTGTTTTAGAGCGCGACCCTGCCGCCCGCAACCCTCTCGAAGTGTTGCTGACCTCTCCGGGCGTCCGGGCACTGATCTGGCACCGCATCGCAAGTAAGTTGTGGCGGGCAGGCTGGAAACTCCTCGCCCGACAAATCGCCTATCGTGCCAGGCGGGTCACCGGTATCGAAATTCACCCCGGAGCCATGCTGGGGCGCCGACTGGTGATTGACCACGGCATGGGGGTTGTCATCGGCGAGACCGCGACCATTGGCGATGACTGCTTGATCTATCACGGAGTAACGCTCGGGGGGAAGAAACCGGGCGATCGCCAACACACCGAAGGTCGCCGTCACCCCGCCGTGGGTAATGGTGTGACCATCGGAGCCGGAGCAATTGTTCTAGGCTCGATAACCGTTGGCGACGGCGCGCGCATTGCCGCAGCAGCCGTGGTCGTGAATGATGTCCCCCCAGGCGCGCTAGCGGTGGGGGTGCCAGCGAAGAATCTTCCCGGGAAGGCGTAACCATGTTGAAGGCGGTGTCGCGAGCAACCCTCACGCCGCTGGTCAAGGTTCTCTTCCGCGCGAAGGTCACCGGTAAGAAGAACGTGCCCATGGAGGGGCCTGTCATTCTTGCGAGCAATCACCTCTCCTTCATCGACAGTGTGGTGATCACGCTTCTTGCCCCCCGCACCGTGTCGTTTCTCGCCAAAGACACCTATTTCACGGGTACCGGATTCAAAGGCGCCCTCTCCCGGTGGTTCTTCCAATCCATTGGCGCCATTCCCGTTAAGCGGGGAGTCGGCCAGGCCGCACAAGATGCCCTTAACGCGGGCCTGGAGTTACTCGAAGAGGAAAAAGCGTTTGCGATTTACCCCGAGGGCACCCGTTCGCTCGATGGTCGGTTGTATCGGGGTAAGACGGGTGTGGCATGGTTGGCGCTCAAATCGGGAGCTCCCGTGGTTCCGGTGGGGCTCAAAGGTACCGATAAGGTCCAACCTCCGGGGTCAAACGGAATCAAGCTCACCAAGATTTCGGTGAGCTTTGGCAAACCGCTTGACCTCTCCCGTCACGGACGCGCCGAGTCGGGTGGTGCCAGGCGTCACGCCACTGACGAGGTCATGGCAGAGATTCAAAAACTCACCGGTCAAGAAGTTGCCGACCACTACAACGAGCCCCCAGCGAAGGGCCTTGTGGAGAAGGTGCGCCGACGCCTGTTTGGGCGCTCGCAGCTCTAGTTTCCCTCGGCCTGCTTCGCTTCCGCCTCGGCGAGCTGCTTGCGCACGTCCTCCATGTCGAGGTCTTTTACCGCGGTGATGACTTGCTCCAGTGCCGGGGCGGGAAGCGCGCCGGGCTGGGCGAATACCAAGATTCCGTCACGAAAGGCCATCAGAGTGGGAATCGAGCGAATGTTCGCGGCACCCGCCAGTTCACGCTCGGCTTCGGTGTCAACTTTGCCGAAGCGGATCTCGGGGTATTTGTTGCTCGCTTCTTCGTACACTGGCGCGAACGCGCGACAGGGACCACACCATTCGGCCCAAAAGTCCACGAGAGTGATGCCGTCTTTCGTGACGGTGTCTTCAAAATCGGCTGCAGTGAGGTCAACAGTGGGCATGGTGTCGCGTCCTTTCGTCTGTGACCACTATACCCCCCTAGGTATACGCACAACTGGTCTCTTCTCACGCTGGAAGCGAACGGGCTAGCCTGAACATATGCGGAGCTGGCAGGCATGGTCACTGGTTGTCGTCCAGTTTGTGTTCCTTGGGCTGCTGATTGCCCTGCCGCAAGGGTCGCTGTATCCAGTGGGCGGTGTGGTGACGGGAATCACCATGGCCCTCGTGGGAGGCGGCGTATTGCTCGGCGTTATTGCGGGGGCTCGTCTCGGCGGATCCCTCACCCCAAGCCCCATCCCGCGCGAGTCCGGTGAGCTCGCCACCTCGGGGGTGTATCGCTTTGTGCGCCACCCGATTTATTCAGCGCTGCTTCTCATTGGTCTGGGCTTAGCCATCAGGGGAGCTTCGTTATTCCACGTCCTCCTCTTTGTTGCACTTCTGGCATTGCTCGAGGTGAAGGCCCGTGCTGAAGAGTCGATGTTGAGAGTGAAATTTGAGGGTTATGCTTCTTATGCCGCTCAAGTGGGACGTTTCATCCCTGGGGTGGGCACCATTCGTGACTAGCGCAGTCCGTCGGAGGCGATAGTGAGACGCAAACTCACCGATACCTCGCACCCTGACGAGACCTTGACGGATGACTATTGGCTTCGCTTCGGCGACAACCCCCAGCCGTCAATGGCCGAGAAGATCATGTATCTCACGATGGAACATGTGCGCTCGAAGGGCCCATCTGATTTCAACTCGGCGACCATTTGCCAACGACTTGGCATTACCAACCCGATGGTGAACCACTATTTCGGCACCCGAGACGGCTTGCTCGCAGCTACACTCTTCGAGGTCTATCGCAGATATATCGGGCACCTCGCCGAGGCGGTGAGAAAAGCGCCTCGAGAACCAAAGGCCCGCCTTGAGGCGTGGATTAGAGAACAAATCGAGCGGACCTGCGAGATGGGTGGGTGGGCCACCATGCTCAATAACCCCATGTCGGCGCTTCACGTCTCTGAAGTGTTCCAAAGCGACTATCGCGACGAGGTGCAACAACTCTTTGAAGGCAACCTCATGCTTCTGGGGTATCTCCTGAACGATCTTCGTTCAGGTGAAGTAAGCACTCCGCCTGCGAGCCTCTCTTCCGAAGAGCGACAAGAGTTTCTCAGCAACGTGGAGCTGGCCGGGCAGGTGGCCTCGGTGGCGTGGTCGACCCTCGGCGCAGCAATGTGGTTGGCCGGGCAGCACTTGCCGTCGGCTCGAAACGGAGATTTGTGGGTGCTCAAGGACGAACTCACCACCGCTCACGTCGAAAGAATTATCCGGAGTGTTGAACTAAAAGGTATTTAGTAGGAGCTATTGTTGTGCCGTGGAAGACGCCGGCACGAACGTCATCTTCGTGATCGCCCTCGTATTCGTGGCCGCCGCCATTCTCACGGTGATTGCCGCCTTCGTAGCAGCCTGGTGGGATAACAACCCGCGTGTGACGGTGCGACGAGGGTCGAAAAGAGTCGATTTTGACGGCAAACTCCCGGATTCTGCGAGCTGAGCACCTGCTAGCGTTCTTCTCGCGTCGTTTTTCGACGCATAACGACTGATTCGCGAATAAGAAGGTCGAGTGTCAGACCATGATTGTCGGTGTTGCCAAAGAACCACTTGCCGGTGAAAACCGGGTGGCCCAAACCCCCGAAACCACCAAACAGCTCGTCGACTTGGGCTTGAGTGTCCAGGTTCAAAAAGGCGCTGGTGTCCCAGCCGGATATCCCGACGCCGACTATCAGAAGGCGGGCGCCAAACTCGTCGCCTCGATTCCCTTGGGTTCGGTGGATGTTCTCGCACACGTCCGCCCGCTTAGCACCGCCACCGTCGGTAAGTTGAAGGCCGGAGCGATCACCGTGGGGCTCGCCTCGCCTGCATCTGAAGGTCCCACGGTCAAAGCGTTGGCGTCAAAGAAGATCACCTCTTTCGCGCTCGAATTGGTCCCCCGTATTTCCCGCGCCCAGTCGATGGACGCGCTCACCTCTCAGGCTCTGGTGGCGGGTTACCGCTGTGTGCTCGAAGCCGCGATGCGCTTCCCCCGCTTCCTTCCGCTCTATATGACCGCGGCGGGCACGATTCCTCCGGCAAACGTGTTGGTGCTGGGCGCTGGTGTGGCGGGTCTTCAGGCCATTGCCACGGCAAAGCGACTGGGGGCCAAGGTTCAGGCCTATGACGTGCGCAGTGCCTCGGCCGACGAGGTGAAGTCGATGGGTGGAACCTTCATCGAATTAGAGCTAGACACCCAAGCCGATGGTCAGGGTGGTTATGCAAAAGAGCTCACCAAAGACCGTCAGGCCCGCCAGCAAGAACTATTGACCCCCTACATCACTGCAGCCGACATCATCATCACCACGGCCGCTATCCCCGGACGTCCCGCACCCAGGCTGATTACGAAGAAGATGATGGCTCAGATGAAGCCCGGCTCGGTCATCATCGACCTCGCTGCAGAAACGGGCGGAAACGTCGAAGGCTCGGTTGCCGGTAAAGACACCGCCATGAAGGTCGGCAACGGAACGGTCACCTTGGTGGGAATGAAAGATGTTCCCTCGACCATGGCCTTTGACGCATCGCGTCTCTACGCCAAGAACATCGCCAACCTTCTTGCTCTGATGACTGAGAAAGGCAAGGTCACGCCGGACTTTGACGACGAGGTCGTCGCAGGGGCGTGCCTCACCCACGCCGGAGAAATCAGACACGAACCCACCCGAGAGGCACTCATGCCCGCAAAGAAGGGGGCCAAATAAATGGATTCCATCACGCTGCTCACGTTCTTCGTTTTGAGCGTATTCGTCGGTTTTGAGGTGGTCTCGAAAGTATCGAGCACCCTGCACACCCCGTTGATGTCCGGCGCAAACGCCATTCACGGCATCATCTTGGTCGGTGCGATCATCGTTGCCGGTCAAGCAGAAGACCCCTTCACCTTGGGTCTCGCACTCTTCGCGGTGCTCCTCGCCACGGTCAACCTGGTCGGCGGCTTTGTGGTCACCGACCGGATGTTGGAGATGTTCTCGGGCAAAAAGAAGCCCGCTAAGGAGGAGGCCAAGTGAATCTCTTGAGCCCTGAAATCACGGCCCTCGCTTACCTGCTCGCAGCCGTCTTCTTCATTCTTGCCCTCAAGGGCCTGAGCTCACCGAAGTCCGCGCGAGGCGGAAACCTTCTCGGAGCTCTCGGTGCAGTAATCGGTCTCACCGTGGTGTTCCTCTCCAACGAAATCAACAACATCGGCTGGATTCTCGGCGTCATCGTCGTGGGTGCCATCATTTCGGTGCCCGCAGCTCGTATGGTGCAAATGACTCAGATGCCGCAGCTCGTGGCCCTGTTCAACGGTGTCGGTGGTGGTGCGGCTGCGGTCGTGGCATTGCTCGAGCTCATCCACGCGGACAGCTTGGGATACCTCATCGCCGTGGCCTTCACGGTGTTCGTCGGTTCGGTGTCTTTCTCCGGCTCTGTCATTACCTTCTTGAAACTCCAAGAACTGATGACGTCTCGGCCTGTCACCTTCCCCGGTCAACAGTTCGTCATGGGCGGTGTTGTTCTCGTCGCACTCGTCATGGCCTACTTGGTCATCACCGACGGCGCGATGAACTGGGCGGTTGCCCTGATGATCCTGGGTCTCGCCACCGGTGTGCTGGTTGTGTTGCCGGTGGGTGGCGCCGATGTGCCAATCGTGATTTCGCTGCTCAATGCCCTGACGGGTCTTGCGGTGGCGGCGTCCGGTCTGGTGCTGGGAAACACCTTGCTTCTGGTTGGTGGAACCCTGGTGGGAGCGTCGGGAACGATTCTGACGCTCGAGATGGCAAAGGCCATGGGTCGCTCAGTCTCGAACATCATCTTCGGTGCCTTCAAGGGCGGCTCCACTGCAGGCTCGACCGAGGTCTCCGACCGCCCTGTGCGCTCCGGCTCCGCTGAAGACGTTGCCATCCTCTTGGGATACGCCAACAAGGTCATCATCGTGCCGGGTTATGGCCTCGCCGTGGCACAGGCTCAGCACACTATCGCTGAGCTCCGTACCGCGCTCGAGTCCAAAGGCATCGAAGTGGACTTCGCCATTCACCCGGTGGCTGGGCGAATGCCCGGTCACATGAACGTGCTTCTTGCCGAAGCCAACGTGCCCTATGAGGCGCTGTTGGAAATGGACGAGGTGAACCCGCAGTTCAAGAACGCCGATGTGGCACTGGTGGTGGGCGCTAACGACGTGGTGAACCCTGCCGCGAAGACCACCCAGGGCTCACCGATTTATGGCATGCCCATCTTGGACGCTGGAGAGGCCCAGCAGGTGGTGTTCTTGAAGCGCTCGATGCGCCCCGGATTCGCCGGAATTGAGAATGACCTTCTGTATGAGCCCAACACGACGCTGCTCTTTGGCGACGCCAAGGAATCCCTCACCAAGGTATTGACTGCCGTTAAAGCGCTCTAGGTTCTCCTTATGGGAGTTTCTGGCAAGCGGGTACTGATTACGGGCGCGAGCTCGGGAATCGGCTTTGCCACAGCCACGCTTCTCGCACAAAAGGGCGCCGAGGTAATCGCTGTGGCGCGGCGGGCCGACCGGCTTGCCGAGTTAGAAGCGAGCGCCGGAGTCACCACTCATGCTTGCGACATCACAGACGACCAACAGGTCGCGGAGCTCGCGCGGGTGGTTGATGCCATGGGACCTGTGGATGTTCTTATCAACAACGCGGGGGCAGCGTTTGGTCTAGAAAGCGTCGAACACTCGTCGATCGATGATTGGCGGGCGATGTTTGAGCTCAACGTCATCGGTACCAAACGCATGATCTCCACGTTCTTGCCCTCACTGCGTCAGGCGGCAGAGAAATCGGGAATGGCTGACATTCTCACGGTCACCTCGACGGCGGCCTTCACGCCCTACGAAGGTGGGGGTGGGTACAACGCCGCCAAATACGCCGAGCACGCGATGATGCAGGTCCTACGGTTGGAACTCAACGGCGAACCCATACGCGTGATTGACATCGCCCCGGGAATGGTGAAGACCCCTGAGTTCACGCTCAAGCGCTATGGCGGAGATGCCGAGCGCTACGAGAAACTTTATGAACACGTCGATGGTCCTCTCACCGCCGAAGACGTCGCCGAGGCGATTGTTGCCACGCTTGAACTTCCACCCCACGCCAACGTTGATTTGCTCACACTCAAGCCCGTGGCGCAAGCCGCCCAGCACAAGACCTTCCGCGGGCCTCTTCAGGTTCGGCGCGACTAAGCCCCTGAGTCAGCCGGTTAGGCTGAGGAGGTGCTCTTGCGCCTGATCGAAATTTCCCGCCCTGTCCTGTGGATCAACACCATTGGCACGACGGTTGTGGCGATGTGGATTACGGGGTCGCTGTGGGACTGGAACATTCTGCCGATTCTGATCTGGGTGACGTTCCCGTTCAATCTTTTGATTTATGGCATCAACGACATTTTTGACCGCGACACCGATGACCCGAACGCCCGCAAGGGTGGCTACGGCGGGGCCAAGATTACTGATTCTGAAACTCGCCCCATCATCTGGGGGGTTGTCCTCACCAACGCCCCGTTCCTGATTTATTTCATCGCCACGCTTCCGTGGCCGGCGTGGGCGTGGATGCTCGCCTACACCTTCTCGTTCTGGCAGTACTCGGCTACACCCTTGCGGTTCAAGGGCCGGCCGGTGTGGGATTCACTCTCCAACACCGACTACGCCTACCCGTTGGTGTTCGTGCCCTTCGCGCTGGGTGCCGAACCGATGTGGCCCGCCGCCTTGGGGCTGATGGCGTGGAGTATGGCAAAGCACGTCTATGACGCCATCCAAGACATCGACGAAGACTCGGCCGCCGGTATTCGCACCACCGCCGTGGCCTTCGGCACCAAGGGAGCCCTTCTGTGGTCGGGCTTTTGGTGGATTGTGTCCACAGCGCTCTTTGCGATGGTCAATACCCCTGTGGCGATTGCGAATGCGCTTATTGCCGGTTGGTTGGTAATTGCGCTTTGGCGCACCCCCACCACGGCGAAAGCCCGCGACCTCTATCGCTTCTCTGTCACCTTCCCCTATGTCGCCGGTGCCGTGGCGGGTGTGCAACTTGTTGCGGGCATCAGCTTCGGCCTGTACCCCTAAACCATGCGTGTCATCGTCTTAGGGGCAGGGCTCGGGGGTCTCGCAGCCTGTGCGATTCTCGCCAAGGCAGGGTTTGAGGTCACCGTCATTGAAAAGAACGCGTGGGTGGGTGGTAAGTCTCGCCGCATTGAAGTGGCCGGTCAACGTATCGACACCGGCCCCTCACTGGTCACTTTCCCCAATGTGCTCGAGCGCTTCTTTGACCGCTACGACTCGTTGGGTCAAGGTGACAAGGCCCGCGATATTGCTGCGTTGAACCTGGAGCGTCTGCCCGAGGTGGGGCGCTACTTTTACCGAGGCGAGGTGACTGACCTTCCGGTCGCGACCGACCACCCGTGGCATGGGGCGTGGAAAGCGTTTGAAAACACCCACGCACCGTTGGGCCCAGCCATCACAGAACTCCTCACTACCGACCCGCTCAACCCCGCGATGATGGCGGCAGCATCCAAGCTGGTCTCGGCCTATGGCATGCATTTGAGCACTCGCTCCTATCTCGACCACCAGGACATGCCTGAGGGACTGCGCGACATCATCGCGATTCACACCCTCAACGCCGGCGTCGCCCCCGAACAAACGCTCGCGCTCTTTGCCACCATGGCGGCGGTCATGGCCGATGATGGGGTCTTTGTTCCCACCGGTGGCGTGTATGAAATTGCCCGAGCACTCCATCGACTTGCTCTGCTCGCCGGTGCGAGTATTCACACCGAAGAAACAGTGACGCAGGTATCCAAAGGGGCTGTCACGACCGACCAGGGCCAGTACACCGCTGATCTGGTGGTGAGTGCACTCGACGCCGGGGTATTAGAGCGGCTCATGGGTCACACCCGCCCGGACCCGCAGAATCTCTCCTGCTCGGGCATCGCCGTGTTCACGGCCTTGAAAGATAACCTGCCAGATGACACCGTCACCCACTCGGTGGTCCTACCAGATAATCCGAGTGACCTTTTTGACAGTGTCCTCTCCAGACGCTTTCCCCGTCAGACCATGTCGTTTGTGAACTACTACCGCACCGGCCACATCTACCCCAATGAAAGAGCCACCGCCGCGTTCCTTCTCGCGGCCCCTGCGAACGGGCAGGTGGCCGACGTGTCTGATGAGTGGGTGCAATCAGAGTTGCAGCGTGCAGTCGATGTGATGGGGCTCGATGCCACATGGTCGGATCTGGTCGAGGACTACCAGGTGCTCCACCCCGACTATTTCGCCTCGTTCGGCGCGACGGGTGGTGCACTCTATGGCGCAGGGCGTCCGTGGTGGCGAAGCGGCCCCTTCCACACTCCTGGGTATCACTCTCTTCGTCACCGATGGTTATGGCGGGGGGGGGCATCGGTTCACCCTGGAGGGGGCATACCCGCAGTGGGCGGGGGAGCGCTCATTTCAACTGGGCGACTGCTACGCGCTCACACACCCTGACGAATAATGGTGGCTCCGACCGGCATCGATCCGGTGACCTTTCGATTTTCAGTCGAACGCTCTACCAACTGAGCTACAGAGCCTCAGGCATTTTGTCGCCTGTTAGTCAAAGAGCCCCCTGCTGGGAGCTCTCGGACTGGCGACCCTGACGGGACTTGAACCCGCGACCTCCGCCGTGACAGGGCGGCACGCTAACCAACTGCGCTACAGGGCCTTGCGATATTCAATTATAAGTGACCCCAACGGGATTCGAACCCGTGCTACCGCCGTGAAAGGGCGGCGTCCTAGGCCGCTAAACGATGGGGCCTCGTTGGCAAACCAACTGTACGAGTGTAGGTGTCAGATGCCCTCGAGCGCAAACGCCGGCATTCCCGCCACGCCCCACCCCCTCAGCGGGTTCTGTGACCAGTGTGACTATCGTGACATTTCGTGCGAGGTTTTCGTGACAGCTCGTTTAGCCTGCCCGCAATAGCACTGGTCATTCTGACCTTTATTGCGGGGGCCGTCTTTGTCGTGTCCGAACCCGCCCAGGCCAAGGAATACCCCACCTGGCAAGACGTGCTCGACGCCCGAAAAGACGAAGCCAAAGCCAAAAAGAAAATCGAAGAGCTCCAGGGACTCTTGGAAGAACTCACCCTCGCCTATCAGGCGGCCGAAGAAGAGGCGATGCGGCTGGGTGAGATTTACTACGAAGCGCAACTCGCTTTAGATGAAGCGATTTACACCCAGTCCCAACTTCAAGCAGAAGCCGACGAGGCGGCCATTGTCGCCGAAGAGTCACGGATGAAAGCAGGCCAGTTCGTCGCTGAATTAGCCCGCGTGGGGGGTGGAGATTTGCAGGCAACCATCTTTGTGAACGCCGATGAGGCCGACAGTCTGCTCCAGCGTCTGGGCTACGCCGCAAAAATCGCTGAGCAAACCGACGGCATCTATGCCAAGGCGCTCGCCGATCAAAACACCGCCCAATCGCTCACCGACCAGGCCCAGGTCGCCTCCGACATTCGCGAAGAACTACAACAAGAAGCAGAGGTCGCGTTTGACGCGGCAAATGCGGCAGCAATCAGGGCGCAGAACCTTCTCGATGAGCAATTAGAGAATCAGGCACAGCTCG
>JBMSHQ010000003.1:0-48232 GCA_049416945.1 Pontimonas sp. | reverse complement strand
CGGCGCTCGAGTGTGCCCAAGAACTTGTTGTAGTCGCTCACGCTGGTCTGGATAGAACGGCCCAGCTTCGTGATGTGGCCCGCGAGCGTGCCGAGTCGGTTGTGCAGTTCCCGGCCCGTTTCAAATAGCGACTTGGCATCTTGGGTGAGGGCGTCTTGTTGCCAGGCGAATGCGACGGTTTTCATCACTGACCACACCGACACCGGTGATGCCAGAGCTACACGCTTGCTAAAGGCCCACTCGAGAAGATCCGGGTCTGCTTCGAGTGCGGCGGAGAGCAAGGCTTCGGTGGGAATGAAGCAGATAACAAATTCGGGGGAGTTGTCCAAGCTCGACCAATATGACTTCTTGCTTAGAGCGTCGACGTGTGAGCGCACGGCTTTGACGTGGTCGGCGAGTAGGTGTTCGCGCTTGCGTGCCTGCTCTCCCGTTGCCGACAGCGGAATCTCTTGAGCATCCCAATAGGCGGAAAACGGCACCTTCGAGTCGATGGCGATGTATTTATCGCCCGGCAGGTGCAGCGTCATGTCGGGCTTTCCCAGCCCCTCGCCTTCCACCTGCTTTTGTTCGACAAAATCGAGCTTGTTTTGCAAGCCCGCACTCTCGGCAATCCGACGTAGCTGCACCTCGCCCCATCGGCCGCGGGTGGTGCCACCGCGAAGGGCGGACTCGAGGGATTCCGTGGTTTTGCGAAGCGCCTCGTCGTTAGTGACGACTGCCCGCAACTGTTCGGAGAGCAGGCTGTGTTGTTCGCTGCGCTGACGCTCCATCTCTACCACGGTCTTATCGACCCGGTTGAGTTGATCGCGAAGAGGCTCGAGGAGGGTAAGAACCTTCTGGTCTTCGGCGTATCGCTTCTGAACGTCGTCATATTGGCCAGAAAGCAACTCCAATTGCGCATCCAGCGCCGCCGCTCGTTGCTCGGCGGCCTCTGCCCGTGCACTCAACGTTTTCTGCTGGGCGCGTCCAAACCACACTCCGGCTGCTACCCCGCCAGCAACACCGGCCAAAACAGCAATGACAATTGAGAGCGCTGAAGGATCCATGTCTTCAGTGTGCCAGCCACGACCGACGAAGCCCAGGACCCCGTGCCCACTCCACTAGGCTCGATGCTCGTGGCTCTCACCATTGGAATCGTCGGATTACCCAACGTCGGCAAGTCAACGCTGTTTAACGCGTTGACGAAAAACACTGTTCTCGCCGCGAACTACCCCTTCGCCACCATCGAACCGAACATCGGCGTAGTGAACCTTCCCGATGAGCGTTTGGACACCCTCGCGAAACTGATGAACTCAGAAAAAACGGTGCCCGCCACCGTGTCGTTCGTCGACATTGCGGGAATTGTGAAGGGTGCGAGCGAAGGTGAGGGTTTGGGAAACCAATTCCTCTCACATATCCGTGAAGCGGATGCCATTGCCGAAGTCGTGCGAGTCTTCACCGATCCCGACGTAGTCCACGTCGATGGCCAGGTGAACCCCACCGCGGATATGGAGACTATTAATACCGAGCTGATACTCGCCGACCTTCAAACCCTTGATAAGGCCAACACCCGCTACGAAAAAGAGGTCAAGGGCAAGAAGCTCGATGCGGCTGTGTTGCAAGCAGCAACTGATGCCAAAGAAATTCTCGATTCGGGCAAGACCTTGTTCCAAGCGAATTTCGATGCGTCTTTGCTCAAGGAGCTTGGCTTGCTCACGGCTAAACCGTTCCTTTATGTCTTCAACGTCGACGAATCAGTCTTGGCCGATGAGGCCAAAAAAGCGGAACTCCAAGCACTTGTAGCGCCCGTCAAAGCGGTGCTGCTCGATGCGAAGGTCGAGAGTGAGCTCATGGATCTCGACGCGGAAGAGGCCACTGAACTCCTCCAATCGCTGGGACAAGAGGAGTCAGGGCTCGACCAGCTCGCTCGGGTGGGTTTTGAGACTCTTGGCCTTCAGACGTACCTCACTGCCGGGCCCAAAGAATCGCGCGCCTGGACCATTCGCAAGGGCTGGAAAGCACCCCAAGCCGCTGGCGTGATTCACACCGACTTTGAAAAGGGATTTATTAAGGCCGAAGTCGTGAGCTTCGATGATCTAGTTGAGACCGGAAGCATCGCTGAGGCTCGAGCCAAGGGCAAAGCCCGCATTGAGGGTAAGGAATACGTCATGCAGGATGGCGACGTAGTGGAGTTTCGCTTCAACAACTAGAACCCCTGACCGTCAAATGGTCGGTTCCGGGTTCGAGATGGGAGAGAGCGCCCATCGCTTCTCGCAATGTCGGCCTGGTGGCCAGAAGGTGACCTGTTGCTTACTTCCGTCGACCCGTTGCGTAAAATTGCCCCGAATGCAGTTGCCATGGATTTACTCGTCATCCAATCTCAGCTTTTCTCCCTGCGTCCTAGTGAAGAGCCTTTACACCCACGAAACATTGCTCCAGTATTTTTGAGGCGATAAGTGGGCAAATGCTGTCCGATCCCGCAAAGAAAGTGAATAGGTGATGTCCGAAGCGGAACTCGCGTGGGCTGGAATTTCGACAGCACTTGTACTGCTGATGACCCCCGGGTTGGCATTCTTTTATGGGGGTTTAGTCAAAGCTAAGAGTGTTGTCAGCATGATGATGATGAGCTTTGGCGCCCTGGCTCTGGTGAGTGGGTTGTGGGTTCTCTATGGCTACTCGATGACGGTCGAATCCTCTCCCAAGCAATTTTCTGGCAACCCCTTCACCCACTTTGGGATGACAGCCCTGAACAATGAACAGCTTGTCGCGGGGGCTTTTTCTGCAACATTCGCGATTATCACCACCGCGTTGATTTCAGGGGCGATTGCCGATCGAGCTCGGTTCGGCTCGTGGATGGTATTTGCCGGAGTGTGGGCCACCCTGGTGTATTTCCCCTCAGCATCCTGGGTGTGGGGTGGCGGCTGGATTCAACACTTAGGTGATCTGCTCGGTGGATTTCCCGCCATCATTGATTACGCGGGCGGGACCGTGGTCGAAATTTCTTCAGGGGCTTCCGCCTTGGCACTCTCCTTGGTATTGGGTCAGCGAGTCGTTTTTGAAAAGGGCGCCGACAAGCCCCATAACGTTCCCCTTGTGCTCTTGGGCGCTGGTTTGTTGTGGTTTGGCTGGATTGGTTTCAACGCGGGAGCCGAGTTCTCAAATGGGCTTCAAAACATTGGTCTAATTATTGTCAACACGATGGCCTCTTCGGCTTTCGGCGTGATTGGCTTCTTAATTGTTGAGCGCCTTCGGGAGGGAAAAGCCACGTCTATTGGTGCGGCGTCCGGTGCTATTTCGGGACTTGTGGCGATCACTCCGGCGTGCGCCAATGTGACGCCGGGGGCCGCGTTATTTTTGGGTCTACTCGCCGGCGCCGCCTCTTGTCTGGCCATTGAATGGAAGTTTCAGCTGGGCTACGACGACACCCTTGACGTGGTCGCGATTCACATGGTCTCTGGCCTGATCGGCATGCTATATCTGGGTTTCTTCGCCACAGGAAGTGGTCTCTTCGCCGGTGGCGACTACCGCCAGCTCGCCGTGCAGGCCATCGCGGCAGTCGCCATGCTGCTCTACGCCTTCGGGTCATCTTTTGTTATCGGTTTTGCAATCCAAAAATTTGGCGGCTTCCGCGTCTCCAACGCCGACGAAATCGCAGGAATTGACCGAGTCGTGCACGGCGAAGAGGGCTACTTCATCGAGAGGTTTTAGCAGCCGAATTCTTCCCCGAGCTGTGCAGCTATTCCGCCACAAGAGCGGAGTATTGAACGCCATCGACGCCACATAATCTGTGCCAATATTGGTCATCTGACAGTGACGTTCGGGGGAACATGGTGGCAAGTGCGATTCGCATTCGAGACCTCACAAAGAGCTTCGGCGAAGTAATTGCTGTTGATTCACTGAACCTTGACATAGCCACCGGCGAATTCTTTTCCATGCTCGGACCGTCTGGGTCGGGCAAAACCACGGTGCTGCGAGCAATTGCCGGGTTTGAGCTACCTGATTCGGGTTCTATTGCCATCAATGGGGTCGACGTCACCTCCACGCCTCCGTTTGGTCGAAATGTCAACACCGTTTTTCAGGACTATGCGCTCTTTCCCCATATGACGGTTCTGGAGAATGTGGCCTACGGGCTGAGGGTGCGAAAAATGGGGAAGGAAGAACGCAACCGCAAAGCGGAAGAAGCACTAGAGCGAGTGCAGCTTGCGGGATTCGGGTCGCGCCGTCCCTCTCAACTCTCGGGTGGACAGCGTCAGCGAGTGGCCCTCGCCCGTGCAACAGTCTTGGAGCCCCAGGTTCTGTTGCTTGATGAACCCTTGGGTGCGCTTGATTTAAAACTCAGGCAGGAAATGCAAATCGAGCTCAAACAGCTCCAGAGAGACCTAGGAATAACCTTCGTGTTCGTTACCCACGATCAGGAGGAGGCACTGTCGATGAGCGATCGAATTGCCGTGTTTCGCGGAGGTCGAATCGAACACATCGGTACCCCGCAAGAAATTTATCGTTCACCCGCAACAGAATTCGTTGCTGATTTTGTGGGTACGGCAAATCTTTTCTCTATCGAGGAGGCGCGAGAAAATCTCGGGGTTGAGCGCGCCATTGCTATTCGCCCAGAACGGATAGCCCTGGGTCCTGGTGACTCCGACCACTACATCGTAGAAGCATCTGTCCAAGAAATTGTGTTTTCTGGCTCAACGACGAAAGTATGGGCCGTCTTGTCTTCGGGAAAGACCCTCGTAGTCTCTATCCCAGCGGCCGATTCGGCCACCATTCCCTCCCGAGGCGCACCCGTAATGCTGTCGTGGAAGAAAACAGATGTTGTCGCCTTCGGGTGACAAGAGAGACCCAAAAAGCCCCTTTTTGGGAAGGAGAAATAAATGAAAATTCACAGCACTCACTCGATGACATCGTTGTTAGCGGGTGGTTTTGCCATTGCATTGGCGGTATCGGGTTGTTCTTCGGCAGGGGGTGGGGGAGGAAATGCCCTATCTGAGCTGGGAGATAACGAAGGAACCGTCAATATCCTCGCTTGGCCTGGGTATGTCGAGGACGGAACAAACTTCCCCGACTATGACTGGGTCACCCCTTTCGAGGAGAGCACCGGTTGCATGGTCAACTCGAAGTCATACGGGACGTCTGATGAGGCCGTCAATTTGATGAAGTCAGGTGGCTACGACGTAATCGCGGCAAGTGGTGACGCAACTCTGCGCCTCATCGCCGCCGGAGATGTCGCACCCGTCAACACTGACCTCATTCCTAACTATGCGGGAATCTACGACTTCCTCAAGATGCAGCCTTGGAACAGCGTTGATGGAGTCTCCTACGGAGTACCCCACGGTTATGGAGCAAACCTCCTGGCCTACAACACCGAATCATTCAGTGAAGCGCCAACTTCATGGGATGTCGTTTTTGACCGGGCGGGCGAAAATTCGGGGAAGATTTCAGCCTACGATTCGCCGATTTACATCGCCGATGCTGCTGTGTATCTGATGGCACATAACCCCGAGTTGGGAATCCAAGATCCCTATGCCCTCGACGAAACCCAGCTCGCTGCGGCAATTGATTTGCTCAAAGCGCAACGCGAGCACGTCGGCGAATACTGGTCGGACTATCTCAAGGCTATTTCGGCCTTGGACACAGGAGACACTGTCGCCACCACGACGTGGCAGGTAATCGTCAACTACCTCGCCGAGGATACCCAGGTTGAAGCAGTGCTCCCCGAGGAGGGTGCAACGGGTTGGTCAGATACGTGGATGGTGGCTTCAGCCGCTGAAAACCCCAATTGTGCCTACGCATGGCTGAACTGGATTGCCAGCCCCGAAGCCAATGGAATGGCAACTGGCTTCTTTGGTGAAGCTCCGTCGAACCCGGCAGCGTGTGATTTCCGTGAGGATTGCGACGCGTTTAACGCTGGTGACACCGACTTCGCCGGGAAGCTGTACTACTGGACAACACCCATCGAGGATTGCCTCGATGGACGCACAGACGTCAAGTGCACCGACTACGCCCGGTGGACTGAGGCGTGGACAGAGATGAAGGGCTAACGCTTACATTAATGTCTGACAACAATCGCGACGGTGCTGCGGGTTCCCTTCAGGAATCCGTAGCCCGTCGCGGTTCCACATACTTATCTACCCACCCGAGGGTTCGACTCGGCCTGTTGCTAGCGGCCCCACTTGGCTGGCTCGTAACGGTTTACATTGTTGCCCTTGCGTTGTTATTGGTCACCGCGTTTTGGTCAGTCGATAGTTTTACGGGTGAGATCAGTCGCGAACTTACCCTTGAAAATGTCGCCACAGTATTCTCTGGTGGTCTGTACAGAGCGGTAACACTCAGGACACTGTCGGTTGCCTTATGTGTCACAGTTATCGATGTTGCCCTGGCACTCCCCATCGCCTTCTTCATGGCGAAGGTGGCCAATAATCGCCTTCGTAGGGTGTTGGTGATTGCGGTGCTTCTTCCGCTGTGGGCTAGTTATCTCGTGAAGGTTTACGCGTGGAGATCTGTCCTCAGTGGGGAGGGAATTCTTCAATGGTTGCTCGATCCCCTCGGGTTAGAGACGCCTGGCTACGGACTAGTTGCTGTAGTAGTGGCCCTGGCGTATTTGTGGTTGCCCTACGTGATTCTGCCCATCTACGCGGGACTCGAACGAGTACCCAACTCGCTACTGGAAGCCTCAGGTGATCTCGGTGGTCACACAGGTGACACACTTCGACATATCGTCCTACCAATGGCACTTCCCGCCATCATCGCGGGTTCGATTTTCTCGTTTTCTCTTTCGTTGGGTGATTACATCACTGTGAATATCGTGGGTGGGGCGAGTCAAATGCTCGGAAATCTCGTGTACACGAATGTGGGAGCGGCCAACAACTTACCTCTGGCTTCAGCTGTTGGCCTTATCCCTCTCATCATTATTTTTGGATATCTCTGGATAGTCCGGCGCACCGGGGCGCTGAGAAACCTGTGAGTGACAGATGAGACTAAATCGAGGCTCCCGAATCGTTTTGGGTGGATTTACCGCGCTTGCACTTGTCGTGATTTACGCACCACTTTTCGTCGTGTTGGCAAATTCCTTCAGCACGAGTCAGAGCTTGACGTGGCCGCCGCCGAGCTTGACTCTTGAGTGGTGGGTGAGGGCATTTGAGTCCGAGGCTGCTAGAAGCGCCGTGTTGACGAGTGTCCAAGTAGGCGCGATTAGTACTATTTTGGCTCTGCTGTTGGGCACATCCATAGCTTTTGCGCTCCAGCGCTTTGACTTTTTCGGTCGCGACACCATAAATCTCTTGGTGATTTTGCCCATCGCGTTACCGGGCATTATTACCGGCCTTGCCCTAAATAACTTTTTTCGCGGAATCCTTGGCGTATCTCTTGCCATGTGGACGGTGGTCGTAGCCCATGCCACCTTTTGTGTAGTGACTGTCTTCAACAATGTGATTGCCCGACTAAGGCGTGCCGGTACGGCGCTCGAAGAGGCTTCAGCAGACCTGGGAGCAGGCATCTGGACTACTTTTCGACTCGTTACTTTCCCCCAAATTCGCTCAGCCCTTTTTGCGGGCGGGCTCTTGGCGTTTGCCCTGAGTTTTGACGAAATCATCGTCACGACATTTACGGCAGGGGTAAATGTGATGACCCTGCCGATTTACATTTTGAACAACATGTTCCGTCCCAACCAAGCGCCTGTGGTGGCCGTGATTGCTGTGGTGATGATTCTTATTTCGGTGATTCCTATTTACATTGCCGAGCGCTTGAACTCTCAGGACACCTCAGGGTTGTCCCGCACCTGATTATTTGCCTGTCAGTGCGGGCTGTCACTGACTCTCACCTCGTGAGCCTTCTGAGTTCTCAGAAGATCCATATGAGCAAGAAAAGTGCGCACCGTGAGGTGGATAAGCCCGACCCCCAATAAAGCACTGGTTAGGGGGACCAAAGCGAACCACCCAGATTCGCTCAATGCGAGTGAGACGGTGACCAGATAGACGAGAAGGGCGACCACTCCGACAACGTTATTGGCGCGCTCAAGCAGCCGTGAGAGTCGTTCAGCTCGCTCTGTAGGTTCTGACACGGGGGAGCTCACGTTAGGCCGATGATTCGAGTGAGATGAGGGTGTGGTCGTTGCATCGAATCCTTAGGGCAACACATTCGCCACATAGAACCATCTGTTGGCGGCACGATGGCTCGTCGCAGTTTTCCATCTGGGAGGTCGGCTGGGCGCAGCTCACACAGGAGCTGATGATGGTGGCGTTGTCAGAAAATGTCATCGCTTTGCGCTTGTCAAAGATGTAGAGCGAGCCCTCCCATAGGCCCTCGTCGGCGTATGTTTCGCCGTAGCGGACGATGCCGCCATCGAGCTGGTAGACCTCTTTGAACCCGCGTTTGATCATCATCGAAGAGAGAATCTCGCAGCGCACTCCACCCGTGCAGTAGGTGACGATGGGTTGGTCTTTGAGGTGGTCGTATTTGCCGCTCTCCAACTCCCCCACGAAGTCGTGAGAAGTCGATACATCGGGCACGACGGCGTCTTTGAATCGGCCGATTGCGGCCTCCCATTTGTTTCGCCCGTCAAAGAAGGTGACGTCTTTTTCCTTGACGAGTTCGTGTAGCGCTTCCGGAGTCAGGTGGGTTCCCCCACCCACCACACCGGATTCGGTGACCGAGACTTCTTCGGGGGCTCCGAAGCCCACCAGTTCGTCACGGACTTTTACCGAGAGTTTCGGGAAATCACCATCCCCCGTGCCCTCGCTCCATTTGAAGTCGATGTCTTTGAACGCGGGGTATTCGCGGGTTTTCCGGCGGTATTTCTTGACGGCATTCAACTCGCCACCAATAGTCCCGTTGATGCCGTGGGGCGAAATCAGGATTCGACCGCCCAGCCCTAGGGATTCACACAGGTCGCGCTGCCACAGCCGAATCGCCTCTGGGTCAGCCAGAGGCGTGAAGCAGTAGTAGAGCAGAACTTTGTAGATGGCCACGATGAAAGTGTAGGCAGGTCGAGCCGGGCTTACCAGGCGCGTTGGCGTTGGAACCAGCGCAGGTAAATCATCGAGAGGATGCCCAAGTCGTTGAGTAACAACAGCACCACAAACCACACTTTTTGGCGGTTCTTGCCCGCGTGGTAGAGCGCAACGCCCTTCCACACCAGCGTCCACACCGAAAGAAAGAGCACGGTGAGAACACCCTCGGTGCTGGTGAGGAAATCAGTGAGCGCGTTCATGGCGCCAGTGTAGACCGGGCGCTACGCCGACGTTGCGACCGCTTGGACGAACCGGTAACTCTCTTTAGGAATGCGCTGCATCGTCTGGGGATTCACATAGACGATGCCGAAGGTTTTCTCTCGCCCTTCCGCCCATTCCAAGTTATCCATGAGCGACCAGCAGAAGTATCCCCTCAGATCCACGCCGGCATCGATGGCGTCAGCGGCGGCGAGCAAGTGGCCCGAAAGATAGGACACTCGGTCGGGGTCAAAGACATCTCCTTCGACTACGAGGTCGTTGTAAGCAGCCCCATTCTCAGTAACCCACAGCGGAATACCCGGCAGCGCTTCTTGGGTTTCTTTCAATACGTCAGTCAAGCCACTGGGGTCGACCTCCCAGCCCATCGTGGTGTAGGGCGGGCGGGGGTTCAATCGTGCTGGTGGACAGCCGGGATATGCGCCGGTGTCTTGGCCCACACCGGTTGCTTGGCCGCTCGGGGCGGGCTTCGCCACTCGAATGGGGGTGTAGTAGTTGATGCCGAGCCAGTCAATTGGTGTGGCTGCCATCGTCACACCCTCATCGGTCACAAACGACCAGTCAGTAAGTACCGAGGTGCTCTCTCGGATAGTGTCCGATACTCCCCGGCCGGCGAGTAGATCGGTGAAGAGGCGGTTTTGAAGCCCATCGATGTGGTCTCGTGCGGCGTCCACCCCAGGCTCGTCGGCCCGAACAGTGGTGAGGTTCAACACAATCCCTGGGTCTTTCACCCCTGCCTGACGAAGCGCCTGGATGCCGTGGCCACTCGCGACCATGAGGCGGTAGGCGACCTCGAGGCTCTGTGGGGTGTTGATGATTCCGGGCGCATGAATGCCGAGGGCATAGCCCAAGAACGCACTCACCCACGGTTCGTTCAAGGTCGCCACCTTGGTGACTCGGTCGGAGTAGCGCTCGCCGAGTGCACCGGCGTAGTCAGCAAACCACTTCTCCATGTCGGGGTTCAGCCACCCGCCCTTGTCCTGCAAGACCTGCGGTAAGTCCCAGTGGTAGCAGGTCATGACGGGTTCCACACCACGCTCCAAGCACCCATCAATCAGGCGGTCATAGAAGCCCGCGCCGAGGCCTGATACAGGGCCGGAACCATCCGGAATGAAGCGCGGCCAGGATACGGAGAATCGATAGGCGCCGACTCCCAAGTCAGAAATGAGGTCGAGGTCCTCATCTAAACGATTCACGTGATCGCACGCAGGGTCCGCGTTGGTGCCGTCGGCAATCGCTCCGGGAATCCGAGCGAAGCGGTCCCAGATGGATTCACCTCTAGTGGAGCTTGAACCTTCAATCTGCCAACTGGAAGTGGCAACGCCCAAGACAAAACCCTGGGGTAACCGAGCACGAACATCGCTGGGGGAAATCATGAGTGCGAGCCTAGCGAAACTGCCCCGGAGGGGCGGGCGGGATTGGAGTGGCGCTTTGATACCCTAGGTCCAATTGAATATTGGGCCACGCACTGCGCGGGAGAGTTGGGTGCCACAGACACTCAACACCGAAGGAGCAAGCCTCCCCGCCAATCTCTCAGGTCACCGATACCGCGTGGTGGGGCCACTCTGAAAAGCGGACAATGGTTGTCCCGCCGACGGTGAAAGCGCAATCCGCGTGAAACTCTCAGGCCAATGACAGAGGGGGAGTCACGCGAGACAAATGCCTCGCGTTTGACAGGGGAGGCACCGTGGGATCGAGTTCACCACTGCATCGAGTGCACGAGGCAGCAGGCGCTGCGTTTACCGAGTTTGGCGGCTGGCTCATGCCGGTCCGATACAGCTCCGACCTTGCCGAGCACCATGCGGTGCGCACCGGAGTGGGGCTATTCGACCTCAGTCACATGGCCGAAATTCGCCTCAAAGGTTCGGGCGCGGCCGATGTGCTCGATTATTCGCTTAGTTCACGACTCTCCACTCTCGAAGTTGGGCAGGCGAAGTATTCGCTGATGCTCGCCGAGGACGCCGGAATCATCGACGATGTCGTCGTGTATCGGCTTGCAGAAGACGACTTTCTGGTCGTCGCCAATGCCAGTAACCGCGATGCCGTATTCCCGGAGTTTGTCTCGCGCGCTCAGGGTTTTGACGTGGTGGTGAGTGATGAGACCGATGAGACGGCCATGGTGGCTGTTCAAGGGCCCAAGGTGCTCGCGGTGATGAGCGCTATTGCTGGGTTCCACGCGGCGGACGACTTGGAGACAGTCGGCTATTACCGCATCACCCGGGGCGAGTTCGACGGCGTTGACATTCTTATCGCCCGCACCGGCTACACCGGTGAGGATGGTTTTGAAATCTACGTTCCGGTAGCAAAAGCAGAAGCACTGTGGGCAGCCATCGTGGCAGCAGGCGCCTCGGTAGACCTGGAATTGTGTGGCCTGGCGGCTCGGGACACGCTCCGACTCGAGGCGGGCATGGCGCTTTATGGTCACGAAATTAACCGCCGGGTTCGCCCGGCGGAAGCGCGGCTCTCGCGTGTGGTGGACATGGACAAAGAGTCATTTGTGGGCAAAGAGTGGCTCGAGCAGCACACTGAGCCGAGCCAGAAGATCCTCGTTGGTATCGAGGCAGAGGGAAAGCGCTCTGCTCGGGCTGGCTACCCCGTTGTGGACCCCGGCTCAATGGAACCCATTGGAGAGGTCACCTCGGGAGCCCTCTCACCCACTCTGGGGTTCCCCATCGCCATGGCCTTGATTGACCGCGACCACCGTGAGGTGGACACTGAAGTACACCTCGACGTGCGGGGAACGATGATTCCTGCCCGCGTGGTGGCACTGCCCTTCTATCGCCGGCGAAAGGACTAAGAAATGTCGGACGTACCCGCGCACCTGCGCTACACCAAAGACCACGAGTGGGTGGCGGTCGACGGCGACCAACTCACCGTGGGGATTACCCAATATGCGGCTGACGCCTTAGGCGACGTGGTCTACGTTGACCACCCGTCTGTCGGTTCATCCATTAGCGCCGGGTCGATTGTGGGCGAGGTTGAATCCACAAAGTCTGTGGGAGAAATTTTTGCGCCCGTCGCCGGAGAAGTGGTCGACGTCAACCAGGCTGTCGTCGATGACCCCTCCCTGATCAACCGGGATCCCTATGGAGAGGGCTGGCTGTTTAAAGTCACCGGCAGTGACTCTGGAGATTTCCTTGACGCGGATGCCTACCGCCAACTGATTGGAGAGTAAGTGAGCAACAGTCCCTTCCACCCGCGGCATTTGGGAGTCGATAGCTCAGCCGAAGCGCTGATGCTGGGGGAGCTCGGTTTGTCGAGTCTTGACGAGCTGATGGATAAGGCAGTGCCCGAGCATTTGAGGCAAGCCAAAGCCCCCACCTCCATCCCCGAAGCCGCGAGTGAAGCGGACGTCCTCGCGGAACTCACAGAACTGGCGGGCCACAACACAATTCGCCACAGCATGATTGGCCTGGGCTACTACAACACCCACACGCCCTCGGTCATCAAGAGAAATGTGTTGGAAAACCCCAGTTGGTATACCGCCTACACCCCCTACCAGCCCGAAATTTCCCAGGGTCGATTGGAAGCCCTGATTAATTTCCAGACCATGGTCGCGGACTTGTCGGGGATGGATACCGCGAATGCGTCCATGCTGGATGAGGCCACGGCCGTTGCCGAAGCGATGTTGCTCGCTCGCCGCGCCTCAGGTGTTTCCGCCAACGTGTTCTTGGTTGACGCCAATGCTCTTCCCCAGACCAAGGCGGTCCTCCACGGCCGAGCGGAACCGCTCGGTATTGAGTTGATTGAAACTGACTGGTCAGGGGATCTGCCCGAAGCTTTTGGTGCGGTCATTCAGTATCCCGGTGCCTCCGGTCGAATCATCGACCCCTCCTCGGCTATTTCCGCCGTCAAAGAAGCCGGTGGTATTGCGGTGGTGGCGGCGGATTTGCTCGCGATGACATTACTCACGCCTCCCGGAGAAATGGGGGCCGATGCCGTTGTTGGCACGACCCAGCGATTTGGAATCCCGCTGGGCTTTGGCGGGCCGCACGCCGGCTACCTCGCCGTGCGCTCTGGTCTAGAGCGCCAAATGCCGGGTCGCCTCGTCGGCGTCTCAAAAGACCGCTTCGGAAACCCCGCCTACCGGTTGACCCTTCAAACCCGCGAACAGCACATTCGACGCGACCGCGCGACGAGCAACATTTGTACCGCCCAAGTGCTCCTAGCGGTCATGGCTGGAATGTTCGCTGTTTATCACGGTCCGGATGGCCTTCGTCAGATGGCTCAAAAGGTGGCGTCTCAGGCGGCTGGTTTCGCCGAAGCTGCTCGCGCCAAGGGACTCGAGGTAGTTCACGACGCATTTTTTGACACTGTTCAAATTCGTACTCCCCGCGCTGGTGAGGTTGTCGCACAAGCCAAAGAGCACGGAGTGTTACTTCACCAAGCGGCGGACGACCTTGTCCAGGTCTCGTTCGACCAGGTGAGTGCTGAGTCCACGGGCCGTGGAGCAAACCCCGGCCCCTTCGCAGCGCTTGCTACCGCGTTTGGTCTCGACGGTTACGTCGGGGGGAAGGCTGAGTCTGACGCATTGCCCGCCGAGCTTCGCCGCACCTCGGGCTATTTGGAACACCCGGTATTCAACGTTCACCGTTCTGAGACGCAAATGATGCGCTACCTCAAGCAGCTTGCCGATAAGGACTATGCGCTCGACCGCGGAATGATTCCTCTGGGGAGCTGCACCATGAAGCTCAATGCTGCCACCGAAATGGAGGCCGTCACCTGGCCCGAATTTGGTGGCCTCCACCCCTTTGCCCCCGCATCGGATGTGTCGGGCTATTTGGTTCTGATGTCTCACCTCGAAACCTGGCTCGCCGAGCTCACCGGTTACGACACCGTGTCGCTTCAGCCCAATGCGGGAAGCCAGGGGGAGTATGCGGGCCTTTTGGCAATCCGTGGATACCACCTCTCCCGCGGAGATGACCATCGGACGGTGTGTTTGATTCCGTCCAGCGCGCACGGCACCAACGCCGCCAGCGCTGTTCTCGCCGGAATGCAGGTCGTGGTCGTGGCGTGTAATGACAAAGGCGATGTCGACATCGATGACCTGAAAGCAAAGATTGCAGAACACGGCGACAATCTCGCTGCGCTGATGGTCACCTACCCTTCCACACACGGTGTATATGAGCACGGCATCAGAGATGTCACCGACGCGGTCCACCAGGCCGGCGGACAGGTGTATATCGACGGCGCCAACCTCAACGCGCTGGTGGGCTACGCACGTTACGGCGATATCGGCGGCGACGTGTCCCACCTGAACTTGCACAAAACCTTTTGCATCCCCCACGGCGGGGGCGGGCCCGGAGTGGGACCGGTGGGCGCCAAGGCTCACTTGGCACCATTCCTTCCCGGCCACCCCTTTGCGCAGTCGGTGGAACACCCCGCTTTTGATATCGACACCGGCAAGGCCGGGGTGTATCACCACGATGGGGCGCCGGTGTCGGCGGCACCTTTTGGCAGCCCGAGCATTCTTCCGATCAGCTGGGCGTATGTCCGCATGATGGGGCGCGATGGGCTCACCCGTGCCACCGCCCGCGCCGTGCTCGCCGCGAATTACATCGCGAAGAGGCTCTCTGAGCACTACCCCGTGCTCTATGCGGGTGAAAACGGCCTCGTCGCCCACGAAGTCATCTTGGACATTCGCCCGCTCACGCAGGCGACCGGTGTCAGTGTCGATGACGTGGCAAAGCGCCTGGTGGACTATGGCTTCCACGCGCCCACCATGTCGTTCCCCGTCGCGGGAACGCTGATGGTGGAGCCGACGGAGAGTGAGGATCTGGGGGAGATTGATCGATTCATCGACGCCATGATTCGCATCCGACAGGAAGCCGATCAGGTCGGCCAGGGAGTGTGGCCGGAGGACAATAACCCTCTCGTCAACGCCCCCCACCCCGCCCACACGGCCATTGCGGGAGAGTGGAATCACCCCTACTCGCGAGAGCTTGCCTGTTACCCGGCGGCGCTTTCCTCGGAGCACCCCATCACGGGTGCTGACCCGAGGATTGCGAGCAAATACTGGGCCCCAGTGGGACGGGTGGACCAGGCGTTCGGCGATCGCAACCTGGTCTGCGCCTGCCCGCCGATTGAGGCGTTTGCCTGAGTTCTAACTGGCGATGAGTTCCAACTGATTGCGCAGAGTGTCCGCACTCTGAAAGGTGAAACCGACCAGTGAGACGTGGCGCCAGGCGATTTTGCCCTCCGGGTCGACGATGAAAATACTGCGGCGCACCCCCATACCGAAGAGCCCTACGCCATAGGCGGCCGTGACATCACCTTTTTCATCGGCCAGCAGGGGAAAGCCCAGCGCCTTACTCTTTGCAAACTTCTCGTGGCTGCTCTGGTCTTGCCGCGAAATACCCCAAATCTCTGCACCTAAATTCTTGAACGTGGCGAGCTCATCCTGGTAGCTACACAACTGTGCGGTGCACCCCGGAGAGTAGTCGGCTGGGTAAAAGGCGAGAACCACGGGGCGACCGCGGTTCTCCGAAAGTGTGAAGTGCCGCTTAGAGGTCTCGCCATTTTCTACGACGATTCCAGGGAGGGTGAAGTCGGGAGCGAGTTGACCGACTTCTGGCTGTGACACGTGGGTGACGCTACAGAGTGAAACCGAGAGTTTCCGCAACGTTAGCTGAGATGAGTGGGTAGCCCACAAATGCCACCGCATCAATCAGAGTGTGGGCAGCGATGAGCGGAGCCAATCGCCCCGTGCGGTGGTAGTACCACCCAAAAATCAGTCCCATCACCACATTCCCGACGAAAGCTCCGGCCCCCTGATATAGGTGATACGCCCCGCGAAGAAAGGCTTGGGTGAGGATGATCGCCAACGGTGACCACGCCAACTCGCTTAATCGACGGTAGAGATAGCCCACCGCGATGGTTTCTTCCACCACCCCGGCGGTGAGTGCTCGCAGCAAAAGAACCGGAATGGTCCACCAATATTGCTCGAGGGCAGTAGGGACCACTTGAACGGTCAGTCCAAGTTGAACACCTGCGACATAGACGCCGAGTCCGGGAATTCCAATTAGTGCGGCGAGACCCACACCCCATCCCAGGTCAGACCAGCGCGGGGTCGATAAGCCGAGGCGACCTAGCCGGGGTTTTTCTGTGGACCACAGCAAGAAACCCACGAGAACCACAGGGGCCCAGGCGCTCACAATCCCGAGGAGTTGGTAGAGCAAATCAAAAAGTGATTCGTCGGCGAGCGAGCGATTGATTGTCGCCTGTTGTTGGTTGAGGGGAGTGGTGCTACTGAGCCTCCGGGCAAAGCCCACCACGGCGTAGAGCGCACTGATTCCCAGGCTCAATGCGAGGACGATGAGGACCTCTGCCCGGATTCGATTAGCGGTGGGGTGCATCACAGGATGATGATGTCGGGGCGGGGAGGTAACGACGGGAGGCGGAGACGAGTTTGTAGCCAAGCTCTGCGATGACCGACACAGGCCAGGTGTCCATTAAGTGGCCCAGAAAGCGCCAGAAAAACTGCGGTTGCGCTCGAAAAATCGCGGCGATGGCGGCGGCTCCCGCAAAGTGTCGCGAGGGGGTAATCAACCACACGGAGCGCTCGATGTCTCGACGGTCAAGGCCGAGTTCATCAAGATTCACGCTCGACGAGGGAATTGCTTTCGGTGGGGACGGAAGAAATCGACCGAGATCCTGAGCCCAGTGGCGACAAAAGGCACACTCACCGTCAAAAATGACGGTGGGTTCGCTCAGGAGGGTGCTCACCCCCAAATGCTAAGCCTCGGTGCTGGGCGCTCGCTAAGCTAACAGGGCGCGTCACTTGGCTGTGGGCGCCGCAGGTTCTGATTCTGCGAAGCCCCCTCGAAAGGACCCTGTCATGGCGCGTGCCCGTCGCGAAGACCTGCGCAATGTCGCCATTGTGGCTCACGTTGACCACGGAAAAACAACCCTGGTCGACCAGATGCTCCACCAAACAGGCTCTCTCGATGCCCACCAAGCGCCCACTGACCGGGCACTTGACTCAAATGATTTGGAGCGAGAAAAGGGCATCACGATTCTGGCGAAGAACACCACCGTTCACTACACCGGGCCGTCTGCTCCGGCTGGAGGAGTCACCATCAACGTCATCGACACCCCCGGCCACGCCGACTTCGGTGGCGAGGTCGAGCGAGGGCTCAGCATGGTGGACGGAGTCGTTCTCTTGGTGGATGCCAGTGAGGGCCCGCTGCCTCAGACGCGATTCGTGTTGCGTAAAGCTCTCGCCGCCCACCTCCCCGTGATTCTGGTGGTGAACAAAACTGACCGGCCTGACTCGCGCATCGACGAGGTCGTGGCAGAGACCCACGACCTTCTTCTTGGTTTGGTGTCTGACCTCTCTGATGAGGTCGACGACATCGACGTCGACAGCATTCTTGACCTTCCCGTCATTTACGCCTCGGGTCGAGCAGGTGCGGCAAGTGCCAACCAGCCCGCCGATGGTGACCTTCCCGATAACGACACCCTTGAGCCACTGTTTGAGGCGATTTTGACTCGGGTTCCCGCCCCCTCCTACGACGATGAACACCCTCTACAGGCCCACGTGACGAACTTGGATGCGAGCCCGTTCTTGGGTCGTATCGCCTTGATTCGCCTGTTTCACGGCGAAATCAAAAAAGGTCAGACCGTGGCGTGGGTGCGGGGGGATGGCACCCCCACGAATGTGCGGATTACCGAGCTGCTGAAAACCGTGGCCCTTGACCGTATTCCTGCCGAGTCTGCGCGAGCAGGAGACATCGTGGCGGTAGCGGGTATCGAAGACATCACCATCGGTGACTCACTGTGTGACCCCGAAGACATTCGACCGCTTCCTGCGATCACTGTGGACGAGCCAGCGATTGCCGTCACCATCGGTACCAACACCTCGCCTTTGGCGGGCAAAGTGTCGGGACACAAACTCACCGCACGGCTTGTCAAAGACCGCCTCGATCGCGAACTGATTGGAAACGTGTCGATTCGGGTAGTCGACATCGATCGTCCTGACGCGTGGGAGGTTCAGGGACGCGGTGAGTTGGCGCTCGCGGTGTTGGTAGAGAACATGAGGCGTGAGGGCTTCGAACTCACGGTAGGGAAGCCCCAGGTGGTGACCAAAGAAATCAACGGTTCACTGCACGAGCCCTATGAAGAGCTCACCATCGATAGCCCCGAAGAACATTTAGGCGCGATTACTCAGTTGCTCGCGGCCCGAAAAGGCCGGATGGAGTCGATGACCAACCACGGGACCGGGTGGGTCCGCATGATTTTCATCGTGCCCAGCCGCGGACTCATTGGTTTCAGAACCGAATTCCTCACCCTTACTAGAGGTTCCGGTATCCAAAATGCCCTCTCGCACGGTTATGAACCGTGGGCTGGGGCCATTACGACTCGCCAAACCGGGTCGATTGTGGCCGATCGTTCCGGAGCGGTTACCACCAACGCGCTGATGTCGCTGCAAGAGCGGATGACATTCTTCGTCTCGCCCGGTGATGAGGTCTACGAAGGCATGGTGGTGGGCGAAAATTCACGGCCAGACGATATGGATGTGAACGTCACCAAGGAAAAGAAGCTGAACAACATTCGCTCGTCCACCGCGGAGGAGCTCGAAAAGCTCACCCCGCCGAAGAAACTGAGTTTGGAAGAGTCGCTCGAGTTTGCCCGAGACGACGAGTGTGTGGAAGTGACGCCAGAAATCGTGCGCATTCGTAAGGTGGTGCTGGATCAAAACGATCGAGCCCGCGCACTTTCGCGTCAAAAAAGGCAAAATCAGTCGGTCTAGACGGCTACGGTAGAAGCGATGAAGGTTGCCCGGTTTTCTGTCTCTGGTGGCGAACCCCAGTTCGGCATAGTCGATGACGACGAACTCGTCGTCCTCGCCGGAGACCCGATTTATCACGGCCTCGACACGACGGGGGCGCGAGTTCCGCTGTCTGACGCGAAGCTTCTGGCACCCGTCATTCCGCGCTCGAAAGTGATTTGTGTGGGCATGAACTACGCCGAACATGCCAAGGATATGGGTCACGAAGGGCCAGACAATCCCCTCATTTTCCTCAAGCCCAACACCGCTGTCATCGGTCCCGGTGACCCCATCATCATTCCCCCCGTCGAAGGCCGCATCGTTCACGAGGGCGAATTGGCCGTCGTTATCGGCGCGGTGGCAAAGCGGGTAAAGAAAGCGGATTGGCGTTCCGTCGTCTTCGGCTTCACGATTGCCAACGATGTCTCCGCGCGGGATGTGATGTTTGCCGATGGACAATGGGCGCGGGCAAAGGGCTACGACACGTTCTGTCCTCTCGGTCCCTGGATTGAGACGGAGTTAGACCCCTCCAACGCGGCCATTTCGACCTTTGTCGACGGGGAACCCAGAAGGCTGGGGAACACCAAGGACCTGATCTATTCGATTCCTGAAATCATCGAGTTCTGCTCGGATGTCTGGACGCTGTTGCCGGGCGATGTGATTTGCACGGGGACACCGTCTGGTTTGGGTGGATTCGTTGATGGCCAAACGGTGGACATCACAATTGAGGGCATCGGGACCCTGTCAAATCCGGCGAAGAACCGTGACGACCGACACGACTAACCTCCGTCTCGACGGTCTCGATACTCACCGCTTCCGCATTCGTGTGCGGACAGTGCTGATGGTGGGTCAGATTCTCAGCGGTATTGGAATGGGTTCGACGCTGTCCGTCGGGGCGCTGCTCGCCACCGATCTGTCCGGTTCTGCCGGGTGGTCTGGCATGGCCGCCACACTCTCCACGCTCGGCGCCGCGATGGCGGCATTGCCACTTGCGAATTTGGCGAAAACAAAGGGGCGCTCGTGGTCGCTCGCCGCGGGGGCGTGGGTGGCGACAGCGGGAGCCACGCTCGCGGTGGTCGCGACCGTCACTCGACTCTTTCCGATTCTGCTCGTCGCCCTCGCCATGATTGGTGTGGGCACGGCGGTTAACCTGCAAGCCCGATTCGCCGCTACCGACGTGGCGCCCGCCGCCCACCGGGCAACGGACTTGTCATTGGTGGTGTGGGCGACGACAGTCGGCGCGGTGTCGGGCCCGAACTTGATTGGACCAGGAAACGCGTTGGGAGAGTGGTTGGGCCTTCCCCCGCTCGCCGGTCCCTTCGTCATTACGGCTGCAGCCCAAGTGTGCGCGAGCCTGATCTATCGCTTCGGGTTGCGCCCCGATCCTCTTGCCGTGAGTGCTCGGTGGGCGAAGACGGGCAAGAGCCAGGTTGAGCAACCTGAAGGAAGTGATCGACCGAATTCTCGGCGAACTGCTTTTGTCGCCATTTCTCTCTCACACGCGACGATGGTTGCGGTAATGGCGATGACACCCGTGCACCTGGTCGATCACGGCGCGAGCCTGGTGATTGTGGGGTTCACCATTTCGCTTCACATTGCGGGAATGTATGCGCTCTCACCCATCTTTGGCCTCATGGCCGACCGGCTAGGCCGTATTCCCACCGTGTTGGTGGGCCAACTACTACTCGGGATGAGTCTTCTCGCTACTGGCCTGGGTAGCGAAGTGGAGGGCTGGGTGATTGTCGGCCTGATTTTGTTGGGATTGGGTTGGTCGGCAGCAACCGTTGCCGGGTCAACTCTGCTTACTGAATCGACCCCGCGCGAAATTCGCACCCGGGTGCAGGGTGTTTCAGACGTGGTGATGAGTGGCTCGGGGGCCATTGGTGGTGCTCTCTCCGGGGTGGTGTTGTTGATGGTCGGTTATGACGGGCTGTCCTTTGTCGCGATGGGGTTAGTGATTGCGGTCGTGTCTCGAGTGGTGTGGGCCGAATGGCGGTCCTCCCAGGTGGCACACTCGTAGATGATGGCTATGAATACTGCTGAACTCTTTACCCACGCGACCGGGCCGGATACTCGAGTGCGTTTTTGCCCCTCGCCGACGGGAACCCCGCACGTGGGTTTGGTGCGCACTGCTCTTTTCAACTGGGCCTACGCACGTCACACGGGTGGCACCTTCGTCTTCCGCATCGAAGACACCGATGTGGAGCGTGACAGTGAAGAAAGCTACGAGCAGATTCTTGAGGCGCTGACCTGGCTGGGCCTCGATTGGGACGAAGGCCCTGTCAAGGGCGGACCCCACGGGCCCTATCGCCAATCCCAGCGAACCGAGATTTACCAGAACATCATCGACCAGCTTCTGGCCGCGGGTCACCTCTATGAGAGCTATGTCACGGCCGAAGAAATGGCGGAGCGAAACCGCGCGATGGGTCGTGACGAGAAGCAGGGTTATGACAATCACGAACGCGAACTAACGGAAGAGCAGAAGGCGGCCTACCGTGAAGAGGGGCGCACGCCTGCGTTGCGACTAAAGGTGCCCGATGGGGCGTTGGACTTTGACGACCTGGTTCGCGGCCCGATCAGTTTCCCGGCGGGCTCAACAATTGATTTTGTGGTCGTTCGCCCCAATGGCAAACCCCTCTACACCTTCGTGAACCCCGTCGACGATGCCTTGATGGGGATCACTCATGTATTGCGCGGAGAGGACCTGCTTTCCTCCACCCCCCGTCAAATAGCTCTGTATCACGCGCTGATTGATATCGGAGTGGCGGAGGCTATTCCGCACTTTGGCCACCTGCCCTATGTGATGGGGGAGGGCAATAAGAAGCTGTCTAAGCGTGATCCCGAGTCGAATCTGTTCCATCACCGCGACCGCGGCTTCATCCCTGAGGGGCTACTGAACTACCTCGCCCTATTGGGTTGGTCAATCGGCCCGGATCGAGATGTATTCACGCTTGCTGAGATGGCAGAGGCGTTTGACGTGCGAAACGTGAACCCCAACCCGGCGCGCTTCGACCTGAAGAAGGCCGAGTCCATTAACGCCGATCATTTGCGTCAGTTGGCGCCCGAGGACTTTCTGGCTCGCTCGGTTCCCTACCTTGAGCGCGCCGGCCTGGTCAGTAGCCCGCCCAGTGAACACGAGCTCTCGGTGCTGGGCGCGGTATTGCCACATGTGCAACCGCGGGTGGGTTTACTCGGTGAAGTGCCTGAGATGGTCGCGTTCCTTTTCACCTCGGACGCTGACCTTGTCATCGCTGACGATGCGCTCAGCACTGTGAAAGATGGCGCAGCGGAGGTGATCGACGCGGCACTCTCTGCGCTGGAGACCAGTAGTGAGTGGACCACGGAGAGTCTCGAGAGGGTGTTACGCGAAGCTCTCGTGGAGGGACTTGAGCTCTCTCCCCGGCACGCTTTCACTCCCGTTCGAGTGGCCGTCTCGGGTCGTCGGGTGAGTCCACCACTTTTTGAGTCGATGGAAATCTTGGGCCGGGAGTCGACCCTCGCGAGGCTTCGTTCTCTCCGGCAGACGCTGTAGAGGTGCGCTAGAGTAGCCCAGGCGGTTTGACCGCCTCACCACGTTTTGGGGTGTGGTGTAATTGGCAACACGGCTGATTCTGGTTCAGTTGTTCTTGGTTCGAGTCCAGGCACCCCAGCCAGAGGGTCCGGTCGTATTCGGTGTGACGCAGTCACAGTGCTGTCGTACGAGCAAGTTCTGCTCCCGCTTGTTCGAGATATCGCGTGGCATTGAGGGTTGCCTCCTCAGTACTTGATGCAAAGTCGACCAATCTCATGACTGGCCAGTCGTCGAGTGCCTCAAGAGTCGACTGACCGGCCACAATTGCTCCCGGAACCCCATAGGCGCGAGCGAGAGCGCATACATGTCCCACGACCTTTCCACTCACACTCGTGTCGTCCAACCGACCCTCCCCGGTAATCACAAAATCTGCACCATCCATCAAGCGCCCCACCCCGAGCATGTTTCCTAAGTAGCGCGACCCCTCGACAATTACCGCACCCAGATAACTCGCCAGCGCCCAGCCGGTTCCCCCTGCGGCACCAGAACCTGGCATCCTCGCTGCCGAAGCCACGGGCGAATGCTCGCCGAGTGTGGCAAAAGCGGCCTGCAAAGCCGCGACCTCCTCAGAATTCGCGCCTTTCTGAGGGGCAAAGATGGCAGGAGCTTCGGCGAAAACAGCGCGGGTATCCGCCAGTACGGTGATGCCTTCGCGGGGCGGTTTCAGAAGACCAGACGAATCAATTGACACAACTCCAGGAGCCCCCACGCCGTCTCGCTCTATCTGCGCCCCGAGCGCTTCCAAAGCGCCCACGCCGGCGTCGGTGGTCGCCGATCCGCCCAATCCCACCAAGATTCGCTCCACTCCGTGGTTGATGGCAATGGCAATCAGCTCACCCACTCCACGCGACGTGGCACCAATCGGTTCAGGGGTCGACATGAGCGGCAGGCCGCTGGCTTGTGCCATCTCAATGACCGCTGTCGAGTCAGACAACTCCAGCCACGACGCTTCAACGGGTGACCCATTGGGACCGGTCACCTCTTCGAAGTGCACCGTGGAATCGGGGCGAATGGAAAGAATGACATCCAAAGTTCCCTCCCCTCCATCGGCCATCGGGAGAGAGAACACAGAATCCTGCGGTCTCACTGAGCGCCACCCATTCGCGAGAGCCTCAGCGGCATCGCGGGCAGCAACAGATCCCTTGAACGAGTCGGGGGCAATCACAACAGTCGCCATGGCTCGAGGGTAGTGCTCGGAACCGCTCCGATGATTAGCCTTATCCCGTGGTTCATCGTCGACGCATCGTTGTAGTTGCTAACCCGTCAGCTGGAGCTGGACGAGCCGCACAGATTATTCCTCGAGTCATTACTGCTCTGAGTAACGCCGGCCACGACGTGGAGCTCTGCCAGGAAACTTCTGCGACCAGACTTTCGCGGCGCTTGCGCTCCGCTTTAGCGAAGGATTCAGATGCAGTCGTCGCTGTGGGAGGCGATGGAACGGTCCATCTCGCAATCAATGAAGTGGTGCCACGCTCGAGCACCCCATTAGGAGTGGTTCCCGTGGGAACCGGGAACGATATTGCTTCGTCGTGGGGGGTACCCGCTGACCCAGATGAGGCGATCGAAAGACTCCTAGTGAGTGTGACCCGCCCGACCCGACGGGTTGACCTTGGAGTCGCGGATAGTGGTGGCCAGCAGGTGTTCTTTGCCGCGGTGTATTCCGCAGGATTCGATGCCATCGTGAATGAGCGGGCCAATGCCATGAGGTTTCCCCGGGGTGCGAGTCGATACATCCTCGCCCTACTTGTCGAACTCGCTGCGCTGAGGCCGCGGCGATACACGCTAACCATCGACGGGAAGCGGCAAGAAGTGGAGGCGCTTCTGGTCGCGGTTGCCAATGGGCCAAGCTTTGGCGGAGGAATGCAGGTGGTCCCCGACGCCTCGATTGTTGATGGAAAGCTCGATGTGTTCGTTCTCCGCCGGTTGTCCCGCCTCACCTTCCTCAGAATCTTTCCCCGCGTCTTTTCTGGAACCCACGTCGCCCACCCCGCTGTCGACATTGTCCGCTGCGACTCGGTGACCCTTGAGGTTGATGGGATTGTGGGGTACCTGGATGGGGAAAGGCATGCCCCTTTGCCCGTCGAGATCACCGTGAAGCCTGGTGCCCTGGAGGTTCTGAGTTAGAGGCGTTTGGCTCGTGGCCGATGGCGTGCGATACTAGACGACGTTGCGAATTGGGCCCCATCGTATAGCGGCCTAGTACGCCGCCCTCTCACGGCGGTAACGCGGGTTCGAATCCCGCTGGGGTCACCACTTCGTCCACAACCAGAAGGTCAATCGACCAGATTGTGTGGCTACGTCCTAGCCTTGTGGGTTAGGAAAGCAGGTGACATAGGTGAGCGTGCAACTGCCGCTGTGGTTTGAAATTGGTTCGCTCGCCGTGCTTACCCTGGTTCTCATTGCCGACCTGGCACTCGTGGTGTGGCGCCCCCACGTGCCCTCGACGAGAGAATCCGCTCTGTGGGTGAGTTTCTATGTGGTGTTGGCGCTGATGTTTGCAGGCCTGATGTTCCTCGTTGCGGGACCCCAGTACGGTTCGGAATTTCTCGCCGGGTGGGTGACGGAATACAGCCTGTCGGTCGACAACCTCTTCGTATTTGTGCTGATCATGGCCTCTTTTGCTGTTCCCCGGAAATATCAGCAAGAGATCTTGATGGTCGGAATCTTGCTCGCCATCCTTTTCAGGGGCATCTTTATCTTGTTAGGTGCCGCATTAATCGCGAGCTTCTCCTGGATTTTCTATGTCTTCGGGGCGTTTCTCATCGTGGTGGCGTGGCAACAGGCCTTCAGCGAACGCGATGACGACGTCGAGCGCGAAAACGCGGTGATTCGGTTTCTTCGCAGGCGCTTTGACATGACCAACGAGTTTCACGGCATGAAATTGCGGGTCAAGGTGGGTGACTCCATGAAATGGACGCCCATCCTTATTGTTTTTGTCGCCATCGGCACGGCAGATGTGGTCTTCGCCATTGACTCCATCCCGGCAATCTATGGAATCACCAAGAGCCCCTTCATCGTGTTTACCGCGAATGTGTTCGCTCTGATGGGGCTTCGGCAGCTGTACTTCCTCCTCGGCGACCTCATCGACAAGCTGCACTACCTTCACTACGGAATTGCCTTCATCTTGGGCTTCATCGGGGTGAAGTTGTTCTTCCACGCTCTTCACGAAAACGAATTGCCCTTCATCAACGGCGGAGAACACGTCGAATGGGCACCCGATATTGGCACTTGGACGTCACTCGCCGTCAGCGTGGCGGCGATGACCATCGCGGTTGTCGCCAGCGTGTGGAAGCTGCGACAGGAAGTGGCCACTGGCGCCGTTACCCTGCCGAACAAACCCCGCGACTAGGGGCCGACTCAGTCCGCGGTGTTACCCTAAATGGTGCGCCACCGCCGTTGAACACTATCCGGCGAAGAGCTCTTACAGCCGGCTCATGTACGAGGACATCGAGGACAATGACTGATTCGACACCGAAAACCCTGGCCGAAAAGGTTTGGGCTGATCACCTTGTCAAAAAGGGTGAGAACGGTGAGCCCGACCTCATTTACATCGACCTTCACCTCGTCCACGAGGTGACCAGCCCGCAAGCATTTGATGGTCTGCGTCAAGCGGGAAGGCCGGTGCGCCGGACTGACCTCACGATTGGGACCGAAGACCACAACACCCCCACCATCGATATCGATAAGCCGATTGCTGAACCCAACTCGCGTGCTCAAGTCGCCGCTTTGCGCGACAACGCGAAAGAGTTCGGGGTTCGCTTGCATTCATTAGGCGATAAAGAACAGGGAATTGTTCACGTCGTCGGCCCGCAGTTGGGGCTCACGATGCCCGGAATCACGGTGGTCTGCGGCGACTCTCACACCTCCACGCACGGCGCTTTCGGGGCAATGGCCTTTGGTATCGGAACGAGCGAAGTCGAGCACGTTCTCGCCACCCAAACCTTGCCGCTTCAGCCGTTCAAAACCATGGCCATTACCGTCGAGGGGGAGCTGCGTCCCGGTGTGACCGCCAAAGACATCATCTTGGCGGTCATTGCCAAAATCGGTACTCAGGGTGGCCAGGGTTACGTTCTGGAATATCGTGGCAGCGCGATTCGCTCGCTGTCGATGGATGGACGGATGACCATCTGCAATATGTCGATTGAAGCCGGCGCTCGCGCCGGCATGGTCGCGCCCGATGAGACCACGTTTGCCTACCTTCGCGACAAGCCTCACGCGCCCAAAGGCAAAGACTGGGACGAGGCGATGGCCTACTGGAAGACGCTGCACAGCGATGAGGACGCCGTGTTCGACGCTGAAGTATTCCTCGATGCAAATGAACTAGAGCCCTTTGTGACCTGGGGAACGAACCCCGGACAGGGGGTTCCCTTGAACGAGTCCGTGCCCGACCCCGATTCGTTTGATAACGAGGTAGACCGCCAGGCGGCAAAGCGAGCACTCGAATACATGGACCTCACCCCGGGAACCGCGATGAAAGACATCCCCGTTGACGTGGTGTTCATGGGATCGTGCACCAATTCGCGGCTCGACGATTTGCGCGCCTTTGCCTCCATCATCAAAGGCCAGAAGAAAGCCGAAGGGGTGCGGGTCATGGTGGTGCCCGGCTCTGCTCGGGTCAGGCTCGAAGCAGAAGCAGAAGGCATCAACAAGATCGTTGAAGAGTTTGGCGGTGAGTGGCGTTTTGCGGGCTGCTCGATGTGTTTGGGGATGAACCCCGACCAGATGAAACCGGGTGAGCGATCGGCTTCCACCTCCAACCGAAACTTCGAAGGTCGACAGGGAGCGGGCGCGCGCACCCATTTAGTGTCACCCCTTGTCGCCGCGGCGACAGCCATTCGCGGCACCCTCTCGAGCCCCTCCGACTTGGGTATCGAGATGCCGAGCTATTCCGTGGCGAAGGTGGGTGCCTGATGGACAAGATTTCCCGCGTCGAAGGAATTGGGGTTCCGCTTCGCCGTTCCACGGTTGACACAGACCAAATCATTCCCGCGAAGTTTCTCAAGCGCATCACCAAGACGGGTTATGACGACGCGCTCTTCTATGAGTGGCGGCAGGACCCGACCTTCATCTTGAACACCGAGCCGTACACGGCGGGCAAGGTCTTGGTGACAGGTCCCGATTTTGGTACGGGTTCCTCGCGTGAACACGCGGTGTGGGCGTTGCGTGATTTTGGTTTTGACGCGGTGATTTCGTCACGTTTTGGCGACATCTTCCGCGGAAATGCCGGCAAACAGGGCCTGGTGACCGCCGTGGTGCCACAAGAAATTGTGGAGCAGATTTGGGCGGAACTCGAGGCACACCCGGGCCGTGAGGTAGCGGTCGATGTGGACGCCCGTGAGGTAACTTGTGGTGCGGTCACCGCACCGTTTGAAATCGACGATTACACCCGGTGGCGCCTGATGGAAGGACTCGACGACATTGGACTCACGCTTCGTCACGAAGACGCCATCACGGCGTTTGAAGCTCAGCGCGCGTCCTGGCGACCAAAAACTCTGCCCATTTTGGAGGGCTAAGTGAGCGCCACGTCGGCCACCGTCAACAACACGGACCCAGCCGGAAAGGCCGCCGAGGCGGACACGATTGTGTTCTCCGGCGGCAAGCCGCTGATGGGCAGTGTGGAGGTGCGGGGGGCAAAGAACCTCGTCACCAAAGCGATGGTTGCGGCGCTTCTGGGCGACGAACCCAGTGTGCTGAATTCGGTTCCAGCTATTCGCGACGTTGCCGTGGTGCGAGGTTTGTTGGAAGCACACGCCGTTGATGTGACTGACTCCGCACCTGGACAGCTCACCCTCGACCCTCGCGGTGTCAAGAGTGCCCATTTCGCGGAAATCGATGCCCACGCGGGTTCGAGCCGTATTCCCATCCTTTTTTGTGGGCCCCTGCTTCACCAGTTGGGCGAAGCGTTCGTGCCCGACCTCGGCGGCTGCCACATTGGTGACCGGCCCATCAACTTTCACCTCGATGCCCTGAGAGCCTTCGGGGCAGAGGTCGAAAAATCGCCTGCCGGCATCGCGCTTCGTGCGCCTCAACGTCTCCGCGGAGCACAGGTCGAACTGCCCTTCCCGAGCGTGGGTGCGACTGAACAGGTGCTTCTCACGGCCGTGCGTGCGCAGGGTGTGACGGAACTGCGAAACGCCGCAATCGAACCCGAAATCATGGACCTCATCGCCATCCTGCAAAAAATGGGCGCCATCATCTCAGTCGAGACCAACCGGGTCATCCTCATTGAAGGCGTTGACCGCCTCTCGGGATACCAGCACACCGCTATTGCAGATCGCAACGAAGCGGCGAGTTGGGCAGCGGCTGCTCTCGCCACTCGCGGCAAAATTTTTGTTCGGGGTGCCACCCAACTCGATCTGATGACCTTCCTCAACGTCTACCGAAAGGTGGGTGGTGAATTCACCATCACTGAAGACGGGATTGAATTCCGTCACCCCGGAGGTGACCTCAACCCCGTCGTCATCGAAACTGACGTGCACCCCGGATTTATGACCGACTGGCAGCAGCCCATGGTGGTGGCACTCACCCAGGCAACGGGTCAGTCGATTGTCCATGAGACGGTGTACGAAAACCGTTTTGGCTTCACCGACGCGCTCAATGAAATGGGCGCTGATATCAAGGTCTATCGCGAAGGAATCGCGAGCATTACCCGTCGCGTGCCCAGGCGTCCGTTGGAGCAGGCCGCAGTTATCAATGGACCCACGGCGTTGAGCGGAGCGAATATTCGCGTGCCCGACTTGCGTGGGGGCTTCAGTCACGTCATCGCCGCGGTGGCGGCGGAAGGTGAGTCGGTCGTATCGAATGTCGGCATCATTTCCCGCGGATATGAACACTTGTTAGAGAAGCTTGAATCCCTGGGAGCGACGCTCGAGCTGAGAGACTAGAGGGCGTGTCGACGAAGCGGAAGGGTCCTGGACCCTGGTGGCGTCTCGCCCAAGTGGTCATCTTGCCGCTCTTTAGCGCGTTCGTGACCATGCGGATTCGACCCGGGTCTTCCCTTCCACAAGATGGCCCCTTCATCGTGGCGCCTAATCACTACAGCGAAATCGACCCCATCGTGTTGGGGGTTGCCGTATGGCGTCTGGGTCGCACACCGCGGTTTCTCGCCAAAGCATCACTGTTCCGGATACCCGTTTTGGGTTTCTACATGCGCAAAACCGGACAGATTCCCGTCGAGCGGGAAGCGCGTGGCAACAGCGCTATTGACGCTGCCCACCGTCTCATGGAGTCGGGGCAGGGGGTAATCGTCTATCCCGAGGGAACCCTGACCCGCGAACCCAATCTCTGGCCGATGCGGGGAAAGAGCGGTGCCATCCGGATGGCCCTCGAAGGAAATATGCCGCTCTATCCAGCCGCGCACTGGGGTACTCAGATGTTGATGGCGCGTTATGGCAAAAAAATCACGGTGCGACCGCGACCGCACATTGACGTCGTGATTGGTGAGCCGATGGATCTTTCGGCCCACCGCGGAAAACCGCTCAGCAAAGAATTGGTCGATCAGCTCACGGATGAGCTGATGCACGCTATACAACAACTTGTTGCCGAACTGCGGGGCGAGCCCGCACCGGCGGGGATTTTTCAACCGGGGACGATAGATCGGGGGAGGTCATCATGACGCGAGTCGCCGTGGTCGGTGCAGGTTCCTGGGGAACCACGTTCGCCAAAATTCTCGCTGACGCGGGAAACGATGTGGTGTTGTGGGCTAGGCGGGTAGAACTGGCCCGAGAAATAACCGAAACCAACCGCAACAGCGACTACCTCCCTGGCATCAACCTTCCCCCGAGCGTCAGCGCGACGGCTGCACTGTCAGACGCCCTGGATGGTGCTGAGCAGGTGTATCTCGCAGTGCCAAGTCAGACCCTTCGAACCAACCTCGATGACATCCGAGGCTTCCTTGCTAACAGTGTCGTGGTGAGCCTGATGAAGGGCGTCGAGTCGGGAACAGGGCTCAGAATGTCAGAAGTCATTGCTCAAGCCGGCGGTGTGGACCCCTCCCGCATCGCCGTAGTGAGCGGTCCGAACCTGGCGTTAGAAATTGCGAAAGAGCAACCCACTGCAGCGGTGGCGTCATCGATTGACCACACCACAGCCGCAGCAGTCGCTAAAGCGTCGACCACTCACTACTTCAAGACTTTTGTCAACCACGACGTGGTCGGCACCGAATTTGGCGGAGTTCTCAAAAACCTGATTGCCGTGGCAGTGGGAATTGCCGATGGCGTGGGCTATGGGGAGAACACCAAAGCGTCAATCATTACTCGGGGTCTTGCAGAAATCAGCGCATTCGCGGCAGCGTTCGGTGCGCAACCCCAGACCATGTCGGGGCTGGCCGGGTTGGGTGACCTCATCGCCACCTGCGAATCGCCCCTTTCGCGCAACAATACGGCGGGACGCCTCCTCGGCCAGGGGTATCGGCTGGAAGATGTCGTTCGTCGGATGAATCAAACGGCAGAAGGGCTCCAAGCCGTGACCCCTGTGTTAGAGCTCGCGCAGTCAAAAGGGGTCTCAATGCCGATTGTTCTGCAGGTTGGCCAGGTGCTCGATGGCACCCTCGACCCTGCCGAACTCGCTCCACACCTCGCCACCGATTCAGACGAACCACAGGGCGAATAACTCATGTTGGGGTCACTGGCTAATGGGTCCGTCATCGTCGAACGATACGGAGAGGGCCCTCTCGAGGTCATTGCGTTACACGGTTGGGGGCGATCGGCGACCGATTTCTCAGCTGTTCTTGAGGGCTACAGCGCCGCTTCGGTCTATTTACCCGGGTTTGGCACCATCGACCCTCCACCCGGAGCGTGGGTGCCCGCAGATTACGCCGAATGGCTCGCCCCGGCGCTGGACCCTACCCGGCCACCCATCGTGGTGGGCCACTCCTTCGGTGGCCGCATCGCGGTGAGGCTTGCTGCGCGTCATCCGGAGCGGGTCTCCGGTGTGGTCTTGACCGGGGTTCCTCTGACCAAACTGCACCAGGCAAAGGGTCCCGACTGGCGCTATGCGCTCATCCGCTCGCTCCACGGTATGGGAGTTGTGAGTGACAAGCAGATGGAATCTGCGCGACGTCGATTCGGCTCCGCAGATTATCGAGCGGCATCTGGGGTGATGCGGGAAATCTTGGTCCAGACCGTCGGCGAGGACTACCTCGACGACGTGGCCACGATGTCGATGCCGGTGGAATTGGTGTGGGGCGAATTTGATCGGCCGGCGCCTCTGCAGGTGGCGAGGATTGCGCTCGAGCGAATACCCCAAGGTCGACTCACCGTGGCGGAGGGCTCGGAACACCTTCTCGATGACACACTGGTAAGGCATCTGAGGTCTGCCATTGACCGGTTGCGTGGGACACAGGCGGGGAGAAAATAGACAGTGAGTTTCGCACTCGATGGGGTGGTGCTCGTCACCGCGCTAGCCGCACTTGCCGGGCTCGTAGTCGGCCAACTTCGCTGGCTCCGTGTGGCGCAGAGAGTTCAGTACTTGCCCGGAGAAGTCAGTCGAATCGAGCGGTTATGGTTCGCCCGACGTCCTCTGGGTGTTTTGTGGTGGGCAGCTGCCGTCGTCGCAGCCCTCGTGGGGTATCTCACACCCGTCATTGGCTGGCCGGCCTTGGTCTGGCTTATCCCGGCTGCGCCACTCATCGCTTCCCTCACGCCATGGAAGCTTCCGGTTCTGGGGGTCACGAAATCGATGGCGTGGACCGGACGCTCGATTCGACTTCTGATCATCAACGCGGTGCTTCTCATCGGCGTTGGTTGGTTTGGAGTGTGGTTCCTCGGACCCGCGGGGGCACTCGTGCCACTGCTGCTACAAGCTCTCATCACAGACCTGGGGCTCTCTATTGCGTGGCCGATAGAGCGAGGACTTCAAAAGAAGTTCTTGGTAGATGCCCAGCAGAAGCTTCGCAAGGTGAACCCACAGATTGTGGCCATCACAGGGTCGTATGGGAAAACCTCTACCAAGGGATACACCGCCACCCTGTTGGCCTCGAAGTATCAGGTGATGGCTTCGCCCGCGAGTTTCAACAACTTGATGGGTTTGAGCCGTTCCATTAACGACAAGCTCACCCCCGGTACCGAAGTCTTCGTGGCCGAGATGGGGATGAATGCGGAAGGGCGTATTCGAGAGCTGTGTAAGGCCTTCCCGCCCTACATCGGGGCCATCACCACGGTCGGTGAGGCCCACTTCGAACGGTTGGGATCACACGAGGCGATCCTGCGTGCGAAATCCGAAATCACCGAAAACGCGTCCGTTGTGGTTCTCCCAGTCGACCAACCCGAACTAGAGGCTCTCGGCGACACCTGCCGTGCCCGCGGGACAATCGTTGTCAGTGTCAGCGCTAGCGGCAAAGAGGCGGACGTCTCGATTGACCCCGAGTCGAAAACGGTTCGATACGGCCCGAGTGCACCACCCGTCGACATTCCCATTCCGCTGTTTGGCCACGGCATTAACATTGCCGTCGCCCTGGGAATTGCCTGGGCCCTTGATGTGCCCCAGGAGATGGCACTGAGCCAGCTGCAGTTCTTGCCCGTCGCTTCTCACCGCAGCGAGCTCACCGAAACAGAACGAGGTGTCGCCATCGTGGATGACACCTATAACTCGAACCCGCCCGGAGCGAAACGCGCCATCGAGTCGGCGGCTGAGCTCGCCCACGAGCGAGGTGGGTCGCTGTATGTGGTCACGCCGGGAATGGTGGAGCTGGGGCGTCTTCAGTACCAGCGCAACCGAGAGTTGGCCGAGCAGGTCAGTGCGGCGGGGGGAACCCTCTATGCCGTAGGACTGACGAACCGAAAAGCGCTGGTAGATGGTGCCCCCTCTGGCACCCAGCTGTTTCTGACCCGAGACGACGCGGTGGGCGCGGTAAACCAGGTGGCGCGCAGTGGCGACGTTATTCTCTATGAAAACGATTTGCCCGATCATTACCCCTAACGAGGGTTCGGGCGCCGGATAGGGGAAACCGTCAATGAGTGATTCGGGTATCTGGGCCGTCGTCTTTGGAGGGCCAAGCCCCGAACACGAAATCTCGATTCTGACCGGCCTTCAAGCAGAGCGAGTCCTTACCGATGCGGGGCACACCATTGCCCCGATCTATGTCGCACCGACTGGGGCGTGGTTCTTAGTTCCCTCTGGCACCGAAGCCAAAGATTATCTCGAGGGTGCGCCCGCGAGGTCGAGTGAGCTCGAGGTGAAAGTAGGCGACTCTCCCGGTTTCTTCCAGAAAAAAGGTCTCTCAACCAAGCAGCTGGATATTTCAGCCGCCCTCCTGTGTTTCCATGGCGGACTCGGCGAGGGCGGCGGGGCCGCCGCGCTCTTCGAGCTTCTCGACATTCCGGCGACCGGCTCCTCGCTGTATGCCGGTGCGGTGGGAATGGACAAGCTGGCCTTCGCCGGGTTGATGATGAACGCTGAAATCCCCTCGCTGCCCCGGCAGCACCTGAGCGCTGAGACAGAACCTGGATTTCCTGGGCCCTACATCGTGAAACCTCGATTTGGTGGCTCGTCGATCGGAATCGAAATCGTGGACGACCTTGGGACAGCTCGTGCGCTGATGAATTCGAGCCCTCACCTCAAGAATGGCGCGGTAATCGAGCCCTACCGCAAGGGCATCGTTGACCTCAACATTTCCTTCCGCACATTTCCCGATTTTGAGCTCACCGATGTGGAAAAACCATTGCGCGATGGTGAATCCTCCGGGATGTATAGCTACCAGGAGAAATATCTCTCCGGCTCTGGTGGGGGAGCGGGGCTCACCCACGCGCCCCGCGAATTCCCCGCTCAGGTGCCGGACACCGTGAACGAACAGGCCCGTTCTCTCGCACATCGGGTCGCCGAGGTGACACGCCTCAGTGGAATCGTGCGAGTCGATCTGCTGTGGGACCCCACCGATGACAGGGTTTATGTCAACGAGGTCAACACCATTCCCGGTGCGATGTCTCTCTACCTCTGGAGCCCCAAGAGACCGCCGGCAGAGGTGCTCTCCGATGCGATTAACGAGGCCATTCAGCGTCGAATTCGCTGGCCACAAGCAGGGTTCTCGCAAGGTGTGGCATTGAAAGCAGCCGGAGGTATCGCCGGAAAACTGTTGGGAATGAGCGGCAACTAGCCCAAGACGTCGGTGGCATCGAGGCAGCGGGCAACCGGAGCTGACTGGCTTGCCACTGCGCCACTCAACTCTTGAAGCACCTGTGTACCCGAGACCACCGAAGAGTCCACGATGACTTCTGTTGAGGGGTCCAACCCGTAGCTTCGAAACACATAGTTTGGTCGATTGCTCTCATCAATCAGCCAATCGACTCCGTCCACGGTCGCGCAGGGAAGCACAGACGGGTCAGGAAGCGGCAGACCGCACCGCACAATGACCGCCACCGGGTCGCCCCAGGCCGCTGTCGACTGCGCGTTCACGTTTCGTCGCGGAAGCTCGGCGAGGGTGTCGGGCAGGCGAACCATCATGTTGGCGCATTCCACCGCGTTAGCATCCTCTGCCGCTTCCAGCCGAACGGTTGGAGCGCAGGCGCTTAGTGTGACGACCGTGAGCGCTATCAGTGCTGGCCCGAGGAATCGTGTACTCATCTGCTTCAGGCTAGCGTGGGCATATGGGCCAAACCGGCGGCAGCGCGGTCACTGTTCGCGAACTGGGTGAGCGAGGCACTCTCGCGCGTATTCTTCCCCTGCTTCCCCTTTCGCATTCCACGGTGGTTCCTCCGGGTGATGACTCAGCAGTGTCCACCATCGAGGGCCGGGTGGTCGTGACAACCTGCGACATGATGATTGAAGGCCCCGATTTTCGGCTCGATTGGTCGACCCCGCACGACGTGGGGTGGAAGGCGATGGCCAGTAACCTTGCCGATGTTGCCGCAATGGGCGCAGCACCTACCGGGGTGATTGTGGCCCTTGCCTGCCCTCCGGAAACCCCCATCGACTTGCTGGAAGGCATCGCTCGCGGTATCTCTGATGGCCTAGAAGACATGGCCGAGGGCTGCGGTGTGCTGGGGGGCGATCTGTCCACCGCCCCGCAATTGTGCCTGTCTGTGACCGTGCTGGGGGAATTAGCAGGCCACTCTGCGGTCTTGCGTTCTGGAGCCCGCCCGGGTGATGTTGTGGCCGTTGCCGGTGAACTCGGGGTGTCAGAGCGAGGGCTGCGAATCCTGCGCGAGCACACCAACAAGGCCGGTGGGGTGCTACCCGAGACCACACGAGATGAGCTGCGGCGTAACCACCCCGAAGTGGCACACCATCTGGCACCCACCGCACCTATTGCACTCGGGGTAGTCGCTGCTGAAGCGGGCGCAACCGCGATGATGGATATTAGTGACGGTCTTGTTTTGGATGCCACTCGCTTGGCCGAAGCCAGCGGGGTGAGTATCGACCTCGACGGCTCTCTTGCCGACCAGGAGGAAGCCTTGATGGGCGGTGAAGATCACGGGCTGCTGGCGTGTTTCCCCCGAGACTCAGTGCTTCCCCACGGTTTTCGGGCGGTGGGGAACGTGGTCAATCGAGGCGAGTTATGGGTGAGCGTCGCCGGTGCCGCACCACGAGTGAGTCGTAGCGGGTGGGACCCCTACCGTGATGCTTCGAGTGTGAACACGGCGGTGTCTCCGTAGGTTTTTTCGGAAACGCACTCCCATCCAGAGGGCCATTTCGGGGCAGGGTCTTTCGCTGATCGCTCCACGACGATGACCGCATCATTCGCGAGTGCGGCAACGAGCGAGCCCACAAGGGCTTCTAATTCAGCGTTTCCCACCGCATAGGGCGGGTCGATGAACAATAGTGCGATGCCCTGAAGATCAGAGTGCTGGTCGATAAATGAACCAACCGTTTGCTGGCGGATGGAAACATCGACGTCTCGAGTAAGTGCTTTGGTCACACTGGCCTTGTTGGTGTTGAGCGCTCGAGCCGCCCGTCGATCGTGATCGACCGCGATCAAACTCGAGGCCCCGCGAGAGAGTGCTTCGAATCCCAGAGCACCAGAACCGGCGAAGAGATCGAGGACACCGATTCCCGAAAAATCGATGCGATGGTCCAGTGCCGAAAAAATGGCTTCACGAACGCGGTCGCTGGTAGGCCGAGTAGGCCCTTGGGGCACAGCGAGGGAGAGCGAGCCTGCTTCACCCGCAATGATTCTTGCCACCAGGCCACGTTATACCGCCCGAGGATTCAGGGTGAGAGGTAGCGTGTGAATCGTGGTCGGCTTGGATACTCCGCTCAAGGGACTCCTCGGTGAGAAAACCGAACGGTCCATTAAGCGTGCTTTCGGCTACACCACGGTGGCGCAACTCCTCCAACACTTTCCCCGCCGCTACGCCTCGCGCGGTGAGCTCACGGCCCTCAGTGGTGTGCCCGTGGGGGAGCCCGTCACCATCGTCGCCGAGGTCGTGTCCACGTCGGAGCGCCCTATGCAGAAGAGGCGAGGGTCACTACTCGAGGTCACGCTGACTGATGGCACGGGTCTTCTGACACTGACTTTTTTTAATCAGGCGTGGCGGTCACGAGAGTTACGGCCGGGGGCGCGAGGAATTTTTGCCGGCAAAGTGAGCAACTATCGCGGTGGTAAGCAGCTGGCACACCCTGACTATGAGCTATTTGATGAGGAGCCCAACGCCGAGGCATCCCACAAATGGGCAGAGACCCCGATTCCGATTTATCCGGCGAAGCAGTCGCTCGCCAGCTGGCAGATTCAGAAAACCATCGGAATAGTTCTCGACCAGCTCGACCCACTCGACGAGCCCCTAGCGGATGACCTGCGCTCAAAGCATGATCTCCTGACCTATCGCGACGCATTGATGGGAGTCCACCGTCCAGAACGCGCTGAGCAGTGGAAGCAGGGGCAAAAGACTTTGCGATTTCACGAGGCCCTGCTCATGCAACTTGCTTTGCTTCAACAGCGTGAGGTCGTGCGGAGCGCTGGTTCACCGGTTCGGCTGCCGGCAAAGCTCACAGACGAGTTTGAGGCGGCATTGCCCTTTGCCTTCACGGCCGACCAAGCGGAGGTTAATGCCGACATTCAGAACGATCTCGCCTCCGGCCACCCGATGCACCGACTTGTTCAGGGCGAAGTGGGCTCCGGAAAGACGGTGGTGGCACTGCGGGCAATGGTGATTGTTGCCGAGGATGGCGGACAGGCGACTCTGCTTGCCCCCACTGAGGTGCTCGCAGCCCAGCACCTGCGATCGATTGTGAAAACGTTGGGCCCAAACTTGGCAGCGCGACTCATGCCGACTCTTTTGACCGGTGGGATGGGAGCTGCTGAGCGAAAAAAGGCGGAACTGGCTGTCGCGTCGGGCCAGGCTCGCATCGTGGTGGGTACCCACGCTTTGCTTAGTGACTCGGTTCAATTCCATGACTTGGGGTTGGTAGTCGTCGATGAACAACATCGTTTTGGAGTGAACCAACGCGATATTTTGCGCCACAAGGGTGCTAATCCGCACGTCTTAGTGCTCACAGCAACCCCCATCCCGCGAACCGTAGCCATGACAGTTTTTGGTGACGTGGACACGTCCACCATCAAAGGGGTGCCTGAAGGTCGGCAACCCATTAGCACCCACCTCGTGGCGCTAGCCGAACACCCCGACTGGTATGGGCGCATTTGGGCGCGCGCGGAAGAAGAAATCGATAGTGGACACCAGGTGTTCGTAGTGTGTCCGGCAATCGATCCGGGTGAAGTGGAAGAGGCAGACGAATTCGATGAAGAACCTGCGGCCCCCCTCACCTCGGTGACTGAGCTGGCGAAAGAGCTGGCAGACCATCCTCAGCTGGGTGAGCGGCGAATAGCCATTCTTCATGGTCGAATGGATTCTGCGAGCAAAGACCAGGTGATGTCCCAGTTCCAAGCCGGGGAAATTGACCTGCTCATTGCGACCACCGTAATTGAGGTCGGCGTCGATGTTCCGCGGGCGACGGCGATGGTCGTTATGGACGCGGACCGTTTTGGCATAAGTCAGCTCCATCAGCTGCGAGGACGAGTCGGCCGCGGTGGATGGCCCGGACTGTGTTTGTTGGTCACCCATCAGGTCGAAGGGACCCTAGCTCGGGAGAGGCTCGACGCGGTGGTTGCGACAACCGATGGATTCGAGCTTGCCCGCGCCGATTTGGAACTGCGGCGAGAGGGCGACGTGCTCGGGCGAAGCCAGTCGGGTGGCCGAAGTGGTTTGAAGCTTCTTCGGGTCACTACCGATGGCGACGTCATCGATCAGGCGCGCCAGGATGCGGAAGAGATTCTTACTCGTTCGTCCGACTTAGCTCTCTATCCGGCACTTGCTGAGCACCTCCAGAGGCGCCTTGCGGATGTCGATAGGGAATTCCTCGATCGAAGTTAGTGTCGAGGCATTTGGGGGCGCTTCGATAGGCTTCCCGCATGAGCACGATCGCCGTTGTTCCTGGCTCCTTTGACCCGGTGACCCTTGGTCACTTGGATGTGATTGAGCGCGCGGCGAGCATTTTCGATGAACTTCACGTTGTCGTCGTTCACAATCCCGGCAAATCAGCGATGTTGCCCATTGCTCAACGGGTCACTCTGCTCGAAAAAGCGCTCGCCGAGCGGGGGGTGAGCGGTGTGACGGTGAGGCAGTGGAGCGTGGGCCTCCTCGTTGATTACTGCACCGAAGTGGGCGCAACGGTGCTAGTGAAGGGGATCCGTTCGGAAACCGACGTTGCCTACGAGACTCCGATGGCGATTGTGAACCGTGACTTGGCCTCTATCGAGACGGTGTTTTTGCTGCCCGACCCCGCCCACGCGCACGTGTCCAGCTCGCTTGTTCGACAGGTCGCAAGCTTGGGCGGCGACGTCTCGCCGTACGTGCCGAACGCGGTGAAGGACTTTTTCGACACACACGGATTGCCCAACTAGGTTCGGGCGCTACGCTAACGACACCGCGACGTCGCGGTAGATAAGAGGAGATAACCGGTGAGTAAGACAGCCGGCACGAATGAGCGCGCCTTCGCGCTCGATAGAGAACACGTATTTCACTCATGGTCCGCACAGGGAGCTCTGAACCCGCTGGTTATTGCGCGGGCGAGCGGGTGCGAAATCTTCGACCACGACGGCAAGCGCCTTCTTGATTTCTCGAGCCAGTTGGTCAACACCAACATTGGCCACTCTCACCCCAAAGTGGTCCAGGCCATTAAAGACCAGGCGGAAACACTCGCTACCGTCGCACCCCAACACGCGGTATTGGTCCGCGGTGAAGCGGCCAAGCGGGTGCTGGAAAAAGCAGGACCCAAATTCAGCAAGGTGTTCTTCACCAACGGCGGTGCAGACGCCAATGAGAACGCGATTCGCGCAGCCAGACTGTTTACCGGTCGCAACAAGGTCCTCTCCACCTACCGCAGCTATCACGGCAACACGGGTTCCTCGATTGTCGCCACGGGCGACTGGCGACGGATGCCCAATGAATACGCGACCGGGCACGTCCACTTTTTCGGACCCTTCGCCTACCGCAGTGAGTTCTGGTCGGGAAGCGAGCAAGAAGAATCACAGCGTGCCCTTCACCACCTCGAGCGGGTCATTCAATCCGAAGGCCCCCAGACCATCGCCGCCTTGCTGCTCGAAACCATTCCTGGCACGGCCGGGGTGTTGGTCCCGCCGGCGGGATATCTCGAGGGTGTCCGGGAGCTGTGTGACCGCTACGGCATCGTGTTCATTGCCGATGAGGTGATGGCGGGTTTTGGTCGCACCGGCCACTGGTTTGCCCACCACGCCTTCGGCGTTACTCCCGATCTGATCACCTTCGCCAAGGGCGTGAACTCCGGTTATGTCCCCGTCGGAGGCGTCATCATGACTCCGGAGATTGCGACGTTCTTCGATGCCACCGTGTTCCCCGGAGGGTTGACCTACTCTGGTCACCCTCTCGCGATGGCGTCCATCATTGCGTCGATAGACGCGATGGAAGAGGAAGGCATTGTTCACAACGCCAAGATGATCGGTGAGAAGCACCTCGGACCGGGTCTGCACGAGTTGGCGAAGAAACACCCCATCATCGGTGACGTTCGTGGCATGGGAGTCTTCTGGGCCTTGGATTTGGTTGGTGATCCGCACACCAAGTCGCCCCTAGCTGCTGACCACATGGCTCGGCTGAAGGGACTCTTGATTGATCACGGTTTGCTGGGCTTTATTGCCGAGAACCGCCTGCATGTGGTGCCGCCGTGCGTGGTGACACCGGAGCAGGTAGCGGAAGGCTTGGGCATACTCGATCGGGTTTTTAGCGAACTCACCCGTTAGGCTTGCTGGCCGTGGCCACTGCTAATCCGCTTCTGGTGTCAGTGCGTGATCTCATCGGTAAACCCGGTGAGATGCGCGAGAAACACCTCGATATTGCTGCCCCGACCCACTATGGCGAGGCCGTCGCCGTGGTGCCCAAAGGGCGGGAGCTGGGCATTGATCTGAGGTTAGAGAGTGTTCACGAGGGCATTTTCGTCTCCGGTGAGGTCCACACCACTGCGGAGGCAGAATGCGTTCGGTGCCTGGAGCCTTTGAGCGTGCCCGTTGACGCTGATTTCCAGGAGCTATTCGCATTCTCGAGCGGGGACGGCTACGATTACCTGGTGGTCGACGAGACCATCGACCTGGACCAAGTCGTTCGCGACCAGGTAGTTCTTCAACTGCCGTTCCAGCCGGTGTGTTCCGACGATTGCGCGGGTCTCGACCCGGAAACCGGTGAGAAACGGCCGGAGGGGTGGGAACCACCCGAAATCAACGACATTGACCCCAGATGGGCAGAGCTCGAAAAGCTGGTGTCGAACCCCCAAGACGACGAAGCAGATGCTTCGAAATAGAAAAGAAGGCAGACCATGGCAGTACCCAAGCGTCGAAAGTCACGCGCTAATACTCACGCGCGTCGTTCGCAGTGGAAGACCGACATCCCCACCCTGGTGAAGGTTGTTGAGAACGGTCGTACCGTCTACCGCATGCCGCACCGTGCCCACGTTGTCGAAGACTCGACTGGTACCCCGCTGTTCATGGAGTACAAGGGCCGTCGCGTCGCTGACGCCTAAACACTGTGAGTGTGGGAGTGTCTGACCAACTCCCTGAGCTTGACCCGTTGCGCTCCGCATTAGGAGTGTCAATCGAGGACGAGCACCTTCGCCATGCGTTGACGCATTCGACCTGGGCGTATGAAAACGGCGGTGACAACAACGAGCGCTTGGAATTCTTAGGCGACGCGGTCCTGGGTCAGTCGGTGACCGCCATGTTGTACCAACAGTTTCCCGAGTTACCAGAAGGGGAGCTGGCGAAACGCCGTGCCGCGATTGTGTCGACGACCGCTCTGGCTGAAGTCGCACAGACTCTGAACTTGGGTGACTACTTGCTACTTGGTCGTGGTGAGCAACTCACCGATGGTCGCAGCAAGCCGTCGCTACTCGCTGACGCCGTGGAAGCGGTGATTGGTGCGGTCTACCTCGCTGCGGGAGCTCAGGCCGCCGACGAGCTTGTGCAACGGCTCTTCCGCCCCATCATCGACCACCCCGACACGTTCGTGAATCACTCCGACCCCAAGACCGCGCTTCAGGAATGGCTGCAATCTGCTGGCTTGCCTACCGCACGCTACGAGGTGAGCGGGGAAGGCCCTGATCACTCCCGTACTTTCACGGCGCGGGTGTTCATCGACCACCCGGACTATGCCTCGGGCCCTATCTCGGAGGGTGTGGGGTCGAGTAAGAAAAACGCGGAAATTCAGGCGGCGGCCTCGGCACTCGCCACTCTTCACAGCGCCTAATGCCCGAGCTACCCGAAGTCGAGGTGGTTCGCCGCGGTATCGAACCATTTTGTGGCGAGTGGGTGATTGACCGCGTTGACGTATTCGATTCGCGGGCTCTCAAGCGCCATGCGGGCCCGGTAGAAGACTTCAGTGATCAACTGAGGGGCGCCACCCTTCACGGCGCGCTGCGACGAGGAAAGTTTTTGTGGTTTCCGCTTCGCAGAGGTGGCCGCGATGAGGGTCGTGCACTGCTGTGTCACTTGGGTATGTCGGGACAGCTACTGCTAGGGCAAACCGCGGAGCAGTTTGGACCGCTCCTTCGCGTTGCGCTCAGTCTTCGCCATTTAGATGGGCGAGACATGATGATTGGGTTTGTCGACCAGCGACTCTTCGGGTCACTTGCGATCGACGCTCTCGTCGACACGGGAGCGAGCTACCCGGCCGGACACGGCGGAGATGACCATCGAATCCCGGGCCAAGCTGCGCACATCGCGCGAGATCCCCTCGACCCGCACAGTGATGAGAAGACACTGATAGGGCGGTTGCGAGCTCGACGCACCGGAATTAAGAGGGCCCTGCTCGATCAGGGGTTGATGAGTGGGGTGGGCAACATCTACGCCGACGAAGCACTCTGGGCCACCAAATTGCACTATGACTACCCTGCCGACAAGCTGCGCCCAGCCGTCGTGCGGGAGCTACTGGGCAACGTGCGCGAAGTCTTTAACAAAGCGCTGGAACAAGGTGGGACAAGTTTTGACTGGCAGTACGTCAACGTGAACGGGCAGTCGGGATACTTCTCTCAATCTCTCAACGCCTATGGTCAAGACGGTCGCGCCTGCCCGCGTTGTGGGCGGACTATTGTGCGCGAGCCGTTCATGAATCGCTCATCTTTTCGCTGTCCGCGCTGCCAACCTCGCCCGCGACAGAGGGTAAGTTAGCGTAGTAATCTTCCACGCCACGTGGGCTGGTCGATGCGGACTCAGGAGAACCCGTGCACCTTAAATCCCTCACCGTCAAGGGGTTTAAGTCGTTCGCCGAACCGACCACTTTGGTCTTTGAACCGGGCGTCACCTGCGTGGTGGGCCCTAACGGCTCGGGCAAATCCAATGTGGTGGACGCCCTCTCCTGGGTGATGGGTGAGCAGGGGGCAAAGAGCCTCCGCGGTGGCTCGATGGAAGACGTCATCTTCGCAGGCACCCAGTCGCGTGGCCCGCTGGGTCGCGCTGAGGTGAGCCTCACGATTGACAACACTGATGGTGCGCTACCGATTGACTACAGCGAAGTCACTATTTCCCGAACCCTGTTTCGAAACGGGGCCAGCGAATACGCGATCAACCGCGAGCCTTGCCGCCTCCTCGATGTTCAAGAGCTCCTGAGTGACACCGGGTTGGGCCGAGAAATGCACGTCATCGTCGGCCAAGGACAGCTCGATGGGGTTCTCCACGCCACGCCCGATGATCGCCGTCGCTTCATCGAAGAGGCCGCCGGAATTCTCAAGCACCGCCGCCGCAAAGAAAAGACGGTGCGCAAACTCGACTCGATGCAGGCAAACCTCACCCGTCTGCAGGACCTCATTAACGAGATTCGTCGTCAGCTCAAGCCCCTTGGTCGCCAGGCAGAAGTTGCCCGAGAAGCACAAACCATCCAGGCGACAGTGCGGGACGCCAAGGCTCGGCTTCTCGCCGACGATGTCCACACCCTGCGCGGAGAGCTTGCGGATTACCAGCGCAGTGAAGGAAACACTGCGAGTGAACGCCAGGTCGTGAAAGACGAACTGGACCGGGTCAGCAAGGAGCGAGAGGCAGCGGAAAAGACTCTCGCGGAGAGCCCCGTCGAGCGGGTGCGCCAGCGGGATAACGAGCTACGAAGAGTCGCAGAACGGATTGCATCGTTGCACGCGCTTGCCACGGAACGGGTGAGCCTATTGGGTTCAGCCGAACAATCGAGCCAGCCCCTCTCTACCGTGAGTGAAGGCGACATCGTTGCAGCAGACCAGGCCATTTCTGAGGCAGAAGTCGAGGTCGCACGGGTCGAAGAAGAATTAGGAAAACTCGCTGCTGTCACGGCGAGGGCAAAGGCAGCACTCGACGCCCACGATGAGCAGGTGCGAGGCGCCCGAGAGGCCTGGTTGACTTGGCGGGCTACCGCACAAGCCAAACAGGAAGCTGTTGCGGTCGCGAACTCCCGGGTTGAGACCGCTGAAGCTGAGCTCCAGCGCACACAAGACGCTTTGGAAAGTGCAGAGGCGCGTGTGGCCGAATTGGAGTCTCGAGTGGGCGAGCTCTCAGGCGATAGCGGCGGCTCGGCCGATCAGGCATTGGCGGAAGCCGAGGAAGCTCTCCAGCAAGCGTGGGGCAGCGAGTCCGCTCTCACGACTCAACTTGAGTCAGGCCGAGCGGAACTTCACCGAATAGAACGTGAGAAAGACGCACTCGCGGCGAAAGTCCAAGCGCTCACCCTCGCGCTCGAGTCAGAAACCCAGCATGAACTGGGTTCACGCACCAGCGTTAAGGGCCGCGTTGCCGAACTGATTTCGATTACGCCCGGATACGAGACCGCTATTGCTAGGGCGTTGGGTGCGCTCGCCGATGCGCTGGTCGTCTCCTCGCGTGCCGACGCCTACGAACTCTCGCAAGAGGTGTCTGGCAAAGACGGCCAATTGAATCTCGTCGTCGATGAAGCAGACATGTCAACCGAAATTCTTGAGTTGGAGGGCCTCGTTCCCGCGACCTCAGTAGTGAAGGGTCCCGACGGCGTGATTCGCCTACTTAGCACCACGTTTATTGCGTCTAGCCTCGCCGAGATCAAGCGCTACTGGGTGGGTCGAACTGATTTGCCCGCCGATGTGCACATCGTGACCGAAGCGGGAGAGCTTTTTTCTCAAACTTTGGTGCAGGCGGGAAGCGGCCAACAGCGCAGCAGCGTCGAGCTCATCGCGGAACGCGATCGGGCTGTTGCCGATTTGGAACGGGTGTCCACTGAGGTGGAGCGTCAGTCCGAAGCGGTACGAGTCCTCCAGGTTGAGTCGGAAGCCGCCACGGAAGCAGCGAAAGCCCAATTGGCGATAGTCCGCCAAAAAGAATCAGAGCGGGCTGATCAAAACCAGGCGCTCTCCGCCTACACCGCCGGTGTGGAGGCTGCCCGTGCCGAACGCGAGCGTCTTCACGCGCGACTGGAGACGGCCCAAGCAGATTGTGATTCGGCTCGCCAAGCGGTCGAGTCCGCCGAGCTCGAGCTCAACAACCTTCCAGAACAGCCTGCCTCAGATACTGACGACGACACTCGCACTGCTCTCGTGGATGCGGTGGAGGCTGCGCGAGCAGCCGAAATTGATGCGCGGGTGGTTGTCGAACAGGCTCGGTCCAGGCTGGGGTACCAGCGTGATGTTCGCCAGGGTCTCGACGTTCGTATGGAGCAAGAAAAGCGTGAGCGCGAGGTAGAAGCTGCGCGGGCTCACGAGCGCATCGCCGTTCACGAGCGTGCCGTGCGGGTGAGCGCACTCACTCCAACTCTGATCCAAGTCGCCAACGCAGCGTTGGAGGAGTCCGGTAGAGAACTGGCGATGTTGGAGGCTGCCCGTTTAGAAGCTGACCAATCCATCCAGCGTCTCCGCTTGAGAGAATCGGAGTTGCGCGAGCGCCTCGCTCAAATGACCGAGTCGGTGCACAGCATTGAAATGCATATTTACGAGCGCAACCTCCACCTCACTCAGCTCACCGAGAGGGCCCAGGAAGAACTGGGCCTCAGCATTGACGTGTTACTCAGTGAATACGGTCCCGACCAACCCATTCCGACGGAGGGGGAGGGGGAACCGGGAGTGTTTTCTCGAGAAGAGCAGCAGAAACTTCTCCAGAAGGCTCAGCGTCAGCTCGAGCAGCTGGGTCGAGTGAACCCGCTGGCGCTGGAGGAGTTCCAAGCACTTGAGAAGCGCCACCAGTTCTTAGCGGAACAGCTCGAGGACGTGCTTGCGTCCAAGAGGGACCTCTTAGCCATCATCGATGACATCGACGAGACCATGCGAGACGTGTTTATCGAGGCATTCGAAGATACGAAGAACGCCTTCGATCAGGTGTTCCCGGTCCTTTTCCCGGGTGGCCAGGGAGCACTATCTCTCACTAACCCCGACGACCTTCTCACCACAGGGGTTGAGGTCGCGGTGCGCCCCAAGGGCAAGAAAATCGAGCGCCTCTCGCTTCTCTCCGGTGGTGAGCGTTCGCTCGCTGCTGTTGCCTTGCTGATGGCGATTTTCATTGCCCGCCCCAGCCCCTTCTACATTCTTGACGAGGTGGAAGCGGCTTTGGACGATGCGAACCTGGGACGCCTGTTAGACGTGATGGAGCACCTGCGGGAAGGGTCGCAGTTGATCATCATCACCCACCAAAAGCGCACCATGGAGATTGCTGATGCTCTCTATGGGGTGTCCATGCGCGATGACGGTGTGAGCGCGGTGGTCGGCCAGAGGGTCAAGGAATCAGCGGTCTCGGCATAAAGCAGAGCCGTGCGTGAGAACAAGACCGGGAGTAGTCTGAGGACGTGGGACGCAAGCAAGCATTGGGGTGGGCACTGATCGCCATTGCGGGTGTATTGAGCGCCTCCATTCTCACCAGCGCCATCGTGGAGCGTTCTGAAGCTCCCACCACCTCCTCTGAGCCGTCCCCGGTTATTGGGCTCGAGCCCCTCGACGGGGAGTAGCCAGTGGCATCGTGGTCACTAGGCCGCGCCCTCAGGGGGCTGTGGCAGAAGGAAACTGTCGACGAGTCGACCTGGGAGGAATTAGAAGACGCGCTCCTCGTTGCTGACGCCGGGGTGGACTATGCCGAATCTCTGGTGGCTCAAGTACGTGAGGAGTCCGAGCGAATCGGACTGACCAGCCCCAAAGACGTGAAGGCCCTTTTGGTCGACACCATCGAAACCCGCTTGGCCGCACACGACCCTACGTTGACGTTGACCGACCGCCCCGCGGTGGTGTTGATGGTGGGGGTTAATGGGGTGGGTAAGACCACCACGATTGGAAAATTTGCTCGTTTCCTTATCAAAGCGGGCCGCAGTGTGGTGGTGGCTGCCGCAGATACTTTCCGAGCTGCCGCGGTGGAGCAAGTGAGTGTGTGGGCAGAGCGTGCCGGAGCCCACCTGGTGTCGCCGGAAAAAGACGGCCAAGATCCCGCTTCAGTGGCTTATCAGGCGGTAGTAAGAGCGCAACAAGAGGGGATTGACATTGTCTTAGTCGACACTGCAGGGCGCCTGCACACCAAGACAGGCCTCATGGACGAGCTCTCAAAAATCCGACGGGTGATTGAAAAGATCCAACCCGTCTCCGAAGTCCTCCTCGTACTGGATGCAACCACGGGCCAAAACGGTTTGCAGCAAGCCGAAGCGTTTTTGGAGCAAGCAGGAGTGACGGGACTCGTGATTACCAAGCTCGATGGATCAGCTCGAGCCGGATTTGTTTTGGGCGTTCAAGACAAAACGGGTCTACCGGTAAAACTCATTGGCGAAGGCGAAGGAATCGATGACCTGCGCGGTTTCTCGGCCAAGCGTTTTGCCGAAGGGCTAATGGAATAGTTCGCTAGTTCTGAGCGCGATATTTCTCGGCTAGGGCCACATAGTGCTCGGCGTTTTCCACCACACCCCGGTACTCCTCATCGCTCAGCTCCCTCTTGACACTCGCCGGAATTCCGGCAACGAGTGAACGAGGCGGAATGACTTTCCCTTCGAGAACCACGCTTCCGGCAGCGATCAGGCTGCCCTCACCGATTGATGCGCCATTCAATACTGTGGCGCCCATGCCAATGAGGACATTGTCGGCAATCGTGCACCCGTGCAACGTGGCGTTATGTCCCACGCTCACCCCCGCACCAATAGTCGCGGGGAACCCGGGGTCGGCGTGAACGACAACACCGTCTTGGATGTTCGAACCATCGCCGAGCGTGATCTGCTCGGTGTCTCCGCGCAACACGGCGTTGAAGAGCACACACGATTTCTCCCCGACGATGACTCGCCCAATGAGCTC
>JBMSHQ010000002.1:0-68126 GCA_049416945.1 Pontimonas sp. | reverse complement strand
CAAACCCCACGCGCGGCCGAAGCTCAAAGACATCGGTTTTTCCGACGCGCTCCCCCAAGACCGTCATTTCACCCTCTGACGGGTGCATGAGAGAGGCAAGCAGGCTCAGCAGGGTTGTTTTTCCCGCGCCATTTGGCCCCAAAATCACCCAGCGGTCGGCGGAATCCACGGTCCAATTCACGTCGTGGAGTAGCCAACTGCCCTCACGCCTGACGCTCACAGAGTTCAGCTGGGCAACGGTTGTCATAGCGCTTCCAGCCTAGTCGAGCCCACACGCCCCCTCCTCGCGCGGGAGCGCATCGAATAGGCTGGTCAGATGGCGGCGCCGAAGGTGTTCGGAATAGTCCTCGCGGGGGGTGAGGGCAAGCGTCTGATGCCACTCACAGCCGATCGCGCAAAGCCCGCGGTCCCTTTCGCCGGTCACTACCGGTTGATTGATTTTGCGATTTCCAACTTGATCAATTCCGGACTTCGACAAATCGTCGTTCTCACCCAATACAAGTCGCATTCACTCGACCGGCACGTTTCTCAGACTTGGCGTCTTGCAGGCATGCTGAACGCGTATGTGGCTTCTGCCCCCGCCCAGCAGCGCTTGGGAAAGCGCTGGTTTGCTGGCTCGGCAGATGCGATTTATCAGTCGTTGAACCTGATCCGAGACGAAAACCCCGACATCGTGGTGGTGGTCGGAGCAGATCACGTGTATCGGATGGACTTCCAGCAAATGGTGGAGGCCCATATTGCTTCAGGAGCCGGGGTCACCGTCGCGGGCATCCGCCAGCCTAAGCACCAGGCCAATCAATTCGGCGTTATCCAAACTGACGCCCGCAACCCCAAGAAAATCTCGGAGTTTCTCGAAAAGCCCTCGAGTGCCGAGGGGTTGGCTGACTCGCCCGACGAAATCCTGGTCTCGATGGGGAACTACGTCTTTGACGCTCAGGTGCTGATCCGTGCTGTGACCGAGGACGCCGATATGGAGGATTCGCAGCACGATATGGGCGGAGACATCGTCCCCGCTTTTGTCCAGCGCGGCGAGGCGTATGTCTACGACATGACGGATAACGATGTGCCTGGTTCCAACGACCGCGATCGCTTGTATTGGCGGGATGTGGGAACAATTGACTCGTTTTATGAGGCGCACCAAGACCTCATTTCGGCCCAACCCATCTTCAACCTCTTCAACAATGAGTGGCCGATCTACACCCAACAGTGGAACTCGCCACCGGCGAAGTTTTCGCAAGATGACAAAGGCCAGCCCGGAGAGATGACCGAATCGCTGGTGGGCCTGGGCAGTCTCGTCCAGGGGGCGAGCGTCAGGCGCAGCGTGGTGGGGCCGTGGGTGAAAATTCTCTCCGGTGCCCAGGTGAGCGACTCGGTACTGTTCGAAAAGGTCACCATCGGCGAAGAGGCGCAGGTGCGACACGCGATTTTAGACAAAGGCGTTGTGGTCATGCCGGGTGCAACGGTCGGAGTCGACCCCGACCTCGACCGTCAGCGGGGCTTTACGGTGACCGAATCGGGTATCACCGTGGTTGGTAAAGGCATGGTGGTCGCGTGAGCGAAACGTCGTTGCTGCTCGTACTTGACGTCGATTCGACTCTCTCCAATGAAGAGGGAATCGATGAGATTGCCCGGGAGGCCGGCGAGAGTGTCCAGCGGGCGGTCGCAGACATTACGGCGCGGGCGATGGCGGGACAGCTCGACTTTGTCCAGTCGCTCCACGAACGGGTAAAGGCCTTACATGGCCTCCCCCTCGAAGCTCTTGCCCGGGTATCAACTCGTATTTCCGCCACCGAGGGCGCCAAGGCGCTCGTTGAGGCCGTGCACGACGCGGGAGGCAAAGTGTGTGCGGTATCGGGCGGATTCCACGAACTGGTGGATCCTCTTGCTCGGTCGTTGGGCCTCGATGATTGGCGCGCTAACCGCCTCGCCCACGATGGACATGTCCTTACTGGGGCGCTGGATGGCCCCATCGTCGATGCTTCGGCCAAGCGAACCACCCTGTTGGAATGGTCGGATCAGTTTGGGGTGCCCCGCGAACGCATCATCGCGGTGGGTGATGGAGCGAACGACCTGCTGATGTTGGAAGCGGCGGGCGTCTCGGTGGCGTTTTGTGCGAAGCAGGTTGTCCGTGATGTGGCCGATGTCGCTATTGACCAGCGGGACTTGTCGCTGGTGATTGGCCTGCTGGATGTGGCCTAGTGGCCCATCCCGAGGCCACCGTCGACCGGAATCACCGCTCCCGAGATATATGCGGCGTCGTCTGAGGCGAGCCAGGTGACGACCGCAGCGACCTCACTAGGTTGAGCAAATCGACCGGCGGGAATGGCGGCCATGTAGGTAGTGCGTTGTTCCTCGCTGAGCACCGCCGTCATATCCGTTTCGATGAACCCCGGGGCGACAACATTTGTCGTGATTCCGCGGGCCGCGAGCTCTCTCGTGAGTGAGCGAGCAAACCCCACAAGACCAGCTTTGGCGGACGAATAGTTCACCTGTCCAGCAGACCCGTAGAGGCCCACCACGCTCGAGATCAGGATGACGCGACCAAATCGTGCCTTCACCATGGACTTAATCGCGCGCTTTACTACCCGGAAGACTCCGGAAAGATTCGTATTGATGACCTCTTCGAAATCCTCATCGGACATCCGAAGAATCAAAGTGTCCTTGGTAATTCCGGCGTTCGCGACCAACACTTCAATAGGACCCAGCTGGTTTTCAACCTCAGCGATTGCGCTGTCCAACGACGCGCCATCAGTGACGTCAGCGCGCACCGTGAGGGCTCCCGAAGGCCCTTCACCCGAGCGGGCAGTCACCGCCACGCGGTGTCCTGCGGCGAGGAAGGATTCGGCGAGGGAATAGCCAATGCCGCGGTTGCCGCCAGTGATGAGAACGGTGCGTGAGGTGCTCATAGCTATCAAGCATATGTGCAGGTGTGGGACCTACGATGGTCGTACTATGACGGCCCCCCAGTCGATTACCAGCCTTCATGCGTCTCCCGATGCGGAGCGTCGTAGTCGCATGGTGAAGTATTCGGTCGCAATGGGCATCCGCCTTGTCTGTATCGGCGCGTGTTTCATCACCCCGGGCTGGTGGATGCTGATACCCGCGACGGGCGCGGTGCTCCTCCCCTATCTTGCGGTGGTGGCAGCCAATCAAGTGAACCGATCCTCCACAGAGTCTCAGGCGTATGTAGCGCCTGCCATCGTTCCCTACCGGCAAAGCTAGGCGCCGTGCTCGGAGGAGAAGGACCGGGCCGCTTAGTGTGCTCCCGTTCTGGGTGCTCTGAAATGGCGACACGCAAAGTCGTGTGGCGCAATCCCAAAATTCACGGGCCAGAGCGCGAGAAAGTGTGGCTTAGTTGCGGGGAACACGCTCAGTTCTTTCTCGACTATCTTGGCGCCCGGGAGTTTCCCGTTCGCCTTGAAGCCCTGGAGGAGTCGCTGTGAGTGTGTTGCGCCATGCCATGCAACCGCGCTGGATGGGATACCTCGTCTTGGCGATGGTATTTGCGCTGATCACGAGTCTTTTTGGTCTTTGGCAGTGGGATCGTCGTACCCAGGCTGTGGCAGAAATTGACAGGGTGGAATCAAATTTCGACCAGCCCGCGGTTCCCTATGGTGATCTTCTGGGGCCGTCGGACAGCTGGGATGACTCGCTTCGGTGGCGCTCGGTGGAAGTTGTCGGTGAATATCTCGAGGAACAATCCACGCTCGTGCGAACCAGACCCCGTGTGGGGCAAGTAGGTTTTGAGGTTTTGGTTCCCTTCAGCACGCTGGACGGCGAGATTCTGATCATTAATCGAGGCTGGGTGCCTACCGGAGCCTCTGACGACGAACCCGACCTTATTCCGCCTCCACCTGATGGTGTCGTCACGGTGGTGGCCAAACTCTTTCCTGGGGAGCCTCAGATCCCGGGGCGTTCAGCGCCTGATGGGCAGGTCGCGACCATTCATTTGCCCACCCTTGCCGAGGTGACGGGCCTTGCCGTTGACCAGCGCGCCTATCTTGCTCTGGTTTCTGAATCTCCCCCCATCTCACCAACACCCCTGCTCATCGACCGCCCGGCCGCTGATGAGGGTCCGCATCTGAGCTACACCTTCCAATGGTTCCTCTTCGGCATTCTCGGCTTTATCGCTTGGGGCTATCTCCTGCGGGAGGACTATCGGGGAGGCCGGGTGTCTTCTCATAAACGTGCCACCCGCAGTGACCAGGAGGAGGAAGACGAATTGCTTGATAACTGGGAGAAAACGCACTAGGCCAGCGCGACGAGCTCCTGATAGTCGCGACCCCATAAGTCTTCGACCCCGTCCGGCAGGATAAGGACTCGCTCCGGAGAGAGAGCTTCGACTGCCCCTTCATCGTGGCTCACGAGCACGACAGCACCCTCGTAGCTCGAAAGAGCACTCAAAATCTCTTCTCGGCTTGCCGGGTCCAGGTTGTTCGTTGGCTCGTCGAGCAACAACACGTTGGCTCCAGACACCACCAGGCGAGCGAGCGCCAGCCTCGTCTTTTCGCCACCACTGAGAACCCCGGCTGGCTTGTGAACGTCGTCGCCGCTAAAGAGGAAGGACCCGAGGATGCGTCGTGCTTCCACCTCACTCACATCCGTGTCCGAGAGCATGTTTTCTAGCACCGATCGGGCCATGTCGAGTGTTTCGTGCTCTTGCGCGTAGTACCCGATGCGCAGCCCATGCCCCGCTTCAACCGCGCCAGTGTCGGGGCCATCGACTCCGGCGAGTATTCGCAGCAACGTGGTCTTTCCGGCGCCGTTTAGCCCCAGTACCACCACCTTTGACCCGCGGTCGATCGCCAAATCTACGGCAGTGAAGATCTCCAGCGACCCATAGGACTTCGAAAGATTGTGTGCAAATAGTGGAGTCTTGCCACACGCCGCTGGGGTGGGAAATCGAATGGCAGCAACGCGGTCAACTGCTCGCTCTGCTTCCAAGCCGCTCAGGAGCTTCTCAGCCCGCGCCCTCATTTGGTGGGCAGCCGCGGCTTTGGAGGCTTTTGCCCCAAATCGTGCGGCTTGTTCGTGGAGGGTGGTGGCTTTTCTCTCGGCGGTGGCGCGCTCTCGGCGTCGCCGTTCTTCGTCGGTCTCCCGCGCCTGCAGGTAGTGTCGCCAGCCCATGTTGTACACATCAATCACGTGCCGGTTGGCGTCGAGATAAAAGACGCGATTGACCGAGTGTTCGACCAGTTCAACATCGTGCGAAATCACGATGGTTGCTCCCTGGTAGGTGCGCAAGAACTCCCTCAGCCACACCACCGAGTCTTGGTCGAGGTGATTGGTGGGTTCGTCGAGAATCATGACCGGCGCGTTATGGAAGAGAATGCGCGCCAGCTCGATTCTTCGACGTTGGCCTCCAGAGAGAGTCCCGAGGGTTTGGCTGAGCACCTCTGGTGGCAGGTTGAGGTTTGCGGCAATCGTGGCTGCTTCGGCCTCAGCGGCATAACCTCCTGCGCCGAGAAACTCATCGTGGGCGCGCGCATACCGGGCCATTGCTTTTTCAGCAACGCTGGGGTCGTCACTCGCCATTTCCTGTGTAGCGCGGTCTAGACGCGTCTGGAGCGCAGCAAGGCCGCGTGCGTCCAAAATGCGGTGTGAGGCGAGTTGTTGTGGGTCCCCCGCCCGAGGGTCTTGAGGTAAGTAGCCGATGGCCCCTCGGTGGTGCACCGAACCGGCAGTGGGCTGAAGTTCTCCGGAGAGCACCTTGGTCAGGGTCGTTTTTCCCGCACCGTTTCGTCCCACAAGCCCGACCGTGTCACCTGGCTGCACCGTGAACGAGACGTCGGACATCAAAAGCCGTGCGCCCACACGAATTTCAAGACCAACGGCCTGGAGCATAGGGGTGCTTTCGAAGAGAGAAAAAGGGTGCGGTTAGATGCTAAAGCCGAGCGCGCGCATCATGTCGCGGCCGTCCTCGCTGATTCTCTCCGGACCCCACGGCGGCATCCAAACCCAGTTGATTCGGAAGCGCTCGACCTTCGCCGTGTCGAGTGACTTGCTCACTTCCTCCTCAATGACGTCGGTGAGCGGGCAGCCGGCCGAGGTGAGAGTCATGCTGATAATCAACGCGTCGTCGTCATCGTCCCAGCTCAAGTCATAAATCAGCCCGAGGTCCACGATGTTGACCCCCAACTCAGGGTCGATGACGTCTTTGAGCGCCTCTTGAATCTCATCAAAACGCTGATCACTCAACGCGGTCGGCATATCAAGCTCCCTGTGGTTGGAGGTAGCGGTCGTAGCCTTCTTCTTCAAGGCGCTCGGCGAGCTCCGCTCCCCCGCTTTCTGCAATCTTTCCTGACACGATGACGTGAACGAAGTCGGGTGCGATGTACCGAAGAATCCGGGTGTAGTGGGTAATCAGCAGCACCCCGAGGCCAGTGTCTGCCTTGGCCTTGTTCACGCCTTCGGCGACAATCTTGAGGGCGTCGACGTCGAGACCCGAGTCGGTCTCATCCAAGACGGCGAATTTGGGCTGAAGCACCTGCAATTGCATGATTTCGTGGCGCTTTTTCTCGCCACCAGAGAAGCCTTCGTTGACATTGCGCTCCGCGAAACCCGGCTCCATCTTGAGCGATTCCATTGCGGTGCGAAGATCCCCCACCCATTGCCTGAGTGCGGGCGCCTTACCGTCAATCGCGGTTTTGGCGGTGCGGAGAAAATTGGTCACGGTGACACCCGGAACTTCGACCGGATACTGCATCGCGAGGAACAGACCCGCTTTTGCGCGCTCGTCCACTGACATCTCCAGGACATCCTCACCGTCCATGGTGATTGAACCCGAGGTGACTTCGTAACGAGGGTGACCGGCGATGGTGTAGGCCAGGGTCGACTTGCCAGAGCCGTTTGGCCCCATGATGGCGTGGGTCTCGCCCTGGTTGATGGTGAGGTCGATGCCTTTGAGAATCTCAACCGGGCCCTGCTCGGTCGTAATCGACACGTGCAAGTCATTAATCTGCAAGGTAGCCATTGTGTCCTCTGTTTTCCTTCTTAGCTCTCCGCCACGGTGGTTGCCGGGTCGATGTACACATCGCCGTCTTTTACCGTCACTTTGTATACGGGCACTGGTTCAAACGCCGGAAAATTCCGTGGCTTACCGGTACCCAAATCGAACTTGGAGCCGTGCGCCCAACACTCCAGAGTGTCGTCTTCGACAAACCCTTCACTGAGCGAGATTTCTCCGTGTGAGCACGTGTCGCCCAGCGCGTGGAGAACACCCTGTGAGTCTTTGACCAGGGCAATCGGGACATCGTCAATGGTCACTTTCACCGCGTGGCCCACCTCCACGTCGGTTTCCTTACATACCAATACATCTGCCACTAGGCCTTCTCCTCCGTGTCACGCAACTTCTGCGCGATGCGCTCGGAGAGGCGCTCCGCAACAGATTCGTCGCGAATCTTCTGGACAATCTCACCGAGGAAACCGCCCACTACGAGACGTCGCGCTTGGATTTCTGGAATGCCGCGAGATTGGAGGTAGAAAAGGTGTTCATCATCGAATCGACCCGTCGCACTCGCGTGCCCGGCCCCAGCAATGTCCCCTGTTTTGATTTCCAAATTGGGGATCGAGTCCGCCCGTGTGCCATCAGAGAGCACCAAGTTGCGGTTTTGCTCATACGAGTCGGTTCCCGTGGCATCAGCGCCAATGAGGACATCCCCCACCCACACCGTTCGCGCCCCAGCACCGTGAAGCGCGCCCTTGTAGTTGACATTTGAGTGGGTGTGGGGGCCCACGTGGTGGACATATACCCGGTGTTCAAGATGCTGTGAATGGTCAGCGAAGTACACCCCGTAGAGCTCCCCTGAAGAAGACTCGCCAGCGAGCTCAGCGGAGGGATTCACCACCACGATGTGGCCGCTCATGTTTGCGACAACGTGAGACAGCGAACCGGAATCCGCCACCGTCGCGAAGTGGGTTTGGTAGTTGATGGCTTCGTCCGCCCATTCCTGAACGAACACCGTTTGGATACTGGCACCGCGACCGACCGAAATTTCCACGTTTTCGGCAAGCAACGCGTCACCGCGTGATTCCACTACCAATACAGCCTGCGCACCCGGCTCCACCGAGATGACAGTATGCGCAGCCCGCGGCGTATTCCCCATCTGCCCGCGCACTAATCGCACGGGGGCCTGAACGTCGCCGCGGATGGTGATGTGGAGTACCTCTTTGACCTGCGACCATGCGTTGGCAGCGAGACGGTCCTCTGGCAGCGACACGTCACCGCGCAGTGACTCAGCGACGGGGACGAAAACGGCTTCCACGCCAGTTCCCTCGAGCTCGATGGGATAGGCGCTGCCATCCAGCGGTCCGCTGATTAGCGCGGCAAGCTCCTTCACGGGGCTCAGACGCCACTCGGGCTCGCGACCAGTGACCGAGGCAAAATCCTCTGGGTTTGCTGACTTGAGCCGCTCAGAGCGGGTCTGAACCGGAACCATGGTGTCCACGCGAGTGTGTTCAGCCCCCAGTACGACTCGGGGTTCTTCAGAAGTCGTCATCTAACCGACAGATCCTTCCATGTTCAGTTCGATGAGCTTGTTCAGTTCGAGGGCGTACTCCATCGGAAGCTCGCGGGCAATGGGTTCGATGAAACCGCGAACAATCATCGCCATCGCTTCGTCTTCGGGCAGGCCGCGGGATTGGAGGTAGAACAGCTGCTCTTCGCTCACCTTCGACACGGTCGCCTCGTGGCCCAACACCACATCATCCACCCGAATATCGATCGCAGGGTAAGTGTCAGAACGAGAAATCGTGTCCACCAAAAGCGCGTCACAGCGCACCGTGTTAGCTGAGTGGTGGGCATTGTCATCCACCCGGACTTCACCGCGATAACCGGCGCGACCTCCGCCACGGGCGATCGACTTCGACACAATTGATGAGGTGGTGTGCGGAGCCATGTGGATCATTTTGGCTCCGGCATCCTGGTGTTGCCCGGGACCTGCAAAGGCGACCGAAAGGGTTTCGCCCTTGGCCCTCTCTCCCACCAAAAAGACCGAGGGGTACTTCATGGTGACCTTGGAGCCCAAGTTTCCGTCAATCCACTCCATCGTTGCTCCCTCGTGAGCAATGGCTCGCTTGGTGACGAGGTTGTAGACGTTCGTGGACCAGTTCTGAATGGTGGTGTAGCGCACGCGGGCGTTTTTCTTCACGATGATTTCGACCACCGCCGAGTGCAGCGAGTCGGAGGAATAAATGGGCGCCGTGCAGCCTTCGATGTAGTGCACGTAGCTTCCTTCGTCGGCAATAATCAGCGTGCGCTCGAACTGCCCCATGTTTTCGGTGTTGATCCGGAAGTAGGCCTGAAGCGGAATCTCTACGTGAACTCCCGGGGGAACGTACACGAATGAACCGCCGGACCACACTGCGGTGTTGAGCGCCGCAAACTTGTTGTCTCCGGAGGGAATCACGGTGCCGAAGTACTCGGTGAAAAACTCTGGGTGCTCTTTCAGAGCCGTGTCGGTGTCGAGGAAGATGACGCCCTGTTCTTCGAGATCTTCGCGAATCTGGTGGTAGACCACCTCTGACTCGTACTGGGCGGCGACACCGGCGACTAAGCGTGCCCGCTCGGCCTCGGGAATCCCGAGACGCTCGTAGGTATTCCTGATGTCCTCGGGCAGGTCTTCCCAGGTTTGCGCCTGGCGTTCCGTCGAACGCACGAAGTACTTGATGTTGTCAAAATCGATACCGCTGAGGTCGGCGCCGAAATTCGGCATCGGCTTCCGGTCAAAAATCTCGAGCGCCTTGAGACGTCTTTGCCTCATCCAGTCGGGTTCGCTTTTGAGGCCAGAGATTTCTTCTACGACGGCTTTGGACAGACCGCGTTTGGCGGTCGAACCCGCCTGGTCGGCGTCGTGCCAACCAAATTCGTAGTTACCAAACTCGTTGAGTTCGGGACGGTCCAAAATGACGTCTGACATGAATCTCCTTGTGCCCAGTAGTGATGCGATACACCGTGCCGGCACTCAGCTTGAGAGCAAGAAGTGTGACTTACACTCAAACTGTGGCCAAATGCGGGGCCAAACTGACGTCCGCGTACGGTGCGAGGCTCCTGCGCCTTGGCCCCCACACTCTATCGGTCTGGTGCAGAAATAAAAGGGAATTTTGGTGTGAGAACGCTGTGGAAATGGCTCCCCGATCGGGTCGAGGCCCGTGTACGGTTCTTCGCTTGGGCCTCGCTGGTTAGCCAGGTTCTGATTATCGGGACCGGCGGAGCCGTTCGGCTCACGGGTTCAGGCTTAGGTTGTCCGACTTGGCCTCGATGCACTGAAGACTCGTACGTCACGACCCCGGAAATGGGTTTCCACGGAATTATCGAATTTGGAAACCGCCTGTTGACTTTTGTCCTGATCCTGATTGCCATCGGCATGTTCCTGATGGTGGTTCGCATCCGTAAGGAGCGCCCCGAGTTGCTCCGTCTCTCTGTGGCGCTCGGGCTAGGGATTCCTGGTCAAGCGGTTATCGGAGGCATAACGGTTCTGACCGACCTCAATCCCTACGTCGTGGGCCTGCACTACTTGCTTTCTGCCATCTTGGTCGGCCTCGCGGCCTGGCTTCTCTATCGCGTCCGAGTCGGAGTCGCTTCTCGCCTCACGGAGGCCCCCCGTGCCCTCACGTCAGTCCTCGGATTACTCCTGGGGGCTCTGAGCGTGTCCATTGTCGTCGGAATTTTGACCACCGGCTCCGGCCCTCACGCGGGAGATGGTGGTGCAGCGCGCAATGGTCTGGATTCCGAGCTCCTCCAGCACATCCACTCTTGGCCGTCATACGCCGTATTGGGGCTCAGCTTGATCGCCATCGCACTGGCATGGGGGTCCCATGCCACTGCGTCACAGCGTCGTCTGCGTCGCGCGCTGATTGGCTTGGGCGCTGCGGTGGCTGTTCAAATTGCAGTGGGTCTCTACCAAGCGCGAAACGGCCTTCCAGAGCTGGCGGTGGGAATTCACATGGTCCTCGCGAGCGTTCTGGTCGCTCTCACCGTGACCGCGCTTCTCGCTACCCGCCGAGATATTGAAGAGCAGGAATTAACGGGTCAACGCCGACAGCGAGAAACAGCAGCGTCAAATAGCTGATGCTCGAGTGGAACACTCTCATCGGCTGGAGGTCAGCTTCACCCCGCTGAGCGCGAGCATAAAGGCGGTGCGATTCGATGATGAACCATCCGCCGCTGAGAAGCGCGACGGCGGTGTAGAGCCATCCCATAGGCGCGACGGGAATCAAAATGAGCGACATCACCACGGTGGCCCAGGCGTAGAGCACCACTTGCACGCTGACGACACCGGCCGGTCTCACGACGGCCAACATGGGTACGCCAACGGCACCGTAGTCGTCTCGGTAGCGCATGGAGAGCGGCCAATAGTGCGGGGGTGTCCAGACGAACACCACGAGGAACAAAATCAGGGCCTCCCAGCTGAGTTCACCCGTGACGGCGGCCCAGCCGATCAAGACGGGAAAGCAGCCAGCGATACCTCCCCAGATGATGTTCTGTTCGCTACGCCGTTTCAACCACAGTGTGTAGACGAAGACGTAGAAGAGAATTGCTGCCAATGACAGCGATGCCGCCAACAAATTTGTGGTCACAGCGAGCAAGGCGAACGATGAGAAGCCGAGAATCCACGCAAACCGCAAGGCCTGTCTCTCAGAGATGACACCCGTGACCAGGGGCCGCTGAGAGGTGCGATGCATGTCGCGATCGATATCCCGATCGATGTAGCTATTGAAGGCATTTGCGCTGCCGGCACTGAGCGATCCGCCCAGTAGCGTCCAGAACATGAGCCACAGGCTCGGAACTCCTCGTTCTGCTAGGACCATGACCGGAGCGGTGGTGACCAAGAGCAGTTCAATCACGCGCGGTTTGGTCAACGCGACATAGGCGCGAACAGTCTGTTTCCACGTCGGCCCAGAGGTCTCTGAGCGCGTTGATGAGGGGCTCACAGTTTGGCTCATTTCGCCCACAGTCTAGGCGGACAGACCGGCAGGGAACTGAGTGTGCGATGGATGGCGCCGATATACTGGAGCCCTCTCCAGTGTGTGAGGTATCGCACAATCGAGGGGTCACCGTAGAGGCCCTGGAGCTGTCCCCTGAAACCCAATCAAAGGACCCCTATTCCGATGACTTCCGTCTTTTCAGACCTCGACCGTCGTGCGGTCGATACCGCTCGACTTCTCGCCGCGGACGCGGTCGAAAAAGTGGGTAATGGCCACCCTGGAACCGCCATGAGCCTGGCCCCGATTGCCTACCTGCTCTATCAGAAAGTAATGAGGCACGACCCGACCGATCCGCACTGGATTGGACGTGATCGGTTCATCCTCTCGGCTGGGCACTCCTCACTGACTCAATATGTGCAGCTCTTTCTCGGCGGTTTTGGGCTCGAGCTCGATGACCTGAAGGCGCTTCGCACCTGGGGCTCGCTGCCGCCCGGGCACCCCGAGTATGGCCACACCGATGGGGTGGAAATCACGACAGGACCGCTTGGTCAAGGCCTAGCTTCCGCCACTGGTTTTGCCTACGCCCAACGTTTCGAGCGAGGTCTTTTCGACCCGGACGCTGCTGAGGGAACCTCTCCGTTTGACCACTTCACCTACGTCATCGCGAGCGATGGAGACATGCAAGAGGGCGTCACCTCGGAGGCAGCGTCGCTCGCAGGGCACCAGAAGCTTGGTCGCCTCGTTGTTCTCTATGACGCGAACAAGATTTCAATCGAAGACGACACGGATATTGCCTTTACCGAAGACGTGAAGGCCCGCTACGAGTCGTATGGCTGGCATGTTCAAGAAGTTGACTTCGGAACCCCTGAGAATTATCACGAAGACGTCGACGCTGTTTTCGCCGCAATCCAGGCGGCAAAGGCCGAGACGGACAAGCCTTCGTTGATTGTGGTGAAAACCGTCATTGGTTGGCCCTCACCGCACAAAATGAACACCGGAAAAATCCACGGTGCCGCAATCGGCGCCGAGGAGATCGCTGAAACCAAAGCGATTCTCGGCTTCAACCCCGATGAGCATTTCATCGCGGAAGATGAGGTCCTCAGCCACACCCGCTCTCTCGCCGAACGCGCCGCCGAAGCACGCGCCGCGTGGCAGCAAGGATTCGACTCGTGGGCTCAATCTCATCCCGAGCAAAAGAAGCTGCTTGACCGGCTTCAGGCTGACGAGCTTCCCGACCTTGAGTCTGTTCTTCCCACCTTCGAGGGCGTGGAGTCACTCGCCACTCGCCAAGCATCTGGTCTCGTGATTAATGCCCTCGCCGCAGCACTCCCCGAGTTGTGGGGTGGGTCAGCTGATTTGGCCGAGTCCAACCTGACCACCATTAGCGGGGCAAAGTCGTTTGCGCCCAGCCAACACAGCACGGCTCATTGGAGCGCTGAGCCGTATGGGCGGGTGTTGCACTTCGGCATTCGAGAACACGCGATGGCCTCGATTCTCAACGGCATCACCCTGCACGGCAAGACTCGGCCGTTTGGTGGCACCTTCCTGATCTTCTCCGACTACATGCGCCCGGCGGTGCGTTTGGCGGCGCTGATGGGAGTGCCGAGTATTTTCGTGTGGACACACGACTCGGTGGCATTGGGTGAAGATGGGCCGACACACCAGCCCATTGAGCAACTCGCCAGTCTCCGGGCCATTCCGGGCTTAGACATGGTGCGTCCGGCCGACGCCCACGAGACGGCCTGGGCGTGGAAAACAATGCTTGAGCGCCGTCAGGGCCCAGCAGGTATCGCGTTGACCCGGCAGGCAGTTCCGGTTCTCTCCCGCGGCGACGGGGAGGCAACGGGTGATGTGCTCGCGTCAGCAGCTCACACCGCAAAGGGGGGTTACGTCCTCGCAGAAGCGAGTGGTGACCCACAGCTGATTCTGATTGCCACCGGCTCAGAGGTGTCGGTCGCTTTGGAAGCCCGAACCACCCTTGAGTCGCAAGGTGTTGCCACTCGCGTGGTGTCGATGCCGTGTGTCGAGTGGTTTGAGGAGCAGGACGCTGACTACAGGGAATCCGTGCTGCCAGCGTCTGTTCGCGCTCGAGTATCCGTCGAGGCGGGCATTTCGCAGGGTTGGCACCGCTATGTCGGCGATCAGGGCGCTTCCGTTTCCATTGAGCACTTCGGAGCCTCAGCCGACTACAAGACCCTTTTTGCTCAGTTCGGAATCACCGCTGAGAATGTGGTGGCCACCGCACAGCGGGTGCTGGGCCGATAACGACCAAGAAAGTACACATGATGACGAATAGCAACACCCAAGCGCTGAGCGATGTCGGAGTGAGCATTTGGCTCGATGACCTCTCCCGCGACCGCATCCAGTCGGGCAATCTCCAGGAACTTATCGACAACCTCAATGTGGTGGGTGTCACGACAAACCCCACCATCTTCCAGGGGGCCATCTCGTCGGGCGCCACCTATCTTGAGCAGATCAAGGAACAGGCCGCTATCGGGGCATCCGCCGAAGAGGCGGTGTTTGCACTGACCACCGACGATGTTCGCGACGCGTGTGACATCTTCCTGCCGTTATATCGTTCGACGGGTGGCGTCGATGGCCGAGTCTCAATTGAAGTCTCGCCCGAGCTTGCTCACGACACGGAGGCCACCATTGAGCAAGCAATCGAGTTGCACGAGCGGGTGGGTCGAGAAAACGTTCTCATCAAGATTCCCGCCACGAAGGCTGGACTCCCCGCGATCACCGAGGTAATTGGGCGGGGAATCAGTGTCAACGTGACGCTGATCTTCTCGCTTGAGCGTTATAGGGCTGTGGTAGACGCCTATCTGGCTGGTATCGAGAAGGCCCTTGGCAGTGGGATTGACGTTTCCACCATTCACTCGGTTGCATCGTTCTTTGTCTCGCGTGTGGACACCGCCATCGATTCTCAACTTGACGCATTGGGCAGCCCGGAGGCTGCCGCGTTGCGTTCTCGCGCGGGTGTTGCCAATGCGCGTTTGGCCTACCGGGATTTTGAGGAGCTCTTCGCCTCTGACCGGGCCCACACTTTGATCGCTCAGGGAATGAATGTTCAGCGACCGCTGTGGGCGTCTACGGGTGTTAAGGACCCCGCGCTCCCCCAGACGCTGTACGTCAGCGAGCTCGCGGTTGCTCACACGGTCAACACCATGCCGGAGAAGACCTTGCAGGCCACCGCGGACGAGGGCGGTATCAACGGGGATCGAGTGACCGGCTTCTACGCTGACGCTGATTCGGTGTTGGAGGGTTTAGCGGCGCTCGGAATCTCGTTTGATGAGGTGACGAACGCGCTCGAGAGCGAAGGGGTCGCCAAGTTCATCGATAGCTGGAGAGACCTCCTCAACACCGTCGATGCAGCGCTGAAGGCATAGGCCGTGAGTCAGATGGTGACCCTGCGCCCAGGGTTGGAGGGTGTCGATGCGCTGGTCGGAGAGCTGCTGGAACACGACATCCCACACAAGGTGGCTCAGCGGGTCGCTACCCTCTGGGGTCCGGCGGCGACTAGCGAAGCATCTATTCGTTTGGGGTGGACCTCAGATCCCCGCGAGATGACTGAGCTCGTTGAGAACCTAATGTCGCTAAGAGATTCCCTGCGGCACGACGGTGTGAAGAGGGTAATCCTCTGCGGCATGGGTGGCTCGTCTCTCGCTCCAGAGGTCATGGCGAAGCGCGACGGAGTACCCCTTGAAATCGTCGATTCCACCCACCCCGATCAGGTGGCTCGCTCGCTATTGAGTGATTTGAGTGACGCCGTTGTGGTGGTCTCTTCGAAATCGGGAACCACAGTCGAGACGGCAACCGCCAGGGCGAGTTTCGAAGCGGGTTTCACCCAGATTGGTCTCGACCCACGCACGCGAGTCATTATCGTGACTGATCCGGACTCACCCCTGCACAAAGAGGCTTCTGAGGCAGGGCACACGGTGTTTCTCGCCGATCCGCAGGTAGGTGGACGATTTTCGGCATTGACAGCGTTTGGCCTAGTGCCCACCACCTTGGCGGGGGTGGACACTCGCGCGGTGATTGCTGAGGCTGCGACCGTGTGGGAGGAGTTGGGCCAGTCCTCCGCGGACAATGCGGCGGTGCTGTTGGGGTCAGCCCTTTCGCTTCCCCACCGTGACATCGCGCTTCTCGTTTCCGACGACGAGAACCTGCCAGGCTTGGGCGACTGGATCGAACAATTGGTTGCGGAGTCGACGGGTAAAGACGGGAAAGGCATCCTCCCCGTTGTGGCGAGTTCTAACGCCCCCGAATTATCTGGACGGATGGACGACGTCGTCTCCATCAGCCTCTCCGAATCAGCCTCCCAGACGGCAGAAGTCATTATCAATGCCTCGCTTGGAGCCCAGTTCTTGCTGTGGGAGTGGGCGACGGCTTTCTGTGGGTATCTGCGCCAGCTGAACCCCTTCGACCAGCCGGATGTGGAGAGCGCCAAAGTCGCGGCGCGGGGTCTATTGGACCGGCAGCCCGCGCCAAAACCTGCGGACGTCAGTGTAGACGGACTCGAGATGTGGCTCTCGCCTGGTCTCTCGGGCACCATTTCCTCTCTGGCCGAGGCCTGGCAGGTTGTCTCCGACGCTATCGGTCCCAGCGGTTATCTTGGCGTTCACCTCTACTGCGATCGTCTGGCGCACCCGCACATGGATGAGGTGCGAAACGCGCTGGTGTCGCGCATGAATCGGCCCGTCACCATTGGTTTCGGTCCTCGCTTTCTTCACTCCACGGGTCAGTTTCACAAGGGCGGAACACCCGATGGTGTGTTCGTGCAGGTGCTGGTGCAACCCCGCCACAACCTTCAGATTCCCGGTTACCCATTCGACTTCGCGACGTTGGTCAACGCCCAGGCGCTCGGCGATCGAGATGTCCTGGTGAGTCGTGGACGCCCTGTGCTGACCGTGCGTGTACCCGATGAAGCCTCTCTCGAGGGGTTTCTTGTAGCGGGGGGACGATTCCAATGAGAACAAATCCGTTGCGGCTGGAGGGCGATAGGCGACTCGCGCGCATCGCGGGCCCGAGCTCGCTGGTCATTTTTGGTGTGACGGGAGATCTTGCCTTTAAGAAACTCATTCCGGCTGTCTACGACCTCGCCGCGGGGGGTCTATTGCACCCTGGTTTTTCGGTCGTGGGGTACGGGCGCAGAGAGTGGGATGACGACCAGTTCCGTCAATTGGTCTTGGAGTCGATTAACGAGCACGCGCGCGAAGCATTCAACGAGGATGTCTTCGCCTCACTTCGCGACGGTTTGCGTTTTGTCGAGGGAACATTTGACAGTCGCGACGGGTTTACCCGGTTGGCGGACGTTCTTCGCGAGCTCGATAACAGTCGTGGCACTGCGGGCAATCACGCTTTCTACCTATCCATTCCCCCCAGCCAGTTCCCCGTCGTGACCGAGGGACTCGCTGAGGCGGGACTCGCTCAATCGAGTGGCAGTGGATGGCGCCGGGTCATCATTGAAAAACCCTTTGGCCAAGACGAAGCCAGCGCAGCGCAACTCAATGCGACAGTCGAGCGCGTGTTCGCTCCCGATTCCGTGTTTCGCATTGATCATTACTTGGGCAAGGAAACAGTTCAGAACATTCTGGCCCTGCGCTTTGCCAACTCGATGTATGAGCCGATTTGGAACGCAAACTACGTCGACCACGTCCAAATCACCATGGCCGAGGACATTGGGGTGGGCTCCAGAGCGGGGTACTACGACGGGATTGGTGCCGCTCGCGACGTTATCCAAAACCACCTGCTTCAGCTCTTGGCGCTGACCGCGATGGAAGAACCCGTATCTCTGGCGGCGTCGGCGGTGCGCACCGAAAAGGAGAAAGTGTTAGAGGCCGTGGCTCCATTGGGTCACATTCCCACCTCGGCGGCCCGGGGTCAGTATCTCGGAGGGTGGCAGGGAGGCCGCCACGTGAAGGGCTACCTCCAAGAAGACGGTATTCCCGAGACCTCCACAACAGAAACCTATGCGGCGCTGCGCCTCGAAGTGAACACTCGACGCTGGCAAGGGGTGCCCTTCTACCTGCGGACGGGCAAACGCCTTGGACGCCGCGTAACCGAAGTCGCTGTGGTGTTTAACGACGCCCCCAGTCACCTTTTTCCAGAGGTCAAACAGGCGCAGTTGGGCCAAAACACCTTGGTGATTCGAGTGCAGCCAGACGAGGGTGTCACGATGCGATTTGCGTCCAAAGTTCCCGGCCCGGCTATGCAGGTGCGAAATGTCACGATGGACTTTGGCTATGGACACGCTTTCACCGAAACCTCCCCAGAAGCCTATGAACGCCTCATCCTCGATGTGCTCAGGGGCGACGCTCCGCTCTTCCCCCGCCATCGTGAGGTTGAGCTCTCCTGGAAGGTCCTCGACCCGGTAATGGCGCAGTGGGAAACCTCCGGAGTTCCCGAGGGGTATCAACCAGGAACCTGGGGTCCCGCCTCAGCCGACCAGCTTCTCGCAAGAGATGGCCGAGTGTGGAGGCGCCCGTGATTGTCGAACTGCTAGACACCACTTCCACCGAGATTCAAAAAAGACTGATTCGGGTTCGCGAAGAAGGCGGGGCTGTTGCGCTTGGCCGGGTGTTGACCTTCCTCATTCACACGTCGGGTTCGAGAGAAGAAAAAGTCATTGAAGCGGCCAATGAGGCTAGCCGCGAGCATCCGATGCGGATTGTCGTGATTTCAGAGACTGAGGAAGCTGAGGGTTCAACTCCCCGACTCGACGCGGAAATTCGTGTGGGTGGCGATGCTGGCGCAAGCGAGGTAGTGATTTTGCGCCCCACCGGTCAAGGAGAAAACTTTCTTCCGGGTCTTGTCAACGGTCTGTTACTGCCCGATGCCCCGGTAGTCACGTGGTGGCCTAATCAGTGTCCAGCCTGTATGGCGGACTCGGATCTGGGCCAAATTTCCCAAAGACGCATCCTCGACAGTCTCGAAGTAGGTGGAGGCTATGGTGGGCTGGTCGCGATTGCTGAAGGTTATCGGCCAGGCGATACTGACTTGGCGTGGTCGCGTGTCACTGGCTGGCGAACACAGTTGGCCGCTACGTTCGATTACCTCGACATCGAGCGAGTCGACGGGGTTCGAGTGGTGGGAATGGAAGGTAATCCCTCAGCCATGTTGTTGGCGGGCTGGCTGGGCCTCGCCCTTGGCCAAGATGTCCAACTGGATTCGACCGAACATCGAGGTATTGGAGGGGTCAGTGAAGTCTCCCTCTCCACCTCAAACGGTGAAGTCAAGCTGACTCGCCTCGATGAACGGACGGTCACGCTTCGCGTCCCAAACCAGCCCGATTTTTCCTTATTCCTCCCGCGCCGGGGCCTCGCGTCCCTGTTGGCCGAAGAGTTGCGCCGTCTTGGTCCCGACAAGGTTTATGGCGAGGTTCTCCTCGACGGCATCAAATGGGTTCGCACGTCTTCGGTGAAATAGTGAAGAGTAGGGCTGTGGAGAAGAAACGGTGAGCGAGCGTCGAGTCGTGATTGCACCCAGTCGCGAGGAACTCACAGCTCTCGTGGCGGACAAGTTCATTGTGCGTGCCCTGAAGACCCTTCGGCGGCAACCGAGGTTTTCCGTGGTGCTCACCGGTGGAACCGTGGGAATTGAGACACTATCCGCTATTGCAGCACACCCGAAAGCCTCTGAGGTGAACTGGGATGCGGTTGATTTTTACTGGGGCGACGAGCGATTCGTGCCCGCGGGAGACCCTCAACGCAACGACGAACAAGCGCGCGCGGCATTCCTCGCCCCACTGGGGATCCCTGAGAGCAGTATCCATCGTTTTCCCTCATCAGATGACGGGGACATCGTCGAACAAGCGCAGGCCTTCTCCCAGGAGTTATGCAGCGCGGAAGATGCTTGGCCCGTGTTTGATTTGGCGTTCGTCGGCATGGGGCCCGACGGTCACGTATTGAGCGTGTTTCCAGGACACCCCGAAGCGCACGAGGGCGAGCTGGGCATCCGAGCGGTGGTGAACTCGCCAAAACCGCCGCCACAGCGGCTGACCATGACGCTTCCACTAATCAACTCGGCAACGAGAGTGTGGATGGTGGTCGCGGGCGCAGACAAATCGGCTGCCATGGGCTTGGCGTTGGCCGACGCATCAGTTCCTGAAGTGCCGGCAGCGGGTATCCGTGGCCGGCAATCCACCAAAATCTTTATCGACCACGAGTTGGCAGTAGCTCTGCCACACGAGCTGTTAGGAACCGATCAGTTCTGGACTGCCGAGGACGAGCGGGCCGACTATGTGCCGAAAGCCCTGCGCTAGAGGCCCTTCTTTTTGCGCAACTTCTCCAACGCCTCGTCCAAAATGGCTGACGCTTCCTTGTCGGTTCGGCGCTCTTTCACATAGGCCAAGTGGGTCTTGTAAGGCTCGTTCACCGGAAGTTCCGGTGGGTTGTCTTTGTCTCGCCCCGCCGGAAGCCCGGTGTGTGGCGAATCGATGATGTCGGGAATTTCTTCTGGGTCGACCTGAGCCGAAAAATACCGGACGGTCTCGTTACCCATCGCATCCCAGTAGGACACCGCAATGCGATCGACAACAACGCCGCGATCTTGCTCTCCCATCGGACCAGATCCCACGCGGGTTCCGCGAATGGCGCTACCACCTGAAGCCATGGATTACTCCTTTACGGCGTCCTTTAGGACGCCTCACATTAAACGATGTCGAAGCGGGTGAAAAGGCCGAGCGCCACAATCGACGCGACCCAAATCAACGCAATCACGATAGTGATGCGGTTGAGGTTTCTTTCTGCCACTCCTGATGAGCCCAAATTGGAGGTCACTCCCCCACCAAACATGTCAGACAGCCCACCACCGCGACCTTTGTGCAGCAGAATCGTCAGCGTCAACAGCAGACTCGTCAGCGCCAAAATGACCTGAACCACAACCTGAATTACCTGCACAACAACCACTCCTTGGGGGCAACCCCGCTAGTTTAGACGTTTTTCTTCGCGATTAGTCGATCGTGACGTGTTTCTCGAACTGACAGATGGCCGCAAACTCGTCCACGTCGAGGCTTGCGCCGCCCACAAGGGCCCCGTCGACGTTGGGTCGCTTCATAAACCCGGCGATATTCGCTGCTTTGACCGACCCTCCGTAGAGAATCCGGGTTCGATCAGCCTGGTCGTCGCCGTGAACCTTTCGAATCGTCTCTCGCAAAACACCGCACACTTCTTCGGCCTGATCAGCGGTGGCGGGCGTTCCACTACCAATTGCCCATACCGGCTCATAGGCCACCACAATCTCGCTATCGGAGGGGATGGCGGAGAGAACAGCGCTCAGTTGGTCGGTAGGCACCTTGGCAGCGCCCACTCTCTCGAGATCCTCAGCGGTCTCTCCCACACACAGCACCGGCACCAACTTGTGCCGCAGAGCGGCTTGGACCTTCGCGGTGACGATTTCATCGGTTTCGCCGTGGTCGGCCCGACGCTCAGAGTGTCCGATGATCACGTAGCGGCAGGCTAGCTGTGACAAAAATGCACCAGAAATGTCACCCGTGTGGGCACCAGAGTCGTGTGGGCTCAGGTCCTGCGCGCCCAACTGGAAGGTGAGATTATCCGCTGAGATCAGCGTCTGAACACTTCTCAGGTCGGTAAACGGAGGAAACACCGCGACGTCCACGGTGGTTGACTGAAACGACTGGTCTTTGAGCGTCCAAGCAAGCTTTTGCACGAATGCGATGGCCTGGAGATGATCAAGGTTCATTTTCCAGTTTCCCGCGATGAGTGCGTGGCGTTTTTGTGCGGTGTCTACCATCCGACGGCCTCCAAACCAGGCAGAGATTTTCCTTCAAGAAATTCCAAACTCGCGCCGCCCCCTGTGGAGATGTGACCGAACTGATCGTCATCGAAGCCGAGAAGTCGGACGGCGGCTGCCGAGTCGCCCCCACCCACCACGCTCAGTCCGTTGACTGTGGTGAGCGCCTCGGCAACGGCTCGGGTTCCGGCGGCAAACGCATCAAACTCAAACACACCCATTGGCCCGTTCCAGAAGACCGTGCGGGATTCGGAAATCACCTCGGCAAAGGCCTGAGCGGATGCCGGACCAATGTCAAGGCCCATCGCGCCGGCTCCACCTGCTCCAGATTCCAGATTCTCAACCGACAGTACTTCGTGCGCAGCATCGGGCGCGAACCCGTGCGCCATCACGATGTCGGTGGGAACGTGAATGGTCACTCCCAATTCACGAGCTCGTGAGAGGTAGCCCCTGACCGTGTCAATTTGGTCGGCTTCCAAAAGACTGGCGCCGGTGCGGTGACCGAGGGCCTGGAGGACGGTAAAGACCATTCCCCCACCGATAAGCAGATGATCCACCTTGGGCAGTAGCGAATCGATGACACCCAGTTTGTCTGAGACCTTTGACCCCCCGAGGACGACGGTGTAAGGGCGCTCCGGTTCACCGGTGAGCTGGGAGAGGACCTTTACTTCGCTTTCGATGAGGCGGCCGGCTGCTGACGGGCGAAGCGACTCAAGTTCCACCACGCTGGCTTGGGCACGGTGGACAACCCCGAACCCATCGCTCACGACGACATCACAGACACTGGCAATCTCGTGGGCGAGCTCGAGACGATCTGAGGCTTCGGCGGAGGTCTCTCGGGAATCAAAGCGCAAGTTGCCGAGAATCAGAATGTCGCCCGGTTGTAGAGCTTTGACGGCGTCCGATACTTCTGTGCCGGTGACTGCCTCAACGCTATGGACACTGCCCGACCACAGTTCCGCAAGACGTCGCGCCACGGGCTGGAGGCTGTAGCGCTCATCGGGTGCACCCTTGGGTCGTCCCAGGTGGCTCATCGCCACAATGCGGGCTCCCGCCGCGGCCAATTCGTTCAGTGTTGGCAAGGCGGCGTGGATTCGACCGTCGTCCGTGATTGTCGCACCATCAAGGGGGACGTTCAGGTCAAGGCGGACCCCCACCACTTTCCCGGTGAGGTCACCGAGACTCTCGAGTGTTCTCAGCGCCACTAGGACAGCGAGGAGCCGACGTAGCTGGTCAGGTCAACAAGCCGGTTTGAGTAACCCCACTCGTTGTCGTACCACGAGCTGATCTTGACCTGATTGTCGATGACGCGAATCAGACCGCCGTCCACGATCGAGGAGAACGGGTCCCCCACGATATCCGCAGACACGATGGGCTCGTCGGTGTAGCGAAGAATGCCCTTCAAGTCTCCGGAATCCGAAGCCTTGCGATAAAGATCTTGGACCTGCTCCAGCGTCACGCTCTGGCCCGCTTCGACCGTGAGGTCGGTAATCGAGCCGGTCGGGACTGGAACACGAAGCGCGAAGCCATCGAGCTTGCCCTTGAGCTCTGGCAGTACCAAGCCAATGGCCTTGGCGGCTCCCGTCGAAGTCGGAACAATGCTCAGTCCAGCTGCCCGTGCCCGGCGAAGGTCAGAGTGGGGGCCATCCTGCAGGTTCTGGTCTGCGGTGTAGGCGTGCACGGTGGTCATCAGGCCACGCTCAATACCGAAGGCGTCGTTGAACACCTTTGCCATCGGAGCCAAGCAGTTGGTGGTGCAAGAAGCGTTCGAGATGATGTGGTGGTTGGCGGGGTCATAATCTTTGTGGTTGACACCCATCACGACCGTGACGTCTTCATCCGTTGCCGGCGCTGAAATGATGACCTTTTTCGCTCCCGCATCGAGGTGAGCCTTGGCTTTGGCGGCGTTGGTGAAGAACCCGGTGGATTCAATCACGATGTCTACCCCCAACTTTGCCCACGGCAGTGCAGCGGGGTCACGCTCGGCCAGGACCTCAATCTTCTTTCCACCTACGACCAGGTAGTTTCCATCCACACTGACCTCATGTCCGAGGCGGCCTCCAACGGAGTCATATTTCAGAAGGTGGGCCAAAGCGGCAGGGTCGGTCAGATCGTTCACGGCGACAACATTCATGTCGGAGCCGTTTTCGAGGTAGGCGCGGAAAAAACTACGTCCGATACGGCCAAAACCGTTAATAGCAACAGTGACAGTCACAGGAGACTCCTGGGGGTCGAAATGGTCGAGGGCGCCCAACCAAAAAGGCCCTCACGACCCGGTTCGGCTCCCTAAGAGACTAGCAGTGCCGAGCCACCGGATTGGCGGGCGGCTTGGAATCGCGCGGCGACGTTCTCCCAGTTCACGATGTTCCAAAACGCCTTTACATAGTCACCTTTGACGTTCTGGTAGTCGAGGTAGAAGGCGTGCTCCCACATGTCGAGTTGAAGAATCGGGGTAGTCCCCTGCGCGGTGTTGGCCTGCTGGTCAAACAGCTGCTGAATGATGAGCTGGGCTCCCACCGGATCCCAGGAGCACACCGCCCAACCGCTGCCCTGAATGCCCATCGCTGCGGCCGTGAAGTGGGCTTGGAAAGCCTCGTACGACCCAAAGAACTCGTCGATGGCACTGGCCACCTCGCCCTCCGGCGTTGCAGCGCCGTGGCCCTGAAGGTTTGTCCAGAAAACCGAGTGGTTGACGTGGCCGCCGAGGTGGAACGCGAGGTCCTTTTCGAGCTTGTTGATTGCGCCAAACTGTCCGCTTTCTCGCGCCTCTGCCATGGCGGCGAGGGCTCCGTTCGCTCCATCGACATACGCCTGGTGGTGCTTGGTGTGGTGCAATTCCATAATTCGAGCGGAAATGTGCGGCTCGAGTGCGCTGTAGTCGTAGGGCAGTTCGGGAAGGCTGTATGCAACCATGATTTCTCCTCTAAAAAACGGGCGTGCCCCTATTGTACGAGCGGCCGTGTTGGACCAGCTGAGAGTCTCTGCAGAGCCCTAGAACGGTGCGTAGTCGCTCGGAACACTCGCCATGGTGTCGGGCACGCCCAGTTCTTCAGCCTTTTTGTCTGCCATCGCCAGAAGTCGTCGAATGCGGCCGGCCACGGCGTCCTTGGTAAGAGGGGGGTCCGCGTGGTGGCCCAGTTCATCCAACGACGCATCGCGGTGTTCTAAGCGCAGCTGACCGGCGTACAGCAGGTGGTCGGGCACTTCGTCACCTAGTAGCTCGAGCGCACGTTCCACCCGGGCACACGCGGCGACAGCGGCCTGGGCGCTCCGGCGGAGATTCGCATCATCGAAGTTGACCAAACGATTCGCGTTCGCGCGGACTTCCCTTTTGGCCCTCAACTCTTCCCATAGGCCCATTGCGTCGCTCGCACCCATCTCACGCAGTAGCAGTGACATAGAGTCTGGCTCTCGAACAATTACCCGTTGAGCCATGCGCACTTCACGGGCCTTGGCCGCCACTCCGAGCCGAGCGGCAAGTCCGACCATGGCGATTGCGGCCTCTGCGGTGGGCGAGACCAGTTCAATCGCCGAGGAGCGACCGGGTTCGCTCAAGTTGCCTTTCGCAAGAAACGCCCCGCGCCAAATAGCTGCTACGTCTTCGATAGGGCTGGTGGTCAGACGGTTGGGAAGGCCCCGTACTGGCCGTTGGCGGGTGTCAATGAGACCCGTTTGCCGAGCGAGAATCTCCCCGCCTTTTCGAACCCTCACGATGTAAAGCGGGTAAGACCGTTGGGCGGTAGGTTGCATGACTGCCGCGTCGGTGGCGAATCCGAGGAGGTCGCGCAGCTCTCGGCGAACCTTCTTAGCCGTTTCGAGATGCTCGAGCTCGACCTCCACTGCCACTTGACCTGAAATCCGATGCAAGCCTCCGGCAAAGCGCAGGATGGAGGCTAACTCCGCCAGGCGCGTGGACTGTTTCTCGGGGGAAGCAGAAACCAGATCGTTCTTTACCGCTGAAGTAAGCTCGTCCACCGCTCTAGCTTATTCGCGTCCGACGTCTCGGTGTTTCACAGAGAGACGCACATCCGGCCAGTCAGAAAGCGCCTGTTCCAGGTATTCCACCGTGGCGACGGAGCGGTGTTTGCCGCCAGTGCACCCTACTGCCAGAGTGGCGAAGCGTTTGTTCTCCAGGAGATAACCATCGATCACTTCCCGAAGGGCCTCGGTCTGTGCCGTGAGGAAACGCTGGGCCCTTTCTTGATGGAGCACATACTGTGAGACGTCATCGTCAAGGCCAGTCAACTCGCGTAGCTCGGGTGACCAATAGGGGTTGGGCAGAAACCGCATATCCCAGACCATGTCAACGTCAGTGGGCAGACCGTATTTGAACCCAAAGCTCATGAGGGTCAAAGACACTCCCGGCATTCTCTGACCGGCCACGCGTTCACTGATGGTGTTGCCCAGCTGGTGGACGGTGAGATCGGTGGTGTCCACCACAATGTCGGCGCGTTCGCGGATGGGTCGCATCAACTCACGTTCCCGCGCGATTCCATCAGAGATGGTCCCCTCCCCTTGAAGCGGGTGAGGGCGACGCACCTGCTCAAACCGCCGCACCAACACGTCATCGGCCGCATCAAGGAATATCACCGTGACATCAGCTGAATCGGCCAAGTCCAAAATCGCGTCACGCGCAGAATCAAAAAATTGACCTCCACGAGCATCCACCACACAGGCCACCCTGCTCATCCCGTGAGACGGGTCGTCGGTCAGGTCGATGAGCGGTCGCAACATTTGAGGCGGCAAATTGTCCACCACATACCAACCATGGTCCTCGAGAGAGTTGGCCGCCGTAGACCGCCCAGCTCCTGACATGCCGGTCACGATGAGCACGTGGCGGCCTCGGGACTGCGCGGGGGTCATGAGTCTCCTGGGGTGGGCTGGCACCATCGTATCTTTACCGATGCCACAATCCCTCGATTAGCGCAGTGCTTGGTGAATCCTCTCAGCGAGTTCACTGCCAACACCGGGGACACGACGCAGCTCTTCGATTGTTGCTGACTTGACTGCAGCTACGGATCCAAAAGAGGTGAGAAGCCGCTTTGTCATTGCCTCACCGACCCCTGGAATGTCGAGTAATTGGCTCCGAAGCGACTTCTGTCGCGTGGTGCGCTGGTAGCTGATTGCGACGCGATGCGCCTCGTCTCGAACCCTTTGCAGGAGAAACAGGGCCTCGCTCGAGCGCGGGAGAACCAGAGGGAACTGGTCTGCTGGGCGCCATACTTCCTCCAGTCTCTTCGCTAGACCACACACCCCAATTGATATACCCGCTTCGTCTAACGCGCGCTGGGCGGCATTGACCTGGGGAAGCCCGCCGTCAATCACAAACAGGCCCGGAGGATAGGCAAAACTGTTTTTCGTCTTCTCCTCGCCCTCCATCGACTCAGGTTCAGCCAACCGCTTGAGCCGCCGGCTGAGCACTTGATAGATGGCTTCTGTGTCATCGCGCGCCCCATCGATGGCGAATTTCGGATAGTGCTCTCGGCGGGGAATGCCGTCTTCGAACACCACCATGCTCGCCACCTGGTTTTCGCCACCGAGGTGGGAGACGTCGAAACATTCAATACGGAGTGGCGCTTCTTCGAGCCCCAGATATTCGGCTAGTTCGGCCAACGCTGCGGAGCGTGAGACCACGTCGTTTTGTCGCTTGGACAAATACCCTTGCAGGGTTTGCGCCGCATTGAGACGGACCGTGTCGGCCAAGGTCGCGAGGTCACCTCGCTTCGCGACTCGAATCTCTGCTCCCCCGCGCTCACCAGCCTCTCTTCGCTGGTGAGTCAGGCGTTCTGCCCACATTTCGGGCTCACGGGGTAATTCCGGAACGATGATGAGCTTCGCCGGCGGAAAGTGCTCGTCGAATCCGTCCCGGAGAATGAGTTCCACGAGCTCGGCGCGGCTTGGCTTCTTGTCAACGTCCACTACCCAGCCTCGCGCTTGTCTGATGCGACCACCGCGTATTCGGAAGACGTGTGCGGCAGCGTGAAGCTCATCGTGGGCCAACCCAAACACGTCGGCGTCGATGGTGTCATCGAGCACCATGGTGTTCTTCACCAAGATGGTTTCAATGGCCTCAATCCGATCGCGCAGTTTGGCCGCCCGCTCAAAATCGAGCCTCTCCGCGGCCTGCAACATGTCGTATCGCAACGAATCGAGCACCCCGTCATCTTTGCCGTCCATGAAACTGGCGAGGCCCAGAGCTAAGGCCTTGTGGTCGGCGGGCTCAATACGCCCCACACAGGGCGCGGCACATTTGCCGATATCCCCCAAGAGGCAGGAGCGGTTTGCCTTCTTCGCCCGCTGATACACACCCTGGGTGCAGGAGCGCACGGGAAAGGCTCGGAGGAGTGTGGAGAGGGTGTCTTTAAGCGCCCAAGAATTGGCGAATGGGCCAAAGTATTTAGCCCCCGGGATGTCTTTTCGGCGGGAGAGGAATACTCGAGGAATCTCATCCCCCACGGTCACCACGAGGTAGGGGTAGGACTTGTCGTCGCGGAATCGGACATTGAAATCCGGCTGAAACTCCTTGATCCACGCGTATTCAAGCTGGAGTGCTGCCCTCTCGGTCTGGACCACTGTCCAGTCGACTGACCTCGCGGTCTGCACCATCCGCCGGGTGCGCTCGAGAAGTCCGTCAGGAGGGCCGAAGTAGGTGGTCAGTCGATTACGCAGGTTTTTGGCCTTGCCGACGTAAATTACCCGCGCGCGACTATCGATAAATCGGTACACCCCTGGTTGGGTCGGAATGTCGGCCGACCGTGGGCGCCACGCCGGACCCGCCACTACGCGCTCTCCAACTCCTTGAGAAACGCCCCCGTGTAGGAGGTGGGGTGTTGGGCAACCTCAGCGGGAGTGCCCTGTGCCACCAGTGTTCCGCCACCGGCGCCCCCATCAGGCCCCAAGTCGATGATCCAGTCAGAGGAGCGGATGACGTCGAGGTTGTGCTCAATGACCACGACAGTATTGCCTTTGTCGACAAGGCCCTGGAGGACGTCGAGTAGCTTCTTCACGTCGTGGAAGTGAAGGCCGGTGGTCGGTTCGTCCAACACGTAGATGGTCTTACCGGTCGAGCGTTTTTGCAGCTCGGTGGCCAGTTTCACGCGCTGTGCTTCCCCACCGGAGAGCGTGGTCGCCGATTGCCCCAGTCGCACGTAGCCCAAACCAACGTCTACGAGGGTCTTGAGATAGCGATGGATGCCACTGATGGGCTCAAAAAACTCGGTGGCTTCTTCAATCGGCATATTTAAAACGTCCGAGATGGTCTTGCCCTTGTAGTGAACCTGGAGGGTCTCCCGGTTATAGCGGGCACCGTGGCATACCTCGCAGGGTACGTAGACGTCGGGAAGAAAGTTCATCTCGATCGTGATGGTTCCGTCACCCGCACAGTTTTCGCAGCGACCACCCTTGACGTTGAAGCTGAATCGACCCTGCTGGTACCCACGAATCTTGGCTTCCTGGGTCTCAGCGAAGAGAGCGCGAATTTTGTCGAACACTCCCGTATAAGTGGCCGGGTTGGACCGTGGCGTGCGCCCAATGGGTGCCTGGTCGACGTGAACAATCTTGTCCAGCAACTCCACGTTTTCTATCCGGGTGTGCTTTCCCGGAACGTGACGCGCACGGTTGAGCCGGTTTGCTAGCGACCGGTAAAGGATGTCGTTGACAAGAGACGACTTACCCGAACCACTCACTCCCGTGACGGCCGTGAGTACTCCCAGCGGGAAGGTCACGTCGATCTCTTGGAGGTTGTTTTCTCTCGCCCCCACCACCGTGATGCTGCGAGAAGGGTCAACGGGTCTCGGGGTCCGCGGTTCCACCACGGTGGCAGCACCGGTGAGATATTGGGCGGTGATTGAGTTCTTGGCCTTGTCGATGCCAGAAACCGGTCCCGAGTGAACAATCACCCCACCGTGTTCCCCCGCACCAGGGCCAATGTCAACGAGCCAATCGGCCGTGCGAATGGTTTCCTCATCGTGCTCCACGACAATCAGAGTGTTTCCCAGGTCTCGCAGGGTCACCAGGGTGTCAATGAGGCGTCGGTTGTCCCGTTGGTGAAGCCCGATACTAGGCTCGTCCAGAACGTAGAGTACGCCGGTGAGTCCAGAGCCGATTTGGGTGGCGAGACGAATGCGTTGTGCTTCTCCCCCGCTCAAACTTCCCGCATTTCGGGAGAGCGTTAGGTAGCCCAGTCCCACTTCTAGCAAGAAATTCAACCGGGCGGTGATCTCTCTCAAAATGGGTGCGGCCACCTGGCTGTCTCGTTCCGAGATATCCAAGCTGGTGATGAACGAGAAGGAATCCACCAGGCTCATGTCCGACACCTCTGAGATGGACTTTCCCGAGACGGTAATGGCGAGAACTTCAGGCTTGAGTCGGGCGCCGTCGCACGCGCTACAGGGCACTTCCCTCAGGTACTCGGCGTAGCGCTGTTTCGACCAGTCCGAGTCGGTTTCGTGGTATTTCCGCTCGAGATAGGGCAGTACCCCTTCGAACCCGGTGGAGTACTTCACGTCGCGGCCGTAGCGATTCCGCCACTTGACCACAACTTCGAAGTTGTTGCCGCGCAGAACCGCATCCCGAACCGCTTCATCGAGATCCTGCCAAGGAGTGTCCAGCGAAAAGTCGAGGTCCGATGACAGCCCACCTAGAAGGTTGCGGAAATAGCCGTAGAGCCCCTTTCCGCTTTGGGTCCAGGGCAAAATCGCGCCCTCTGCGATGGATAGCGCAGGGTCACCAATTACCATCTCAGGGTCGACCGCCATCGTAAAACCGAGACCGGAACAGCTCGGGCAGGCCCCAAACGGAGAGTTGAAAGAAAACGTTCGAGGCTCGACCTCTGTGAGCGACACCGCGTGACCGGAGGGGCAAGAAAGATTCTCGCTCATCAGCCTCACCGATTCGGGTCCCTCCCGGTCGACCAGGTCAATCTTGATGGTTCCATTGGCCAGATTTAGCGCTGTCTCGAGAGAATCGACAAGTCGACCAGAAATTTCGGGCCCAATCACCAGACGGTCGACGACGACGTCAATATCGTGCTTCTTTGTCTTGGCGAGCTTGGGCGGTGACGAGAGTTGAATCACTTCCCCATCCACCACCGCCCTGGAATATCCGCTGGTGACGAGTCCCGCCATCAGGTCGACGAATTCACCTTTCCGCTGACTCACGACGGGAGCGAGAATCTGGAAGCGTTCTCCTTCGTCCATCGTGAGCAAGGAGTCAGCCATTTGTTGCACGGTTTGGCGCACAATCGGTTCGCCACACTCCACGCAGTGAGGTTGACCTGTTCGCGCCCATAGCAGCCGCAAGTAGTCGTGAATCTCGGTAATCGTGCCGACCGTAGATCTAGGGTTTCGGTTGGTCGACTTTTGATCAATAGACACGGCGGGCGAAAGGCCCTCGATAAAGTCAACGTCTGGCCGATCAACTTGACCAAGAAACTGCCGTGCGTAGGCGGACAAGCTCTCGACGTATCGGCGCTGCCCCTCCGCGAAAATGGTGTCGAACGCCAGCGAGGATTTGCCCGAGCCCGACAGCCCAGTGAATACCACGAGGGAATCACGCGGAATCGAGAGGTCAACGTCTTTGAGGTTGTGGACCCGGGCCCCTTTCACCGTCAGCGAGGAACCAGAGGGCTTGACGATGGGCACAGTTCATCCTACGAGTCGGTCACTGACAGACCGATCAGCTCTTGTGATGTTCCAGAAGCTCCCGTAGCTCACGCTTGACATCAACCAGCTCGTCTCGCAGTCGAGCGGCCAGCTCGAACTTCAGCTCGGAGGAGGCCTGCATCATTTGGTCGGTCAGCTGGCGCACGAGTTCAGCAAGCTCCTGCTCCCCCGCCGCCACCCGGGTAACGGGAACACTCTCGTGGCTCCCCTCGCCCACCAGCTGCGTGGTGTCCGCTTGCTCTCGTGCCAACACGGCCGTAATGTCACCGATTTTTTTCCGCAAGGGTTGCGGATCGATTCCGTGCTCGGTGTTGTAAGCCACCTGCTTTTCGCGACGGCGGTTGGTTTCCTCAATGGCGTGCGTCATCGAGTCGGTCATCGTGTTGGCGTACATGTGTACTTCACCTGACACGTTTCTCGCCGCCCGGCCAATGGTCTGAATGAGGGAAGTTTGAGAGCGCAAGAAACCTTCCTTGTCGGCATCGAGGATGGCGACAAGCGAGACCTCAGGAAGGTCCAGACCTTCACGCAGCAGGTTGATTCCCACGAGAACATCAAAAACGCCCGCTCGGAGCTCCGTGAGAAGCTCCACGCGCTTCAGAGTGTCCACATCGGAGTGCAAATAGCGCACCCGCACCCCTGCTTCATCGAGGTAATCGGTGAGGTCCTCCGCCATCTTCTTTGTCAGGGTGGTCACCAAAACGCGCTCGTTCTTCTTCGTGCGCAGGCGAATCTGCTCAAGCAGATCATCCACTTGGCCAGTAGCGGGCTTCACAATGACCTGCGGATCGACCAGCCCGGTGGGCCGAATAATCTGCTCCACGAAGCCGTCAGAGACGTCCTTCTCGTACTTTCCCGGTGTTGCCGAGAGATACATCCGCTGTCCGGTGCGCTCCAAAAATTCATCAAACCGTAGCGGCCTGTTATCTAGAGCGCTGGGCAAGCGGAAGCCATGCTCGACGAGGGTGCGTTTTCTCGACGCGTCTCCCTCGTACATCCCCCCAATTTGTGGCACGGTCACGTGGGATTCGTCGATGACAGTGAGGAAGTCGTCGGGGAAGTAGTCGAGCAAGCAGTGCGGCGGTTCCCCTTGTTCTCTGCCGTCGATATGCCTGGAATAGTTCTCGATTCCGCTACAGAAACCCAGCTGTTCCATCATTTCTAAGTCATAGGTGGTGCGCATTTTGATGCGCTGTGCCTCAAGAAGCTTGCCGTGACGCTCGAACCATTCGACCCGCTCGTCGAGTTCGTCCCGAATTTGCGCGATGGCTCGCTTCATAGTCTCGGGCGAAGCCGCGTAATGGGTAGCGGGAAAAACAGAGACGCTGTCGAGCTCTTTCAACACCTCGCCAGTGAGCGGGTGGAGCTGAGTGAGCGATTCGATTTCGTCACCGAACATTTCAATGCGGATGGCGTATTCCTCGTACACCGGGATGATTTCAACGGTGTCGCCGCGAATGCGAAAGGTACCTCGAAGAAACGCGATGTCGTGGCGTTGGTATTGCATCCCCACGAAAGCTCGGGCCATCTCCTCGCGAGTGATGCGCTGTCCTACGTGGAGGGCAAGCATCGCCTCCAAATACTCTTCCGCTGCTCCCAAGCCATAGATGCAAGACACCGTCGAGACCACGATCACGTCGCGTCGTGAGAGCAACGAGTTCGTGGTGGAGTGGCGAAGCCTCTCGACCTCAGCGTTGATTGTCGAATCCTTCTCAATGAAGGTATCTGTTTGTGGCACGTAGGCCTCTGGCTGGTAGTAGTCGTAATAGGAAACGAAATACTCGACAGCATTATTCGGAAAAAGTTCGCGTAGCTCATTGGCAAACTGCGCGGCGAGAGTCTTGTTGTGTGCCATCACCAAGGTGGGGCGTTGCAGGCGCTCAATCAGCCAGGCAGTGGTCGCGGTCTTTCCGGTTCCCGTCGCGCCGAGAAGGGTGACATCCGTTTCACCTGCTCGAATCTTTTGCTCTAGCTTATCCAGTGCCGCGGGCTGATCGCCGCTGGGCCGATAGTCACTGATGACTTCGAAGGGGCGCACCGTTCTCGTGGGTTCCACGCCCACATGCTAGTGACCGTTTACGGAAGCCTCGTGGGAAGCCTGCTCACATCGGGCCACACAGCCCACAGAGCATCAGCGAGAGCATGTGAGGCCAACCGGGTGTCCTCAAGGCTTTGTGACGAATCCAGCACGCAATCGGCAATGCTGAGGCGCTCCTCGTCGCTCGCCTGAGCGTCGACGCGTTCACTCGCTTCGTCAGGGTTCATCCCGCGAGACTCGATCAATCGCCGGATTCGCAATTCTCGAGGTGTGTGCACGACGACAACCGCGTCGAACTCGTTGGTACGTCCCGATTCCACTAAGAGTGGAACGGCATAGACGAGCGGAACGTCCGGGTGCTCGTGGGTGTGGGCGTCAAAGGCCTGATGAGAGAGCCGGTGCACTTCCGGATGAACAATTCCATTAAGAGTCTCGCGGGCGTGATCATCAGAGAACACCCGCTGGGCAAGTTGAGCCCGGTCGAGCGAACCCTCGCTATCAAGGACGTCGGCGCCAAACGCTGCGACGAGAGCCTCCAGGGCCTGAGAGCCTTTAGCGACCGCATTACGCGCGAGGACATCCGCGTCGACTACCGCTACACCGCGGGCCGTTAACACATCAGTGACGGTTGTCTTGCCTGCGGCGATACCGCCGGTCAGCGCGACAACCGTCACTGTCGTGTGTTTCGTCTAGGAGTTACTCTTCGGCCGAACCCTGAAGCTTTTCGCGAAGTGCGGCAAGCGACTCGTCGTCGGCAAGAGTTCCAGCCGACTCGGGCTGCTCGCCCACGCTGGAGAGAGCTTCATCATCCTCGGAAGCAGACTCGGCACCTTCAACCGGAACGATCACAAGAGCATTCATCTCCGCGACCTGCTTCTTGTGGGCTTCCCACCGCGACTGGGCCGCCGCGTAGTCGCGCTCCCATTCGGCGCGCTGCTCGTCAAAGCCTTCCAGCCATTCACCCGTTTCGGCGTTGAAGCCCTCGGGGTAGACATAGTTGCCCGCGTCGTCGTATTCGCCGTGCATTCCATAAAGTGCAGGGTCAAATTCGGTTCCCTCAGGGTCAACACCCTCGTTTGCCTGCTTGAGAGACAACGAGATGCGGCGACGCTCAAGGTCGATGTCGATGATCTTGACGAACACTTGCTGTCCGGCGGAGACCACCTGCTCGGCGAGGTCGATGTGCTTGTCAGAGAGCTCCGAAATGTGCACGAGACCCTCGATACCGTCGGCAACGCGGACGAATGCGCCGAACGGCACCAGCTTGGTGACGTTTCCGGGCGCAATCTGACCGATCGCGTGCGTGCGGGCAAATGCCTGCCACGGGTCTTCCTGGGTGGCCTTGAGCGAGAGTGACACGCGCTCACGGTCCATGTCCACTTCGAGAACCTCGACGGTGACCTCCTGGCCCACCTCGACGACCTCACTAGCGTGCTCGATGTGCTTCCAGCTGAGCTCTGAGACGTGAACGAGGCCGTCCACACCACCGAGGTCAACGAAGGCACCGAAGTTCACGATGGAGGACACCACGCCCTTGCGGATTTGGCCCTTTTCGAGGTTGGTGAGGAAGGAGCTGCGGGTCTCGCTCTGGCTCTGCTCGAGCAACGCCCGGCGAGAGAGAACCACGTTGTTGCGGTTCTTGTCGAGCTCCAGAATCTTCGCTTCGATTTCCTGGCCCAGATAGGGGGTGAGGTCACGCACGCGGCGCAGTTCAATAAGCGATGCGGGAAGGAAGCCGCGCAGTCCGATATCAACAATCAGACCACCCTTGACTACCTCAATCACCTGGCCGGTGACAACACCATCAGAATCTTTGACCTTCTCCACATCACCCCAGGCGCGTTCGTATTGCGCACGCTTCTTGGAGAGGATCAGACGACCTTCTTTGTCTTCCTTCTGCAGAACGAGGGCCTCGACGGGGTCACCGACGGTGACGATTTCGTTGGGGTCCACATCGTGCTTGATGGAGAGTTCGCGGGAGGGAATAACGCCCTCGGTCTTGTATCCGACGTCGAGAAGAACCTCGTCGCGGTCGATTTTTACAACAGTTCCCTCAATGAGGTCGCCGTCGTTGAAGAACTTCAGTGTTTTTTCGACCTCGGCCAGGAAGTCGTCGGCACTGCCGATGTCGTTGATAGCTACTTGCTTCGGGCCTTTGGTCGCAGCGGGTGTCATACGGTTAGTACTCCGTTGGGGTGTTCTACTCAGGGCACACACAGTGTGGGTGCCGATGGACATGTCAAAAGCCGCCCGGCGGGCGACCCTTCAGTGTATCCCCCGGGGGGAATGGGCACAAACCCTCAGTGGGCAGCGTCGTCCCAGTTTGACCCAAAACCGACTTGCACATCGAGGGGAACACGCAATTGCGCCGCGTGGGACATCTTGTCGACCACCACCGCTTCCAGCGACTCCCGCTCCCCTGGTGCCACCTCAAAGACGAGTTCGTCGTGGACTTGCAGAAGCATTCGCGATTGCAGCCCGCGGGCGCTGATTTCGCTGTTCACGGCCAACATGGCCCGCTTGATGATGTCTGCTGCGGTTCCTTGCATCGGTGCGTTGAGTGCCGCGCGCTCTGCAGCTTCCCGGGCAATGCGATTACTTGAAGACAGCTCAGGGAACGGCCGTCGCCGGCCAAAGAGAGTCTCGGTGTACCCGACTTTCCTTGCTTGTTCCACAACGTCCCGCAGGTAATCGCGCACTTTGCCAAAGCGAGCGAAATAGTCCCCCATGAGGTTCTTCGCTTCACTGGGCTCTATTCCTAACTGTCGCGCCAGTCCATAGGCCGAAAGACCATAGGCAAGGCCATAGCTCATTGCCTTCACCTTGGTGCGTTGTTCTGGGGACACATCCTCCGGTGCCACTTCGAACACTTGAGATCCGACGTATTGGTGAAGGTCCTCGCCCCGATGAAATGCCTCGATCAGCGCTTCGTCCTGCGAGAAGTGCGCCATGATGCGCATTTCAATTTGCGAATAGTCGGCGGTGAGGAGGCCCTCGTAGGGCTGCGCGGCCACAAAAGTCCTGCGGATGTCGTGGCCCACGGTTGTGCGCGCGGGAATGTTCTGCAGGTTGGGATCGAGCGAGGAGAGCCGACCCGTACTGGTCCCCGTTTGGTCAAAAGTGGTGTGAAGTCGCCCGTCCTCACCCACCGCTTTACGCAAACCTTCGACGATTTGGCGCAACTTTGCCGCGTCACGGTGGCCCATCAGCGCGTCCAGGAACGGATGCGGGTGGGATTGTTGAAGGTCGGAAAGCGCCTGCTGGTCCGTGGAATAGCCGGTCTTGGTTTGCCGAGTCTTGGGCATATTCAATTCGTCAAACAGCACCGTCTGAAGTTGTTTGGGCGAACCCAGATTCACCTCATGGCCGATTGCCGCGAAAGCTTCCGCTTGGAACTGTGACTCCTGCGCTGCCAACTGAGCGTGTAAGGAATCCAATGCTGCAGTGTCGGAGGCGATACCCACTCTCTCGAGTTCAAAAAGCACGGGCAACAATGGAAGCTCGATGCTGGTCAGCACACTCTGCTGGCTCTCCGGTAACGCCTCCCAGACCCGCGGGTAGACGCGGTGGAGCCACCATGCCTGTTGCGCGAGGGCGGGGTCGTTCTCCGCCGGGATGAGAGCGCCGTCGGAGGCAATTGTTTCAGCGAGGTGGGATTCGACAATGTCGGCGAGGGCGTCGACCTTTCGCCCCGGGTGTTCAAGCCATCTCGCGAGCCTCAAGTCCCCGGAAATGGTGGGAAGTGGCCACTCGAAGCGGGAGAGCAGATGGCAGTCGGCTTTGCCCTGCACGCTCCACCACTCGCGAGCGGGGTCGCTAAATGCCTGTTTGAGCGGATCCGCGTCAGCGCTGCCGAGAGTATCTGTCACCAGCACGCAGTCAGTTCCGTCGGAGATCGCCACTTGAAGGGTGTCAGAAGAAGCCAGAGGCACAAAAGAGAGTGGACCTTTATGCTGAGCGAGCCATCCTGCGAGTTCCTCGTCGACCAGCGCCCGTGGCTGGGGAACTTCTACCGAGCTAGAGCTCGTCACCACCGGGCCGTCATCCCCCGCCAGCGCAAGGACTCGCTCGGTGAGGGTTCGAAAACGCAACTTGCCAAACACCTCAGTAACCGCTGCTCGGTCGATGTGTCCACGATGAAGATCGTGAGCGGTGACGGGGAGATCCACCGTGGTCACCAGGGCATTGAGTTCCCGGTTTCGAATGGCACGGTCTTTTTGGTCTCGAAGGTTTTGTCCCACCACACCGCCGATTTCTTCGGCGTGCTCTAAGACCCCGTCGAGAGACCCATACTGGGTAATCCACTTGACCGCGGTCTTCTCGCCCACTTTTTCGATGCCGACAAGATTGTCCGAGGTCTCCCCTACTAGGGCCGCCACATCGGGATAGCGCGCCGGGGGCACGCCGTAGCGCTCTTCGACTGCTTGGGGTGTGTAGCGCTTGAGCTCGCTTACGCCTCGCGCGCTGGGATAGAGCACTGTGACGTTGTCGTTGACCAGTTGGAAGGTGTCGCGGTCCCCCGAGACTACGAGGACGTGGAACCCAGCCTCCGTGCCTTCCCGCGCCAGGGTGGCGATGATGTCGTCAGCCTCATAGTCCTCTTTGGTGAGGGTAATCACCCCCATGGCGTGTAGCGCGTCCTGCAGAAGAGGAACCTGACCAATGAACTCGGGTGGTGTCTCTCCTCGGGTGCCCTTGTATTCGGGGTAAATCCGGGTACGAAATGAAAACCGTGAGACATCAAACGCCACGGCCAAATGGCTGGGGTTTTCGTTCTTGAGCAGACTGAGCAACATCGACAGAAAGCCGTGGATCGCGTTGGTGTGTTGGCCTTCGGGGGTGACGAAACTATCGACCGGGAGGGCGTAGAAGGCCCTAAAAGCCAGGGAATGCCCGTCAACGAGCATCAGAGTAGGCTGACCTTCGTCTGTCACGTTGACCAGCCTAACTAATCGATTACGTCAGCCAAGGAGAACCCGTGACCACGTTCCCGCCAGATCTTGACCCGGAGCTCATTTCTCGACTCATCGATACCCGCGGTGGCCAACTGGTTCAGCGAATGGGAATTGAGTTTCAGAAGCTCACTGCCGAAGAATCCATCGCGACCATGCCCGTTGAAGGCAACCGGCAAGTGATCGGGCTCCTCCATGGCGGAGCACACGTGGTGTTGGGAGAGTCGCTGGGATCGCTCTCGTCTGCGATACACGCCGGACCCGGTCGAATCGCCGTGGGAATCGAAATCAACGCCACTCATTCGCGTGCCGTGAGCGACGGTATCGTGACAGGAACCTGTCGCGCCCTCGTCCTTGGTCGGACACTGTGCACCCACGAAATCGTGATGACCGATGAGCAGGGCCGCCGGCTTTCTACCGTTCGGATGACGAACTATCTCAAAGACGCCCCGAAGGACTAAAACTCGGGGTTGTCAGATTTCTCCGCCAGCTGGTCGATGACTGTTTGTGCCACTTCCCGCATGGTGAGCCGTCTGTCCATGGACGCTTTCTGAATCCAACGGAATGCTTCTGGCTCAGTCAAACCCATCGTGTTGTTGAGGATGCCCTTCGCCCGGTCAAGAATCTTCCGGGTTTCTAGACGCTCAGCCAAATCTGCCACTTCGTCGGTGAGAGCCGTGAGTTGGGCGTAGCGACTAAGGGCAATCTCAATCGCGGGAATCAAATCGGTGGGCCCAAATGGCTTCACCACATACGCCAGGGCTCCCGCTTCACTGGCGCGTTCGACTAGCTCCTGTTGGCTAAAAGCGGTGAGCAAAACCACGGGTGCAAGTTGCTCTTTGTTGATAATTTCTGCCGCACTAATGCCATCCAAAAGGGGCATTTTCACGTCCATCACGACAAGGTCAGGACGCAGTTGCCGGACAAGCTCCACTGCTTTTTCACCATCAGCTGCTTCACCGACCACCGTAAAACCGTGGTCTCGAAGGGTTTCTGTGACATCGAGGCGGATCAGGGATTCATCCTCGGCGACGACAACGGTGCGCTCTTTGGGGGAAGTTTGCTGGTCTGACACGGCTCGAGCCTACGATATTGTTCTAAGGCCACCGATGTGACAAGCCGGAGTGGCGGAACGGCAGACGCGGAGCACTCAAAATGCTTTGTCCGAAAGGGCGTGTGGGTTCAAATCCCACCTCCGGCACCATCTGAATTACTTGTTTTGCCAGGCGGGGGCCACACCATCCGAGGCATGCCCCACCACGTGCACCCTCATGTCGTTGGTGCTCCCGGGAACTCCCGGAGGAGAACCGGAAATCACGACGACCTTGTCGCCGTCTTGTGCCAGTCCCTGGCTCAATAGGTAGTCGTCCACCTGGTGGTACATCTCGTCGGTGTGCTTCACACGCTCGACGAGGCACGACTTGATACCCCAGGTGAGAGCCATTCGACGACGAATTGCCTCGTCAGGCGTGAATGCGAGCATCGGAATCAGGGACCGCAGGCGAGACATTCGCCTGGCGGAATCTCCCGATTCGGTAAAGATGCAGATGAATTTCGCCTCGACAAATTCGGCGACTTCCACCGCTGCCAAGGTGATGGCACCACCTTGGGTGCGGGGCTTCGTCCCCAATGGCGGGATACGGTCGGCACCGCGCTCCTCCGTCGATTCGAGAATGCGAGCCATGATTTGGACCGTCTCGATGGGGTATTGCCCGACGCTTGTCTCGCCACTGAGCATGACTGCGTCGGCGCCGTCCAGAACAGCGTTCGCGACGTCGGACACCTCGGCGCGGGTGGGCACCGGGCTGGTGATCATCGACTCCAACATCTGGGTTGCCACAATCACCGGCTTGGCCCAGCGACGGGCAAACTCGACGGCCTTCTTCTGAACAATTGGGACCTGCTCCGGTGGTAACTCGACACCGAGGTCTCCACGGGCGACCATGATTCCGTCGAAGGCATCGACGATTTCTTCCAAGGCGTCGACCGCCTGCGGTTTCTCAATCTTCGCAATCACGGGCTTCGAAATTCCCTCTTCGGCCATGATTTCTCTCACGCGGTCAACATCGGAGGCGTTGCGGACGAAGCTCAGCGCGATGTAGTCCACGCCCAACCCCAGTGCCCAGCGCAGGTCCTCTTCGTCTTTTTCCGAGAGCGCGGGCACAGACACCGCCACACCGGGAAGGTTGATGCCCTTGTTGTTGGACACCATGCCGCCAACAATGACCTTGGTGGTCACCGAGGTGGCATCCTTGGACACCACTTCGAGTCGGACCTTTCCGTCGTCTACCAGCAGCGTGTCCCCTGGTGCGACATCACCCACGAGGCCCTTATAGGTCGTGCCCACGAGGTCTTTAGTGCCCGGGGTGTCTTCGACCGTGATGGTGAACAGGTCCCCTGGTTCCAGACGGTGGGGGCCATCAGCGAAGCGCTCTAGACGGATTTTCGGCCCTTGCAGGTCGGCAAGAATACCCACCGGCAACCCGGTGTCCTTCGCTGCACGCTGCAAGTTGGCGAAAACTTCTTGGTGCACCTCGTAGCTTCCGTGGGACATGTTCAAGCGGGCGATATTCACTCCCGCCTCGATGACCGCACGAATTTGCTCGTATGAACTGCAGGCGGGGCCCATGGTGGCGACAATTTTGGCGCGGCGCATAAATCTCCGAAGAACTAGAAGCGAGTGACGGCGGTACTAAGCCTAGATTGATATTGGCTGGTCGGAGGCACGAACCGGCGCAGGGAGGTCAGTATCTCCCTGGAGGAACCGGTCCACTTCTGACGCCACAGCACGACCTTCAGCGATAGCCCAGACGATGAGTGAGGCGCCTCGGCCTGCGTCCCCCGCCACGAACACTCCCGGAACCGACGTGGTGTAGTCATCGGAGCGCTTGAGATTTCCGCGACCATCAAGACCCACGCCAATCTGGGACTGCAGATCCGTGTAATCGGGGCCGGTGTAACCCAACGACAGCAACACCAGGTCGGCGGGAATGACGTGTTCCGTGCCCGGCTTGGGGAAACGTCCCCCGTCGCGATACTCGGTTTCGGCAACCTTCAGCCCCGTCACTTCACCCGCCGCGTTGCCCACAAATTCAACAGTGGAGGCCAGGTAGACGCGCTCACCGCCCTCCTCGTGCGCGCTCTGAACCTCAAACACGGTGGGATCCATGGGCCACGGCTGGCTTTCGGGACGCTCTGAGGGCGGCTGGTAGCCGATGGCGAGGGTCGTCACGCTTGCAGCGTGTTGACGGTGCGCAGTGCCAATGCAGTCCGCACCCGTGTCACCGCCACCGAGGATGACGACGTGTTTGCCTTCGGCAGTGATTTGCCCCTCCACGGAATCACCAGCCTGAACGCGGTTTGAGGGAACCAAGTAGTCCATGGCGTAGTGAATACCGAGCAGGTCTCGCCCGGGAATGGTCAGGTCGCGAGGCTTCGGAGCTCCGGTCGCTACCACCACCGCGTCGTAGCGCTCAATCAGTTCAGGCCAGGTAATGTCCACCCCAATGTTCACGCCTGCTCGGAACCGGGTTCCTTCCGCCTGCATTTGAGCAAGACGTTGGTCGAGGTGGTGTTTTTCCATCTTGAAATCGGGAATGCCGTAGCGCAACAGGCCACCAATACGGTCATCGCGCTCAAAAACGGCCACCGTGTGTCCCACGCGGGTGAGCTGTTGGGCGGCCGCGAGGCCAGCCGGACCACTGCCCACCACGGCCACGGTCTTGTCGGTCACTCTCGATGGAGGAAGGGGCGTTACCCAACCATTAGCCCAAGCCTGCTCGATAATCGACGCCTCAACCTGCTTAATCGTGACCGACGGCTGGTTGATCCCCAACACGCAAGCGGATTCGCAGGGAGCGGGGCAAAGCTTCCCGGTGAACTCAGGAAAATTGTTGGTTTCGTGCAAACGCTCGATGGCCGCCCGACCATCGCCCTTGCGCACCAAGTCGTTCCACTCGGGAATGAGGTTGCCCAGAGGGCACCCGTGGTGGCAGAACGGCACACCACAGTCCATGCAGCGTCCGGCCTGGCGCTTGAGAACCTCGGGGTCGCGAGGGCCATACACCTCTCGCCAGTCACCAATACGAACCTCAACCGGGCGGCGCGGCGGAAGCTCTCGCTGCGTGACCTCTAGGAATCCACGTGGGTTAGCCACCGGTCACCTCCAAAATCCGGCTCCATACTTCCTCACCATCGGGATCGAGGCCTTGGGCGAGAGCCTCGTCGCGGGTGTTCAACACAGCCTTGTAGTCGCGAGGAGTAAGCATGACGAAATCATCAAGTGCAGCATCTCCCAGCTCAATGAGCCGCGCAGCGAGCGGCGAATCCGTCTCCTCGAGGTGGCGTATCAATAGATCGCGCACGATTTCGCGGCCTGACGAGTCGAGCGGACTGAGTTCGATCTCGCCGCTGGAGAGCGCTTCGCGATTGACCCGCTCTGAGCGAAGCCGGTAAATATAGGCCGTGCCACCGGACATTCCCGCTGCCACGTTTCTCCCCGTTTCGCCGAGTATGACGGCGAGACCACCGGTCATGTACTCGAGAGCGTGATCACCCGCACCCTCCACCACCGCTGTCGCTCCAGAGTTACGCACGAGGAACCTTTCGCCCACGACGCCACTGATGAACATGGTGCCGGAGGTCGCGCCATAGCCAATCACGTTGCCTGCGATGACGTTTCTTTCGGGCGCGTAGACGCTACCCTCGGCCGGCCTAATTACGATTTGCCCGCCGGAGAGACCTTTGCCCACATAGTCGTTGGCGTCTCCCAGCAGTCGCAAAGTGATTCCACCCGGCATGAAGGCTCCGAGAGATTGGCCCGCTGTGCCCCGCAGGGTGATGTCGATGGTGCCGCTCGCGAGCCCATCTTCTCCGTAGCCCAGCGTCACATCGTTACCCAACATGGTCCCCACCGCACGCTCGGTGTTCCGGATGGGAAGGTCGACCGATACGGGCTGGCCGGTCTCGAGTGCGGGTTTCACTAGCTCACGCAGTTGGTTGTCAAAGTGCTCTCCCAGCTCGTGGTCCTGGCCTTCCGTCTGGCGGATGGCCACACCCGGCTTGAGCGCCTCGGTGGAAAGAATCGGCTCTAGTTCGAGGCCTTCTGACTTCCAGTGGGTCACGGCCTTATCCACATCGAGCAAGTGCGCCTGACCGATTGCTTCATCGAGGCTGCGGAAACCGAGTTGGGCAAGGTATTCGCGCACTTCTTCAGCGATGTATTCAAAGAAGGTCTGCACAAACTCGGGCTGGCCGGTGAAGCGCTTACGGAGCTCCGGGTTTTGGGTCGCCACACCCACCGGGCAGGTGTCAAGGTGACACACTCTCATCAGAATGCAGCCTGAGACCACCATCGGGGCGGTCGCAAATCCGTATCCTTCTGCCCCCAGCAGGGCTGCAATGATGACGTCGCGTCCCGTCTTCATCTGACCATCGACATGCAGACTCACCCGGCCACGCATGTTGTTGAGCATGAGCGTCTGCTGCGCCTCGGCAAGACCGATTTCCCATGGCGTACCCGCGTGCTTCAGCGAGTTCAGCGGGCTCGCTCCGGTACCGCCGTCGTGTCCGGAGACCAGAATCACGTCCGCTTTCGCCTTGGCCACACCTGCCGCTACCGCGCCAATCCCCGACTGGCTGACGAGCTTCACGTGAATATTGGCGGCCGGGTTGGCTCGCTTGAGATCAAAGATGAGTTGCTTGAGGTCTTCGATTGAGTAAATGTCGTGGTGAGGTGGCGGGGAAATGAGCCCGACACCGGGCGTGCCGTGGCGCAGGCGCGCAATCCAGGGATAGACCTTGTTGGCAGGCAGCTGCCCACCTTCTCCCGGCTTTGCTCCCTGAGCCATCTTGATTTGGATATCGGTCGCGTGCGTCAGATAAAGGCTGGTCACGCCAAACCGGCCCGAGGCAACCTGCTTGATTCGGCTTCGGGTCTCGGGGTTCAGAAGCCTCTCGGGCGACTCTCCCCCTTCACCGGTGTTGCTCAACCCACCAATACGGTTCATCGCGATCGCCAAAGTCTCATGCATTTCTGGGCTGATAGCGCCCATGCTCATCGCGCCGGAATTGAATCGCTTCAGAATCGACTCGACCGGCTCCACCTCATCGATGGAAATGGGGGTACGGTCTTCGGTCCGAAGACGGAACAACCCGCGCAACGTCATCAACTCTTCGGTCTGGTCATCGACTGTCTTCGTGTATTTGCGGAAGATGTCGAAGCGCTTTTGCCGAGTGGCGTGTTGCAGCAAGAACACTGTTTCAGGGTTGAACAAGTGAGGTGGGCCCTCGCGACGCCACTGGTACTCGCCGCCCACGGGGAGGCGTTCGTGCGGCTTGGCGTTTATTTCGGCGGGGTAGGCCAACTCGTGGCGTTGGCGGTTTTCTTCCTCGATGATTTCCAGACCGACTCCACCAAGGATGCTCGTGGTGCCCGTGAAGTACTCGTCAATGAGCTCTTGAGATAGCCCCACGGCCTCAAAGGCTTGAGCTCCGGCATAGCTGGCGACAGTAGAGATGCCCATCTTGCTCATGATTTTGAGCACACCTTTACCGAGTGCCGTGATGACGTTACGCACTGCCTTCTCGGGCTCGACGCCCACGATTTCGCCGTTTCTGGCGAGCTGCTCGACGGTCTCCATCGCCAAATAAGGGTTCAGCGCGGAGGCACCAAAACCGATAAGAAGTGCGGCATGGTGCACTTCGCGAACATCACCAGCTTCCACCACCAACCCGACTCGCATTCGCTTGTGTCCACGAATCAGGTGGTGGTGAACGGCCGAAAGCAGCAACAGTGACGGAATGGGCGCGAGGTCGACGGTGCTGTGGCGATCACTCAAAATGAGGAACCGCACTCCCTTGTCGACCGCGGCGTCCGCTTCGCGGCATAGTTCATCGAGGCGCTCTCGCAGACCCTCGTGGCCACGGTTGACGGCATAAAGGCCCGAAAGAGTGTGTGACGCCGCCGAACCATTGGGGTGCCTGAGGTGGCCAATTTTTGCCAACTCGTCGTTGTCGATGACGGGAAACTCTAGAACAACCTGACGCGCGTGATCCCGACCCGCTTCCAACAGGTTGCCCTCTGGTCCAAGACCGGTCGTCATCGAAGTCACCACTTGCTCGCGAATCGAATCCAGCGGAGGGTTTGTCACCTGGGCAAACTGCTGCGCGAAATAGTCAAATAGCAGGCGCGGTCGCTCCGAAATGGCGGCAATGGGGGTGTCGGATCCCATCGCACCCAGTGGCTCAGTGCCGGTTTGGCCCATCGGGGTGAGCAGAATACGAACTTCTTCCTCGGTGTAGCCAAAAGTTCGTTGCCGACGATTAATGGACTGGGGAGTCGCAATAATGTGTTCGCGCTCGGGAAGCTTCTCCAGGTGGATTTCTGCTTCTCGCACCCACTCGCCCCACGGTTCCATGTGGGCAAGAGAGGACTTGAGTTCTTCATCCTCGATGATTCGCCCTTCAACGGTGTCCGCGAGCAGCATCGAACCCGGTCGCAACCGTCCCTTGCGCACCACCGTCGCGGGGTCGACGTCCAGCACACCGATTTCACTTCCGAGAATGATGAGGCCATCACTAGTGATGACAAAGCGTCCCGGACGGAGGCCATTGCGGTCGAGGGTTGCTCCCACGAGTGATCCGTCGGTGAACACGAGCGCGGCCGGGCCATCCCACGGTTCCATCATTCGAGAGTGGTATTCGTAGAAGTCTTTTACGGCCGGGTCCATATCCAGCTGGTTTTCCCACGCTTCTGGAACCAGCATCATAATCGCGTGCGGGAGCGACCGTCCGGCCAACTCCAACAGCTCTACGACTTCGTCGAGGGAAGCCGAGTCGCTCGCACCTTCCGTGACGATGGGGAACAGCGGTCGCAAATCACCCAAAAGTGGGGACGAGAGTTGAGACTGGCGCGCATGCATCCAGTTGCGGTTGGCGCGAATGGTGTTGATCTCACCGTTGTGGGCAAGGCGGCGGAAGGGCTGAGCGAGAGGCCACGAGGGGAACGTGTTCGTGGAGTAGCGCGAGTGGACGAGAGCCAGCGTTGATTCGAAGCGCTCGTCAGAAAGGTCGGGGTAGAACGGCTCCAGCTGCAATGTGGTGACCATGCCCTTGTAAACGATGGTTCGCGCCGAAAGGGAAGGAAAATAGAGGCCTAGTTCGCGCTCGGCGCGCTTGCGCAATCGGAACGTCAGTCGATCAAGGGCGATACCGCTCAGTCCCTGACCATCCTCACTGCGGGAGTGGGAGCGGACAAAAAGCTGCTCAAACCCGGGCATCGTCTCACGGGCGAGATCACCGATTTCTTCTGCGCGGGTAGGGACGACGCGCCATCCCAGAACTTCGAGGCCTTCCTCGCGAGCGATACCTTCCACCGAACGCTTTTCGGCGATGCGCTCTGCTGTGTCAGCCGAGAGAAAACCGATGCCCACCGCGTAACGTCCCTTTTCCGGAAGTTCGAAGGAGACTTCCTCGCGGAAGAAGCGGTCGGGAATTTGGGTGATGATGCCCGCACCATCGCCAGTACCCGCGTCTGAACCCACCGCACCACGGTGCTCTAGATTGCGCAGAGCCCTCAGTGCACCGTCCACGATGTCGTGGCCCGGAGTGCCGCGCAGAGTAGCGACCATTGCGAGGCCACACGCGTCACGCTCATGGGCAGCGTTATACAGCCCGGTGCGTGCCGGAAATGCCGAATGGCGTTCGAAGGGACCCTTCATGGTCATCATCACCGTCCTCAGAGAGTTCGTCGGCGGGGACAACGTTGGCCCGGCGGTTGGGGGAAGCGCGCTACGAAGACGCTTTCTGGGATCGAGGCCGGTCGCTTGTGGCGGCGGAAGCCTTCTTGTCACCCTCGTCTGACTCACGATCATCGAGCCAATATCGGTCTTCGGATTCTATCGTAACCGGGGGCTCCCACTCTTTTCCGGGGTGATAAACGGATGGCTCCATACCGGGATGACGCTTTTTCTGGGCCACGAAGATGACCAGGCCGATCACGACCCCCACAATCGACGCCCATTGGTTAGAGCGCAGGCCAAAAATGACCTCTGCAACGTCGAGGCGGAGGGTCTCGAGGAAAAACCGGCCTACGCCGTACCAGATGAGGTATACCCCAAACGCTCTCCCCCACTGCAGGGTGAACCGTTTGGTGAGAGCAATAATGACCATCGCCCCGAGCAGGTTCCACCACATCTCGTAGAGAAAGGTGGGATGAAAGAGGGTGTCGACCGGGAGTCCCACCGGAATGGCGCGGTTACCGGGGTCGATTTCTAGGCCCCACGGCAAGTTTGTCGGAGCTCCAAAGAGCTCTTGGTTGAAGTAGTTTCCAAGCCGGCCCACTCCCTGGGCAATCAGAAGGCCCGGAGCTAAGGCGTCAGCAAACGACCAAAAACGAAGGCCAGCGATTCGCGTACCAACGAACGCTCCGATTCCACCACCTACCAGAGCGCCGAAGATGGCGAGGCCACCCTCCCAGACGTAGAAGATGCGTAAGAGATCGGCCCCTGGGAAGAAATAGTCAGCCGGGTGGGTCACGACGTGAAACAGCCGGCCGCCGAGAATACCGAGGGGCACGGCCCACAACGCGATGTCGATGACCACCCAAGGCTCCGCGCCCCGAGCCGTGAGTCGACGATTGGTGAGCCACACGGCAATGGCGATACCGGTGAGAATAAACAGGGCGTAGGCGTTGATACTGAGATTCAGTGCGAACCAGTCAAGCCCCACGCTGCGAAGCCAACTGCCGATGTTGAAAGACCGCCACTCGGCGGGTGGGCTCGGGAGACTAGCGAAGTCCATTCACAATCCTTTTTTCACGCGGATATCGATTCAAGGCTACCGGGCAGACTTAACGCCGGTGTGCGAGAGAGTGAGCGAGGCTCCGAAGCTCTTCCACTCCTCCGTTGTCGAGGGCCTTCACCAAGGCAGAGCCAACAATGGCGCCGTCAGCGTAACTCAACACGTCACTCACTTGCTCGGGTGTCGAGATTCCGAGCCCCACACAAATTCGCTGGGCTCCCTGCTCGCGCAGGCGAGCTACAAGGGTCTTTGCCGCCTCATCGACGTCCTGGCGCGCGCCGGTGATGCCCATCGTCGAGACGGCATACACGAAGCCCTTCGACGCTTCAGCGGCAGCCTTCAGACGAGCGTCACTAGACGACGGGGCTGCCAAGAAAACGCGCTCTGCCCCCAGTGCGCTCGACGCGTCCAACCACTCTGCCGCTTCGTCGGGAATGAGGTCAGGGGTAATCAGGCCGGTAGAACCCGCGTCGAGAAGATCGGTCGTGAACTTCTCTACCCCGTATTGCAACACGGGATTCCAGTACGTCATCACCACCAACGGGGTGTCGTTACCTTCTGCAATTTCGCGGACAGCGCCGAAAGTGTCGCGCAATTTGAAGCCACCCTCGAGCGCCGTCTGCGTGGCCCGCGCGATCACCGGACCATCCATCACCGGATCGCTATAGGGAATACCGAGTTCGACGGCGTCAAAGCCTTCTTCAATCAGTATTCGAGCGGCTTCGATGCTGGTGGCGAGGGAGGGAAATCCGAGGGGAAGATACCCGATCAGAACTCCGCGGCCGTCTTCGCGGGCAGCGTCAATGCGCTGAGCGAGCGTTGTCCTGCTCACCGCTAGTTGCCTAAAAGGTTGAAGTAGCGGCCCGCGGTTTCCATGTCTTTGTCACCGCGCCCACTGAGGTTCACCAGAATTGTCGCGTTCGGACCCAGTTCTTGGCCCAAAATCTCGGTGCCCGCTAGTGCGTGAGCAGTCTCGATCGCCGGAATAATGCCCTCGGTGTGCGACAAGCGTCGAAGAGATTGCATGGCCTGATCATCGGTGACGGCCCTGTACTCGGTCCGACCGATCGACTGCAACCACGCGTGTTCCGGCCCCACACCCGGATAGTCAAGACCCGCCGAGATCGAGTGAGACTCAATCGTCTGCCCATCTTCATCCTGCAAAACGAGTGACTTGGCTCCGTGCAGCACCCCCGGCCGCCCTTTACCGAGCGTGGCAGCGTGATGCGGAGTGTCAATGCCGTCACCGCCAGCTTCGAATCCAACCAGTCGGACATCGGCATCATCGAGGAATGCGTGGAAAATTCCCATCGCATTAGAGCCTCCGCCGATACATGCCGTCACCGCAGTGGGAAGCGCGCCCGTGAGCTCCAACATTTGCGCACGCGCTTCGGTTCCGATGACCGAGTGGAAATCGCGCACCATAGCCGGGAAAGGATGCGGCCCCGCCACGGTACCCAGGAGGTAGTGCGTCGTGTCGACATTAGCGACCCAGTCGCGCATTGCGTCATTGATCGCGTCTTTGAGAGTTCGAGACCCCGTTTTTACGGCAACCACGTCTGCGCCCAACAGTCTCATACGAGCCACGTTGAGTGCTTGACGTTCGGTGTCGACCTCGCCCATGTACACCACACAATCGAGCCCCAACAGCGCTGCTGCGGTGGCAGACGCAACGCCGTGCTGCCCTGCGCCAGTTTCCGCAATGATGCGCGACTTACCAATGCGCTTGGCGAGAAGTGCTTGGCCCAAGACGTTATTGATCTTGTGGCTGCCCGTGTGATTCAGATCCTCGCGCTTGAGGAAAATTCGGGCACCGCCACAGAACTCCGAATAGCGGGTCGCTTCCGTAATGATCGACGGACGTCCCGTGTAGGTGCGGTGAAGGTGGTCAAGCTCGCGTTGGAACTCAGGGTCATTCTTGGCCGCGGTGTAGGCGGAGTCCAACTCATCGAGAGCAGCAATCAGAGATTCGGGGACGAACCGTCCACCAAATCCACCGAAATACGGCCCTGTTTCTGTTTTCAGTGAGCTCATACGGCTACAAACTCTGCCACAGTCTGCTGAGGATTTGGGCCGGTCACCAGGGCCTCCCCTACCAACACCAGGTCAGCGCCCTGGTCACGATATTTCGCTACGTCGCTCGTGTCGGACACAGCTGACTCCGCTACCGCCACCACCCCCTCGGGGATGAGGGGTCGCAGACGGCCAAACAGATCTTTATCGAGGCTGAATGTGGCCAGGTCTCGCGCGTTGACTCCAATAATGCGGGCACCGATGGAGACTGCTCGGTGGAGTTCCTCTTCGCTATGGGTCTCCACCAGCGCGCTCATGCCGTAGGAATGAACTTCTTCTAAAAGCGTGCTCGCTAACTCGTCGGTCAGAACAGCCATGATGAGCAGGACCACATCGGCGCCGTGCGCTCGAGCCTCAGCAACTTGATACGCAGTGGTCACGAAGTCCTTGCGCAACACGGGAATCGAGACTGCGGCCGCAACCGCCTCCAGATCGGCCAATGAGCCACGGAATTGTCGGGATTCAGTCAGCACACTAATGGCGCTTGCGCCACCGGCCTCATACATTTTTGCCAATTCGACCGGGTCAGGAATATCGGCTAGCGCACCCTTCGATGGACTAGCTCGCTTGATTTCGGCGATAATCCCGTGCTGGCCGGGCGACATCGCCAGGGTGGCACCCGGTTTCACGGGACGTTGAGCGAGAGCACGCTTCCTGACCTCTTCAAGCGGCAGGCTCTTCTCGCGCTCGAGCGCATCGAGGAAGGCGCCCTCGACGAGACCCGCGAGCACCTAGTGTCCTTTGGGTTGGTACTTGGGTCCGCGAACGCCGTAGCCCATGCCCGCGAGGATGGGGCCGAGAGCTACGCCCACCACCGTGACAGCGGTGAACACCCAGACGATGCTCCACATACCTAGGAAGAAAAACAGGGTGACACCCGAAAGCCCTGCAAGCATCACGATGACGGATGTCCATGCTGCGGGTGAGTGTCCGTGGCCGGGGTCTGAACCGTTTGTCATTGCTCTCCTCGAAGTCGTAGAACGCTAGTCTACCGGGCCGTGGGGTCTGAGCCCTGCGAGAGTTCATCCCACGGGTCACTCGGTGTGAGTTGGTAGGGGTCCTTCTGCCGGGCCAATCCAGGCCAGGCCATCGTCGCTAGTCCACTCAGACAAAACGACACTATTGCGGTGCCCGCACACGCGATTCCGACCGGGTTCCAACTCCAGGCAATGTCGTCCAAGCTAAACACCCCAAGGACCCCACTCGCCGCTTCCGCCTGTGAGAGCACTGCCTGGGTGCCACTAGCGAGCGATAGGACTGCGAGGATTCCGGCGCTGAGTCCCAGCAGGCCAATCAGACTCCCCACCACTCGACGTGGCCGAGGCGAGAGCATCAGGGTGAGCCCCCACCCGGCAGCAGCCGCGAACACCACGCTCACCGAGCCTGGTGACACGTCTCCCCATCCGACGGACCCGGCGAGTCCCGTCGTGAGCTCAAAGGTGAGCCAGGGAAGACCGAGCGCAACAAGTCCCGAGACGAGGCCCAGTGCGGCGAAATAGTGGCGAAGACGCGACATGGCCTAATCGTGCTCGAGCGCGTTCGCCGCCAAGACCGCGCGCAGTGGCGCGGCAGCTTTGTGCCGGGTTTCGTCATACTCGGTCGTGTCCACCGAATCGGCCACGATTCCTGCCCCCGCTTGGACGCTCGCGATGCCATCTCGCATCCAGACAGTCCGAATTGCAATGGCAAGATCCGCGTCTCCGGTGTGGGCAAAATACCCCACTACTCCCCCGTACACCCCGCGGCGATGGGGTTCGAGGTCGTCGATGATTTCCAACGCGCGCGGCTTCGGTGCGCCACTCAGTGTCCCGGCCGGGAATGTGGCCCTGAACACATCAACACTGCTGTTGCCCTCGGCAAGGTCGCCTTCGACGCTGCTCACCAGGTGCATGATGTGGCTAAAGCGTTCAATTTGCATGAACTCCGTGACCTCGACAGACCCGGAACGACACACCCGCGATAAGTCGTTGCGGGCAAGGTCGACAAGCATGAGGTGTTCGGCTTGCTCCTTGTGGTCACCCAGTAGCTCTTCGGCGGTGGCCACATCTTCTTCCGTGGTGCGACCGCGTGGCCGCGACCCCGCAATTGGGTGGGAAAACACCCGGGAGTTTCGCACGGTGACGAGAGCTTCGGGCGATGACCCTACGACGTGGAAGGCAACCCCCTCGGCATCTTGGCACTCGAGCAAGTACATGTAGGGGCTCGGGTTCAATGACCGCAGCACCCGATAGACCTCGAGCGGCGTGGCAGTGACGTCGACGTCAAATCGCTGGGACAAAACAACCTGAAAGACGTCGCCATCGGTGATGTGATTTTTTGCCGCGGCCACCATCTGAAGAAAGTCCTCAGCACTCATGTTGGCGGCAACATCCACGTCAGACGGGTCGTGCCTGCGCGAGAGTGTGGACGCTGTGGGCTCTCGAAGCGCCCGATGAAGCGCCTCCACGCGGCTCACGGCGTGGGAGAAATCCTCTTCAGTGACGGGGTCCTGGCGGTGAACGAGAGCCACCAGGATCACTTCCGAAGAATGGTGGTCAACAATCACTAAATCGCGTGTGAGCGCCAGGGAGAGCCGCGGAACAGGGTGAACTGCCTCGGGTGGACGAGGAAGCTTTTCTAACTCCCGAACTGCGTCCCAGCCGATGTAACCCACGAGCCCCCCGAGAAACGGAGGGAGCCCTTTCGGATGACCGCTGTTCCACCGCGAGTTCAACACATCGAGGGCATCAAGAGTCGCCCGTGGCATCTCACCACCAAATGCTTCCTTCTCTGACATTCCCATGTCGAGCCACAGTGCCGTGTCGTGGGCTTCGCTGAGAACACCGTGTGCGGAGACTCCGATGAAGGAATACCGGGACCATTTCCCGGATTGATCGGCGGACTCCAGCAGAAACGAACCCACTCCGCCCGATAGCTTCCGATAAAGGCCCATCGGCGTCTCACTATCGGCAAAGAGACGCCGCACCACGGGCGTTACCGAGTGCTCAGCGCCGTGCTGTAGAAAACCTTCGAGGGTCGTGTCGGTCATCAGTCCGCACCCTCGAAACAGGTTGCGGCTCCGGTGTGACACGCGGGCCCCGTTTGTTGGACCTCCAACAAGAGCGTGTCGCCGTCACAGTCCACAATGAGTTTCTTGGCCCACTGCACGTTCCCGCTGGTGTCGCCCTTGCGCCAGTACTCTCCTCGAGAACGAGAGAAGTAGGTGACCCGACCCTCTTCAATCGTCCGTCGAATAGCTTCCGCATCCATCCACGCCAGCATCAACACCGCTCGAGTGTGTTCGTCTTGTGCGATAGCCGGGACCAACCCCGCGTCGTTGAATCGGACACTTCCAAGGTCGCCGATGACGTCCACCGTGCTGCTCATCTCACTATCACCCCCGCCTCGGCCAATTCTTTCTTAACGTCAGCGATGGTGAAGGCACCCGTGTGGAACACCGAGGCGGCCAGTACGGCATCGGCGCCGGCCTCGACCGCGGGCGGAAAGTGCTCTAATGCTCCGGCCCCGCCCGACGCGATGATCGGCACCCCAACCACCTGGCGAACAGTCGCAATCAACTCGGTGTCGAAACCGTTTTTGGTGCCGTCAGCATCAATCGAATTCAACAAAATTTCCCCAGCACCTCGCTCCGTCACCTCGCGGGCCCAGGCGATCGCGTCAATATCGGTCGTGGTGCGGCCACCGTGAGTCGTGACAACAAAACCCGACTTCGTCGCACTGGAGCGTTTCACGTCGAGGGATAGCACCAGGACTTGAGACCCAAAATGTTGGGCGATTTCGTCGATGAGCTCGGGGCGGGCGATAGCTGCAGAATTGACACTCACCTTGTCTGCACCGGTATGCAGCAGCGACCCCACATCGTCGACACTGCGCACACCACCTCCCACCGTCAGCGGAATGAAGAGTGTCTCGGCGGTGCGGCGAACCACATCAAATGTGGTGTCGCGACCCTCGACAGTTGCCGTGACGTCGAGGAAGGTGACCTCATCGGCTCCCTGTTCTCCATAGCGCGTCGCTAATTCCACTGGATCGCCCTGATCAACGAGATCAAGGAAATTCACACCCTTCACTACCCGGCCCGAATCAACGTCCAGGCAGGGGATAACACGAACTGAGAGCGACACTAAATCCTGGCCGCGTGAATGGACGAGACGAGGATGGCCCGAGCACCCAAGGAGTACAAGCGGTCCATCACCTCGTGTTGATCGGCTCGCGGAACCATTGCCCGAACAGCGACCCACTCAGGGTCTCGCAGGGGCGACACAGTGGGCGATTCTATTCCCGGCGAAATCGCTGTTGCCTGCTCCAACAGGGAAAGAGGAAGGTCATAATCCATCAGCACGTATTGACGAGCGACGAGGACACCTTGAAGGCGCTGCAACAGAGTTGACAGCCCCGAGGGCTTGCTGGAGCCGCTGATCAAGATTGCCTCGGACTCCAAAATCACAGGGCCAAAGATTTCCAGACCTTGCGCTTGCAGGGTGCGTCCCGTCGACACCACATCGGCCACCGCATCAGCTACCCCTAAACGCACTGCCGATTCGACAGCGCCATCTAGTTTGACGATGGTGGCGTTGACACCGTGTTCTGTGAGGAAATTGCCGACAAGCGACGGATAACTGGTGGCGACTGTTCTTCCTTCTAAGTCAGCGAGTTCTCGAATCGTCGCCGGTGCCGCGAATCGGAAGGTCGAATAGCCAAAATCGAGGGCGTGGAGTTCCGTGGCAGGCGCTCCCGAATCGAGCAGCAAGTCTCGCCCCGTAATGCCCACATCGAGGGCTCCGGAGCCGACGTAGGTGGCGATATCTCGAGGCCGAAGATAGTAGAACTCGACGTTGTTGCGCGTGTCGGGGACAATCAGCGCACGAGGGTCGGTCCGGCCGGTGTAGCCCGCTTCAACGAGCATTTCCACGGCCGCCTCCGACAGCGTGCCCTTATTCGGCACAGCAATCTTCAAAGGACTCTCACTCATAGCGCCTCATACACATCATCGAGACCCACATTCCGTGCCAGCATCAGCACTTGCAGGTGGTAGAGCAGTTGGGAAATTTCCGTCGCCAGAGCCTGCGGGGTTTCGTGCTCCGCGGCCATCCACACCTCGGCGGCCTCTTCGACGATTTTCTTGCCTATTTCGTGCACACCGGCGTCCAATAGTTCGGCAGTGCGCGACCCTTCCGGGCGGGCACTGGCCGTGGCTACAAGTTCACGGTAGAGCTCATCAAAAGTCTTCACCCGCCTAGGCTACCGGGCCTAACACCGACCCGAGTCAGCGAGTAGCGATGAGGTCAATCACAAAGATGAGGGTTTTACCGGAGAGGAAGTGTCCCCCACCAGCCGGACCATAGGCCATATGCGGGGGGCAAATAAGCTTTCGTCGGCCGCCTACCTTCATCCCGGGGATACCCTCTTGCCAGCCCGCAATCAGTCCGTTCAGAGGAAAGGTGATGGTTTGGCCGCGTGACCACGAGGAATCAAATTCTTCTCCGTTGTCGTATTCAACGCCGAGATAGTGCACTTCCACTTCAGCGCCGGGCTGAGCTTCATCGCCCTCACCGACCACGATGTCCTCCACAACCAATTCGGCGGGAGCAGGATCGAGATGAGGTTCAATTTCTGGCTGGTCCATGCCTCTATCCTGTCACGGCGTTGTCGGCAGCCGCCCGCAACCGGGTAATTGCTTGCTCGGGTTCAACATCGGTGGCATAGACACTGGAACCGGCAACAAAAGTATTGGCGCCTGCCTCTGCCGCAACAGCGATGGTATCCACCGAGATACCTCCGTCGACTTGAATCCACGGGGTCAAGCCTCTCTCCCTCGCATAATCGGCAACGGCCCGGACCTTTGGCATCATCTCCGCCATGAACGACTGACCACCAAAGCCAGGCTCTACTGTCATCACCAAGATTTGTTCCACTTCCCCGACTAGGTCTAGATAGGGCTCGAGCGGAGTTCCGGGCTTCAGGGAGATTCCGGCTTTTGCTCCGGCAGCGTGAATAGCGCGAATCACACTGAGGGGTTCAGCGGTCGCTTCAACGTGAAAAGTTACACAGTCGGCGCCTGTCTTGGCGTAGTCCACTGCCCAGCGTTCGGGATGCTCAATCATCAGGTGAACGTCAAGGGGAACCGGGGATACGTCTTGGATGCGCTGGACCATTTGCGGGCCGAAGGTGAGGTTCGGAACAAAATGGTTGTCCATTACGTCCACGTGAACCGCGTCTGCTGAGGCGATGCGCTGAAGATCCCTCTCCATGTTCACAAAATCAGCGGAGAGGACACTGGGGTTGATGCGCGCGCTCACCTGCCCAGACTAATTGGTCGTGCTGGGGTGTTTTTGGAGGACTTGAATGAACATCGCGTCTGTCCCGTGACGATGGGGCCACAGTTGAACAGCTGTACCCACTGCTACTGAGGGCATCGGAGCACTCACGAGCCCCTCAAGCAACGGCGCGGTGTCGACCGCAACCACATCGTGGTGACGACTTAGAGCATTCGCAATAGCCCCCGATGTCTCCGACACCACCGGGGAGCAGGTGACGTAGGTGAGCACGCCCCCGTGCCGAAGCGCGCCGAGGCAGGCGTCAAGAAGCCGAGATTGAAGCTCGTGTAATTCCGTTAGGTCGGATTCTTGTTTTACCCACCTTGCTTCTGGCCGTCGCCTCAGCGCCCCCAGCCCCGAGCAGGGGGCATCGAGGAGTATTCGATCAAATGAACCAGTTATCTCGGTTGCATCAGCCACCGTCACCTCGCACACACTGGGGTCAGAGAGACCGGCGATGGCTTCGCGGACGAGTTCTGCTCGGTGGGGAGCAATTTCATACGCAGTGACGTGGGCACCAACGGAACCCGCATAGGACGCCAGTACCGATGTTTTCCCACCGGGGCAACTTCACGCGTCCAGGATGTGCTCACCCGGTCGCATGGGAATCCCCTGGGCCGCAACTAAGGCGGCGAGCTGTGAGCCTTCGTCTTGTATCCGCGCCTGAGCGGTGCGCACCCGGGGATCCTCTGCGGGGTCACCACTGAGATAGACCCCGATGGGTGAATAGGGAGTTCGTTCCTCCTCCGTATCGGGGGTCGCACATCCCGGCAGCAGGGCCGCTGTGACTCGAGCAGCAGTGTTGTGAGAGGCGAGAAGCGCTTCGATCTCAGATGCTCGATTCTCTCGCGCGAGCGACTCCTCCAACGCTTGCACCACCCAGCGTGGGTGGGCATAAGCCATCGAAAGGCAATCGCTCTCATCTGTCGCGCTCGCGCACAGACTGACGAGCCAGTCGTCTTTGGAGCGAGCGGCAACTTTTCGCAACACCGCATTCACCAGGCCGGTCGCCCGAGGAACACCCACTCGGCGCGCCAGGTTTACTGTCTCATTCACGGCCGCATGTGTGGCAGTGCGCATGTAGAGCAGTTGGTAACACCCGAGCTGCATGACCCACGAAACCTCTGGTTGCCACGAATCTGGATTCTTGCCTGAAGCTTGACGAAGGATGGCGACCAAGGTGCCCGTGTGACGCAGGGTGCCGTAGGCGAGTTCGGTCGAAAAGCGTTTATCTGCTTCATCGAGAGAGCTGTCGCGAAGAATCTTTGGCCAGATCAGGTTCGCATAGGCCTGATCACGCCAGACTGCCCGCAGGAGTCGCCAGGCTACTTCCCGGGCATTTTCTTCAGCCAAATCGGACCTCAGGGCCAGCGCCTCGCCACCAATCCACCGCCGCCATCTCGTTCTTCCCCGCGGGCTTCACCCGCACCAACTCGAGAGCCCCGTCGGCACACCCCACAAGCACTTTGTTGCTGGAGTACACAACCTCACCGGGCGCGAGTGGCACGGAACTCACCACCGCTCTGAGCTGAGTAACTCCCACCGTTCGGTCGGTCCCCCGCAGGTTCGTATAGGCGCCAGGTTCTGGAGTAACCGCTCGGAATCGATTCACGATTTCCTGTGAGGGTCTCTCCCAGTTCAGCGCCCCATCCTCGCGACTCAGTTTCGGCGCGTAACTCGCTTCGCCCACTTGTGGTGTTCGTGGCAGTGGGCCCTTCTCTAGTTTGTTCAACAACGACACCAACACCTCAGCGCCTTCTGTCGCCAGCTCAGCAAGAAGGCTCTGGGTGGTGTCTAGCGCCCGGACCCGGTGTTCTTGTGTGGCCAGAAGATCACCGGTATCTAAACCTTCGTCCATTTGGAAAACGCTTATTCCGGTAACTGAATCGCCGTGCAAGAGGGCGTGTTGGACGGGTGTCGCGCCCCGCCAGCGGGGAAGAAGCGAGAAATGCAGATTCCACCAGCCATGGGTGGGTAGCGTCAGCGCGTCTGGCGGAATCATCCGACCGTACGCCACGGCGATGCCAATGTCGGCCTGAGAATCTCGAATCGCTGAGACAAGCTCACTGGTAGAGGTCGGGTGTGAGACCTCGAGTCCCAATTCGGTGGCAGCCAGAGAAACGGCTGTCGGAGTGGGTACCTTCTTTCGACCAACGGGTCGATCAGGTTGGGAGAGAACGCGGACGATCCTAAAACCCGCGTTGTGGATGACCCGAAGAGGCTCTACCGCCAGCTCGGGACTGCCCGCATAGACAATTCGCACTATTCGACCCTACTCAGCGCGGGAAGCTAGCTCGTCGAGTGCCGAGACACCATCGAAAGACACTCGCATTCGAATGCCGCCCTTGGCTTTGCTCACGGCTGAACGGACGACTTCCGCTCGGAGTTCGCGGGCGAGGACAGGCGCCTCGGAGTAGGGAACCTTGATGAGATATCGATGGGCGCCACTGGGTAGGGAGTGGGGTCCGATGGTCTCTAGTGCAGGAACGCTCTGGCGCATCGTGGCCACTATGTCTGCCAGGTGGGGTCCAGAACCCTCAAGTACCAGGAGGCGCACCGAGGGGGGCAACTGCACCTGGGCGCGTTCCGCCAATTCGCGGCGCAAGAGCCCCTCGACATTCGCTGCGGCCATGGCATTAGCTATGGGGCCCTCAACATCGGTCAGGAAGGCCTGCGCGCCAGGCGCCAGCAAGGTGAGGGCGTGTTCCCAACTGTCCAACGTTTCAGTCAGAGCGGAAAGTGCGGGACGTTGAAGCATTCCTTCGCCATCGAGCAGAAGCGCGGCACGATAGCCACCTTCTGCGAGGGGTTCTGCCCCCCGCGTGGAGACCACCAAAGCAGGTTTTGCGGAGATCCGAAGCTTGCGGTGTTCACCATCCGCCTGCACCACGGTGACACCAGGAAAGGCCTTACCGAGTTCCTTTGCCGTGCGACCGATGGCCTGACCAATCGGCACCCATTGCTTTTCGCCACACAGAGAACAACTCCAGCCGTCAGCAGGCTTGGCACACCAGCCACAGCGAACCCGATCACCCTGGCGGTGAGCTCGCAAGGGGCCCTGGCACTCGCGACAGCGCGCACGCTCTCGGCAGTGCGCACAGGCAACGCCGGGTGAAAACCCAGAGCGAAACACCTGCACGAGTACCGGGCCGTCCCGCAGTGCCTCGGAGACCGCCTTATAAGCCATCGAAGGCAAGCGGGCCTGTTGAACCGACGCCGCCTCCGTGGCGGAGAGGGCCGTAGGGATGACGCGGGGGCGTTGGTCAACGCGGGGGCGCAGAGGCTTCAGAAATCCCATGTCAACAAGCCTCAGGGTGGCAAGGCTGGGCGAGACAGAGGCCATAGCCAGAGCTGACCCTGTTTGCTCGGCTCGAATCAGCGCAACATCTCTGGTGTGCGGGTAGGGCGCGAGTGGTTCACGATGAAGTTCGTCCGAATCGTTCAACACGATGATGAGTCCCAGGTGAGAGACCGGGGCATAGATTGCGTGTCGTGCTCCGATAACCACGACCGGGTCGGGCTCGAGCCCCCTCAGGTAGTGGGTGTAGCGCTCACCCGGTGTTTGCTCGGCATCAAAACGACTGACAAACTCCTCACCCACGGCCTCGATGAGGAGTTCGTGCAGGAAGGCAACATCCCGCCAATCGGGAACACTCACCACCACACTCTTTCCCCCGGCGAGCACTGCTGAGGCGGCAGAAACAACTTCTCGATAACCCGTGAGGTGGTTCCCTTCTACCCCGTGAGGAAGTTGCCACCAGGTGCGTGCACCTTCAGAGATCATCTGGTTCAGTGAATCGGGGTCGTAGAGACCAGAGTGATCGGTGGATCCGGGAAGGACGCGGCTACTGGGTTGCCGCTCTTTCCAGGCCTTCTCGGCTCTGACACCGCGAGGAGGAATTGCTAGGCGAAGGACATCAGAGACTCCCCCGGCATGCCGTGACGCCACCTCGCGCGCCAGCGCCAGTAACTCAGGAGTGAGGACGGGAACGTCTGAGACGACGTCTTCGATGTCGACAAGAGAACCCATAAAGTCACTCGAGTCGAGGACCTCTGTGACGAATCCGGTTTGCACCCGGGACCCCCGCCCCATGGGTATACGCACCCGTTGGCCAGGGAGAACCGTCAGGCCTGGTGGAACGCGATAGTCAAACTCCCGATCAAGCTGAGGAACCCGGCTATCTGGCAGCACCCGGGCAATTACCGGGCGCTCACCCATTAGCCCGCCGCGGAGAGCAACTCAGAGACCCGGTTTGTCCGCTCCCACGGCAAATCGAGGTCCATCCGACCGAAGTGGCCATAGCGTGCGGTCGGCAGATATCGAGTGTGACGGAGTTCAAGCGCCTCAATAATCGCCGCCGGGCGCAAATCAAACACGTCACTGATTGCCTTCTCAATCGCATCGGGAGACACTTTTTCAGTCCCAAAGGTCTCCACAAAGATACCGACAGGATGGGCCGAACCAATGGCGTAAGCGACCTGAATCTCGGCAATGTCGGCTAAACCGGCCGCCACGACGTTTTTCGCAACCCAACGCATCGCATACGCCGCAGATCGGTCCACTTTTGTCGGGTCTTTACCGCTAAAGGCTCCCCCACCGTGGCGCGCCGCTCCACCGTAGGTATCGACGATGATTTTGCGTCCCGTGAGCCCTGCGTCGCTCTGGGGGCCACCCAAGACAAATTCTCCGCTGGGGTTGATCAGGAAACGAGTGTTGTCGTAGGGAAGGTCAACTAATTCCATCACCGGCTCCACCACAGCTTTGCGCAGGTCTGCTTCAATCTGTTCCCGGCCGATTCCCGGGTTGTGCTGGGTGGAAATCACCAGGGTGTTCAGCTCCACGGGGGTCCTGCCATCGAGCCCAAGAGTGACCTGAGTCTTCCCATCGGGTCGGAGGTAGTCGACCGTGCCGTCTTTGCGAACCTGTGCGAGCTTCTCCGCGAAGCGGTGTGCGAGCCACAGTGACATCGGCATGAATGCTTCGGTTTCGTTGGTCGCATAGCCAAACATGAGCCCCTGGTCCCCCGCGCCCAACGAGTCATAGGCATCGGTGGAGTTGCCTTCGCGCGCCTGGAGAGAGTTGTCGACTCCGCCAGCGATATCCGGTGACTGGTGCCCGAGAGAAACAAGGACGGCCATGGTTTCCGAATTGATGCCGTAGTCGTCGTGGGTGTAACCGATCTCCCGCACCCTCTCGCGGACAATTTTCTCCACGTCGATGGTCGCGTTGGAGGACACTTCACCAGCGACGTGAACGAGCCCCATCGTGGTCAGAGACTCAACGGCGACCCGACTCATCGGGTCTTGTTCGAGATAGGCGTCCAAAATCGAGTCTGAGATCTGGTCGCACATCTTGTCCGGGTGACCTTCAGTCACAGATTCCGAAGTGAAGTAACGCATGGTGTGTCCCCTTAGTGCTGCAGGACATCGAACAGGCGCCCCGCGACGGTCATTTTCGAACCAGTCGACAGAACCGGGGCTCCGGAAGGCCGCACAAACCATACAGCGGCCTCTGTCTCGCCAAAGCCTACCTGCCAGCCCACCCGGTTGGCGACAACCAGGTCGGAATTCTTCCGAGCTCCCTTAGAACGGGCAAGATCCAGCAGAGCCTCATCATCGGGTTCAGTTTCGGCCGCAAAGGTCACCAAAATTTGACCCTCAGGCTTGTGAGCTCCCAGTTCCGCCGCGATATCCGGGGTTTCTTCAAGCGCTATCTGGGGTGTCTCAGACGCTTCCGTCTTCTTCAACTTCTTCTCGGACACAGAAACCGGCCGATAATCAGCGACGGCGGCCGCCATGACCACCACATCGGCTTCGCCTTGCCTCGCCCTCATCGCCTCGCGCATCTCCTCGGCCGTCGAGACAGCCACTGTTTCCATCCCACGGGGCAGAGAAACGTCCAGATGGGCGTGGACCAGCACCACGCGGGCCCCGCGAGAATGGGCCTCAGTGGCGATGGCTACCCCCATCGCTCCGCTCGAGCGGTTTCCTAAGAAGCGAACGGGATCGATGGGTTCTCTTGTTCCTCCAGCGGAAACCAAGACCGTCTTTCCACTCAGTGGTCGCTCTGACCTCACACTGGAGAGGGCGGCGCGGATGATTTCTTCTGGCTCCGCCATTCGCCCTATTCCACGGTCAGCACCGGTGAGAGGACCAGAGTTGGGTCCCACCATCACCACACCGCGCTGCCGCAGGAGCTCTACGTTGGCTTTGGTCGCCGGGTGGTTCCACATCTCCGTGTGCATCGCAGGCGCCACCACCACGGGGGCCTCTGTCGCGAGCAGGGTCGTTCCCAGAAGATCGCCGGCCATTCCGTTTGCGTACTGCGCGAGAAAATGCGCCGTCGCGGGTGCGACGATGACTAAATCTGCCCGTTGTCCGAGTGCGACGTGTGTCACCTCTGAGACCCCCTCGAACAGGTCCACTGGGACATCGGAGCGGCTGATGGCTTGCCAGGTCGGTAATCCTACGAATTTCAAAGCCGAAGCAGTCGGAATCACCGTGACTTGGTGCCCCTCTTGGACGAGAGCTCTCACCAGCGACACGGCTTTATAGGCGGCGATTCCGCCGGTCACGCCGACAACCACCCGCAAGCCGCTGTGGGCTTGAGGGGTGTGAGTCATAGTTCTAGGCCTGTTGCGGGGTCATCACGAGTTTTCCCTCGTGAATTTCCCGAAGAGCGATAGACAGCGGCTTCTCGTCCACCGTTGACGGCACGAGAGGTCCAACGTGCTCATACAGGCTTCCGTCACCCAAGTCGGAGTAGTAGGAGTTGATCTGGCGGGCACGCTTGGCGGCGAAAATGACCAGCTGATACTTCGAGTCCACCTTCCCCAGAAGGTCGTCGATGGGGGGTTCGATAATGCCACGGTGGTGCTGCACGATTAGGACTCTCCTTGGTTTGATTCAAAGCGTGAAATCAAGTCTACGACCTCAGCGGCCGCCTTTTCGACGACGTCATTCACCACAACGACGTCAAATTCATCGCGGGCGCTCAATTCTTCTACTGCTGTAGCAAGACGACGACGTCGCTCCTCGTCATCTTCGGTCCCCCGCGCTTCCAAGCGCTCGACCAAGGCGTTGAAACTGGGCGGCGCTAAAAAGATGAAGAGCGCCTCGATTCCGTGAGATCGGATTTGGCGCGCTCCCTGCAAATCGATCTCCAACAAGACGGTCTTGCCCTCCGCCTGCTGTGCCATGACCGGCCCCTTAGGAGTTCCATAGCGGTGCTTACCGTGGACGGTTGCCCATTCCAGCAACTCGCCGGCCGCCACCATGCGGTCAAATTCCGCATGGGACACAAAAAAGTAGTCCCGCCCTTCGCGCTCACCTGGCCGCCTGGAGCGGGTAGTGGCGGAGACGCTGAGCTCGTATTCAGGGCGCTGACGTCGCACTTCCGCCAAGACCGTGGCTTTGCCCACTGCTGTGGGCCCAGCGATGACCACCAGTGCCCCCTTTCGACGGTCAGGCCGTGAACTACCGGTGAGTCGCGCAAGTTCGCGCCTAAAGGCGAGTCTCTGTTTGACTCTCAACCCTCCCAATGTGGCCCGGGGGTTGATTCCCAAGTCCTCAAGGATTCGCGCAGCCTTTGTCCGCCCGATTGCGGGGATGCAGCGCAGAAACGGTTCGACCCTCATCCCCGCGCTGATGGGCTCAGTGTGGCTTCCCGCACGATCAAATGTGTCGAGAAAATCTTCTCGGCCACTCGCCAGCGCCTGCTTCAGCTGGGCCCGCTTTTGGCGGATTTCCACCCCTTTTTGCGACGCCGACACGGCGTCAAAGCTACTCACCACAGCGCCTGCACCTCACCAACATGGGCGGACACGCGCTGGTCGATTCCCTCCCGAGAATCCCCCGCAACGCTGCGGGAGACAGTGGGGATGACACTGGGTGATAGCGAGCCAAATCTCTCGGTCAGGTCTGTGAGAGAAATCCCCTGCGCCCCGAAACCCGGCGCGAGGATGGGCACTCCACTGAGCACGGAATCGTCTAGTCCGAATTGTGTTCGATCGGTGGTCGCGCCAATCACCACACCCAGCCACTCAGAATCGGAATGCGGGGCGCGAATACTGCGATGCGCGACGTCAGATACCACCCTCTGCGCGACGGAATCGCCCTCCTTTGTCGTGGCGGATTGAATGGACCACCCCTCGGAATTAGACGTGGCGCCTAATACGAAAACACCCTTGCCTCTCTCGGCGGCGAGTGAGAAGGCGGGTTCCAGGGAACCCACCCCCTGATAGGCCACAGCAGTCATGGCGTCCGCCTCAAAATCTGACCCGGGTTCCAACCAAGCCTGGGCGTAACCGGCGAGACTCGTTCCGATGTCACCGCGTTTCACATCGGCGATAACGAGGATGCCCTTGTCACGGGCGCTACTCATGAGGTTTGAGAGGACCGACATTCCGCTCACACCCTGTCGCTCGAAGAGGGCCACTTGAGGCTTAATGAGGCGAATCCCGCCAGCGATTGCCGCGTCCACCACGGCCCGAGCAAATTCGCCCGTGCCCTCTGCGTTGTCAGGAAGACCCCACGAGTCCAGGGTGCTGGGATGGGGGTCAATTCCTACACACAGTCGTTCGGGCCCACTAAGAGCCGCGAGTCGCGCGCCGAAACTACTAGACATGATGGCTCGCGTCTCGACGCTCTTGGTATTCCTGGAGGCTCGTCACTGATGGCTTCTCAGGCCGTTCCTCCAAGGACACCACCGCGGCACCGAGCTGACCAATAGTCGTGAAGAGCGCCTTATCGGCTGCCACCGTTGCGGTGCGAATCTCATAGCCATCGGCTCGGGCACTACGACCCCTGGGGGTATTGATAATGATGTCGACCTGGCCATCTTGAATCAGATCAACGATGCTCTCGTCGTCGTTGTCACGAACATCGGTGTGCTTGGCGACAACACGCGACGGCACGCCGTAACGGGCGAGTACCTCAGCGGTCCCTTCGGTGGCCCAAATATCGAATCCCAGTTGGTGGAGTCTCGCTACCGGGAATATGGCGCTTCGCTTGTCGCGGTCCGCGACGGACACGAACGCCACACCTTCGGAAGGCAAGCCGCCGTAGGCGGCATCCTGGCTTTTCGCGAACGCGAGGGGGAAGGTGCGGTCAATTCCCATCACTTCTCCTGTTGAGCGCATTTCGGGTCCGAGAATTGAGTCCACAATGTCGCCCGCCTTGGTGCGGAATCTCTTGAAGGGCAGCACCGCCTCTTTCACCGACACAGGGTGACTTGCCGGCACCTCGCTACCATCTCGGGCGGGTAAGAGACCCTGCGAGATGAGCTCCCGTATGGTTGCGCCATTCATGACGAGCGACGCCGCGCGAGCGAGGGGGATTCCGAGCGCCTTGGATACAAACGGCACGGTCCGGCTGGCCCGGGGGTTTGCTTCCAAGACGTAGAGCACGCCGGCCGCGATGGCGAACTGGACGTTCAGTAACCCGTTCACCCCAATTCCTTCGGCCAGTTTCAAGGTGGCCCGCCGGACCTCGTCAATCACGCTGCGTCCCAAGGTGACTGGAGGCAGGGTGCACGCGGAGTCCCCGGAGTGAATACCGGCTTCTTCGATGTGCTCCATCACGCCGCCGATGTAGAGCTCATTACCGTCGTACAAAGCGTCGACATCGATTTCAATCGCGTCATCGAGGAAGCGATCAACTAAGAGTGGCGCGTCATCACTGACGATGGCGAATTCACTAATTCGCTCGAAATAGTCCTCCAGGCTGTCTCGGTCATAGAGAATCTCCATTCCTCGACCACCCAGGACGTAGCTGGGGCGCACCAAGACGGGATAGCCAATCTTTTCGGCAACCTCTATCGCTTCCCCAGCCGAACGGGCCGTGCCGTTGCGCGGGGCTTGAAGACCCGCTTGCTCAAGGATGCTGGCGAATTGACCGCGCTCCTCTGCCCGGTCAATCGCATCGGGCAGGGTACCCAGAATCGGAACGCCCGCTTCTTGCAGGCCCTTTGCGAGCCCCAGTGCCGTTTGCCCACCCAACTGCACGAGCACACCTCGAAGATTTCCCGCCTGGCTCTCCTGGTGGATGACTTCCAACACGTCCTCCAGTGTCAACGGTTCGAAATACAGCCGATCCGAGGTGTCATAGTCGGTGGAGACGGTTTCTGGGTTGCAGTTGATCATGATGGTTTCCACTCCGGCATCGCGCAGTGCGAACGCGGCGTGGACGCAGGAATAGTCGAATTCAATTCCCTGACCGATTCGGTTGGGCCCCGACCCCAGAATTACGATTTTGTCGCGGTCACTGGGAACCACCTCGGTTTCGAGGTCGTAGCTCGAATAGTGATACGGGGTGTAGGCGGGGAACTCCCCGGCACAGGTGTCGACCGTCTTGAACACGGGGCGAATCGAGAACGACCAACGACGGGATCGAACCTCTGATTCGCTGAGACCCCGCAATTGTGCGATTTGCGCGTCAGAGAGGCCGTGTTGCTTGGCAAATGTCAACACCTCGGCGGTGAGTTCTGCCGCTTCCCTCACCTCTTGGGCGACCTCGTTGATTAGGACAATTTGGTCGACAAACCACGGGTCAATTCCCGTGGCCTGATAGACCTCGTCGATGGTGGCGCCCGCCCACAATGCCTGTTGCACGGTGACGATGCGACCATCGGTGGGCGTGGCTGCGGTTGCCAAGAGGTGTTTCTTATCGCCCGGATTCTCTGGCCAGTGGAACGAGCTTCCTCGCTGTTCGAGGCTGCGCAGTGCTTTGTTGAGCGCTTGCGAGAAGTTTCTACCTAAGGCCATCGCTTCGCCCACCGACTTCATGGTGGTGGTGAGTGTTCGGTCAGCGAGCGGGAACTTTTCGAAGGCAAAACGCGGGACCTTGACGACCACATAGTCCAGAGTGGGCTCGAAGGAAGCCGGAGTGACTTTGGTGATGTCGTTGGGAATTTCATCGAGTCGATAGCCCAGCGCGAGTTTGGCGGCAATTTTCGCAATGGGGAACCCCGTTGCTTTGGACGCCAAGGCACTGGATCTGGACACTCGAGGATTCATCTCGATCACAATCACGCGACCCGTCTGGGGGTCGACAGCAAATTGAATGTTGCACCCGCCAGTGTCCACACCAACCCGCCGGATGATGTCAATACCGATATCGCGAAGACGTTGGTATTCCCGGTCGGTCAAGGTAAGAGCAGGCGCCACGGTGATGGAATCGCCGGTGTGAACGCCGACCGGGTCGACGTTTTCGATCGAGCACACCACCACCACGTTGTCGGCGTTGTCACGCATGAGCTCGAGTTCGTACTCTTTCCAGCCCAAGATGGACTCTTCCAGCAACACTTCATGGGTTGGCGACTGGTGAAGACCATCACTCACCATTCGAATGAGGTCGTCTTTGGTGTACGCAAAACCAGAACCGAGCCCACCCATGGTGAAGGACGGGCGGATAACCAGCGGATAACCCAGTTCTTCCGCATATTCCACGGCCTGGTCGACACTCGTCGCGATGAAGCTCGCCGCAACATCTGCTCCCGAGGCAATCACCAAGTCTTTGAACTGCTGACGATCTTCCCCGCGCTGAATCGCCTCAAACGAGGCGACAATGAGTTCGACCCGGTGCTTGTGAAGAATCCCTTGTTCGT
>JBMSHQ010000001.1:0-112130 GCA_049416945.1 Pontimonas sp. | reverse complement strand
CTCTCTCGTGCACCCGTCAGAGGGTGAGATGACGGTCTTGCGGGAGCGCGTCGGAAAAACCGATGTCTTTGAGCTTCGGCCGCGCGTGGGGTTTGCGTCCAGCGAAATGGCCAAACGCATTCCACGGGGAGAATCGGTGCTCGACGCAGTGCTGACGGCAGCACACTCGGTAACAGGCCGCTGGCGCGAAGAGTATGACGATATTGATATCCGACGCGCACAGCGCGTGCTCAGCGAATGGCACCTCAGTCATCTTGCGGATAGGACCATTGGGACACTCTCCGATGGCGAGCTCAAGAGGGTGCAAATCGCCCGCTCTGTGATGACCGACCCCGAGCTGTTGCTTCTGGATGAACCGGCTGGAAGCTTGGATTTGGGTGGACGAGAAGATGTGATTGAGCTTCTCGACCAATTTGCCGCCTGGTCGGGAGCGCCCGCGATGGTCATGGTGACCCACCACGTGGAAGAAATTCCGCCGAGTTTCACTCACGCCCTGTTGCTACGAGATGGCGAGGTGTTCCGCCACGGACCCGTCGCAGAGGTAATTACGAGTGAGAATCTGACCGAGCTGTTTGACCGTTCGCTCACCGTCGTCAGTAGCGAGGGGCGCTTTAGCGCGCGAAACACGGGCTAAACCTGGTATCGTTGCCCCTTGGCTTAGAACACTGCAACCCAATCACAAGGATTACCCACATGAAGGCTGAGATTCACCCCGCATACCACCCGGTTGTTTTCCGCGACCTGACGTCTGGTGAGTCCTTCTTGACCCGTTCAACCGCGACGAGCGACAAGACCATTGAATGGGAAGACGGCAACAGCTACCCGGTCATTGACGTGGAAATTTCGAGTGCCTCGCACCCCTTCTACACCGGTAAGCAGCGCATTCTCGACTCGGCCGGTCGTGTGGAGAAGTTCAACCAGCGCTTCAAGAACTTCGGCGCTTAGTTTCTATTCGTCGACGGGCCACCGGCCGCCTAGCCCCTGGGCGGGCCTGCCTTGGCTTTCTAAGTAGCGTCTGAAACTCTCAGCCCAGCGGTAAGCCCAGTCGACCTGAGCGTCGTGCAGAGCGGTGAGGTCGGCAGTGTCGTCGGGAAATTTCTGAACCATTGCCCGTGCGACCCGTCCAGCAGTGACCGCATCCCCTTCAGCATTGTGGGCGTGGTCATTGATGATCCCGTAGTGCATTGACACTACGTCGAGGGTTCGCTTTCCCTTTCGATAGGTGTCCAGCGCCCGGTCAATCACCAGCGGATCAATAATCGGGCGGGGGTTATCGAGGGGTTCTACGCCGTAACGACGCGCTTCCCAATTTGTCAGGGTGAGGTCGTAACTGGCGTTGTAGACCACGAGGGGTATTCCCGCATCCAACACCCGCCTGATCTCTTTCACGACCTCTGACACAACCTCCGCCGCGTTTCGACCTTGCTCCTGGGCCATCTTGGTCGTAATCCCGTGTACTTCGGTAGCACGTGGCGGAATCACCACACCGGGGTCGGCGAGCCAACTAAAACGCTCGACGAGTTCCCCATCGGGGCCCATCACCCCCAAAAACGCCGTCACAATCCGATCGTCTCGCGGCGAGAGGCCAGTGGTTTCCGTATCGAAGACTGCGAGGGTGTCTGACCAGTGGCTCACAGGTCCACACTAGCCCGGGGGCGACGAAACCAGCGCTAACTTACTGACAGCCAATAGAACCCGTGACTGGGCAGGGTGAGGGTGAGTACGCCTTTTTCAGAGATAGCCGGAAACGAGGCGCCGCTGAAGAGATCGGCCGTGGACTTGCCTACGAACTCGCTCGGAGCCGTCAGGTTCACCGAGACGGGGTGGTGGGCCACCGAGAAAACACACAACACTGTCTCTGGGTGGTCACCTGGCAGGCACTCTTGCTCAGTCAGTTCCCTCACAAAGGCAAACACTGATTCATTGTCACTCGGGACCAGGGTGAAAGAACCCACGCCAAATACGGGGTGTGCACGGCGGGTATGAACGAGGTTTCTCACAAAGTGAAGCAACGAGCGCGACTGGGCGAGCTGGGACTCCACGTTGACCGAGTTGTAGTGGTATCCCAGTGACTGCACCACTGGCAGGTAGAGCTTTCCCGGGTCGGCGTTCGAGAAACCGGCGTTGCGGTCGGGTGTCCACTGCATCGGGGTGCGCGAGGCGTCGCGGTCGTTCAACCAAATGTTGTCACCCATGCCGATTTCGTCGCCGTAGTAGAGAAACGGGGTCCCGGGCAGCGACAGCAGCATGGCGTGAACGAGCTCGAGTTCGTGCCGAGAATTGTCGAGTAGGGGAGCGAGGCGGCGCCGAATTCCGGCATTGATGCGCATCCGAGGGTCGTAGCCATACCAGCCATACATCGCCTGACGCTCGTCATCGGTGACCATTTCCAAGCTGAGTTCGTCGTGATTTCGCAAAAACAAGCCCCAAGATGCATCTCTTGGGGTGTTCTTTGTCTCGGAGAGGACCTCGACCAAGTTCCCGACGGTTTGTGAGCGCAGAGAATAGAAAATTCTCGGCATGACCGGAAAGTCGAAGGCCATGTGACACTCCGGTTCCTCGTCGGTGCCGAAGTATTTGGCCGTCTCAAGGGGCTCTTGGTTGGCCTCGGAAATCAACACCTTTCCGGGGTATTCATTGTCGACCATGGCACGCAAGCTGCGCAGAAATTCGTGAGTTTCTGGCTCACTCTCGCCGTTTCCTTCGTCCGATTCGAACAAGTAGGGAACCGCGTCCAACCGGAAGCCGTCTACGCCCATGTCGAGCCAGTAGCGAACAATGTCAAACATCTCGCGTTGAACAGCGGGGTTTCCGTAGTTGAGATCTGGCTGGTGGCTAAAAAAGCGGTGAAAGTAGAACTGGCGCCTCTCAGCATCAAAGGCCCAGTTCGAAGATTCCGTGTCGTTGAAGATGATCCGAATGTCCGGCCATAAATCATCCGTGTCCGACCACACGTAGTAGTCGCCGTAGGGCCCGTGAGGGTCACTACGAGAGGCTTGGAACCACGGGTGTTGGTCGGAGGTGTGGTTGAGTACAAGGTCGACAATCACCCTCATGTTGCGCTGGTGGGCCTGGGTGACGAGTTCCCGAAAATCGTCGACGGTGCCGTATTCAGGCAACACCGAGCGATAGTCCGCAATGTCATAGCCGCCATCTCGCAGCGGCGAGGCATAGAAGGGTGGCAACCACAGCGCATCAACACCCAGCCACTCGAGGTAATCGAGCTTCGAGATCAGACCCTCAAAGTCACCGACACCGTCGCCATCCGAGTCAACAAACGAGCGCACCATGACTTCATAGAAGATGGCGCGGCGATACCAAGCGGGATTGTGTTGCAGCCCAGGCTGGCCAAAAGGAACAGTGAAGCTCAAGTGATTCCCTCGGAGGTGGGGGCCCGGAATGGCCCATTGGTCGCGGTGAAAAAAGTCTAGGGGTTAGTGCACCCGCACCAACTCAGCCCCCGCCAATTCCTTGAGGCGTTCGGGGCCAATGGGGAAAACAGCCCGAGGACTTCCTGCTGCGGCCCAGACCGTATCGAGGGCCATCAAATCCTCGTCCATCAGACACCGCATCGGCGAAGTGTGGCCAAAAGGGGGAACACCCCCGATGGAATACCCACTGACCTCTTTCACCGTGTCGGCGTCCGCCTTGTCCAAAGCACGCCCCAGGTAGCTACTGAGTAACTCGGTGTCGACCCGATTTGGCCCTGACACCAAGATCAGGAGCGGAGCCCCGTCGAGTGCGAACACCAGGGATTTCACAATCGCTTCGACCGACGTTCCCACAGCCGCAGCCGCTTCCACCGCTGTGTGCGTGGTCTCTGACATCTCGCGAATGTCCAGGTCGAGGCCTGGTGTGCGCTCAATGAATCTCGCAACACCTTTATCGGACACTAGCTCGCACGCTCCCGAGCCTCATCGGGGTTTTGGTCAACGAATTCTTCGGTTCCAATGCGACGCGCCATGACCTCCATCGGATCATCAAATTGGACCAAGCGCAGCCCCTTCGGAGAATGCTCAAAACTATGCACCGAGCAGTTCTTGATTGGTTCTGAATATTGGCCCGGTGCTGCATGTTCCACTACCGAGCGAATAACACCTCCGTGGCTCACCACGAGGATGTCGGCGTGAGGGTGGCGGATGGCGAGGTCATGAAGCGTGCGCACCACCCGTTTTTGGACCTCTTCGCGGGGTTCTCGTCCCGGAACCGGTGTGTCTCCAGGGAATCGAAGATCCAGGTCTTCTCGGGTGCAGCCCTCAGCTTCGCCGTAGTGGCGCTCCACGAGGGATTGGACGGGAAGGGGAAGGGGCATGCCCATGCGCCTGGCAATAATGGTCGCGGTTTCCATGGCCCGAGAGAGGGGACTGGAAACAATCAGGTCGAATCGGTGACGAGCAAGAACGCCTCCGACGTGCAGGGCCTGCGCACGACCCGTGTCGTTCAAGGGGATATCACTCGAACCTTGAATTCGGTGAATACGGTTCCACTCTGTCTCGCCGTGGCGCACAAGAAAAAAACGAGTCATCACACTTCCAGACTGTGTCGCCAACCCAAGGGGCTAGGCGACGGATACTCGGACTGCCTCCGAAATAGCAACGAGTGCCTCGGATGTTCCGGCTTCTATCCTAACGGTCGCAAGCTGATCGGCTTTAGTGGGACCGCGGTTAATGACGACTACGGGCTTGCGTCTTTTCTGGGCCTGGGCGACGAGACGCATTCCGGTGTTCACCACAAGTGACGAGCCCGCAACGACAAGGGCATCAGAGCGCTCCAACATGCTCGCTGCCATCTGGAACACACTGCTGGGAACAAACTCACCAAAGAACACCACTTCGGGCTTCAGCATCCCGCCACACAAATCGCATTCCGGCACTCTAAAGTCCTCATCGGTTGCGACCGTGACGTCACCGTCGGGCATGACCTGCGATGAGTCGAAGCGTTGAGAAAATTCCGGGTTCAGTCGATCGATCTGATCTGCTATCGACCGACGACTGAACGACTGACCGCATTGGAGGCAGCGCACCTTGTCGAGGCGGCCGTGAAGGTCAACAATCTGGCGGGATCCCGCCTCGTGGTGAAGTCCATCAACGTTTTGTGTGATGACTCCCGTGGCCGAGCCTTCGCGTTCCAACCGCGCGATAGCAAGGTGCCCGGGATTCGGCTGTGCCGCTTGGAACGTCCTCCAGCCCAGGTGGGAGCCCATCCAGTAACGCTTTCGACGTTCGGAAGAGTTCAAAAACTCGTTCAAACTCATCGGGTGGTTTTTAGGAGCTCCTTCACCGCGATAGTCAGGGATGCCCGAGTCGGTTGAGATGCCAGCGCCAGTGAGGACGGCAAACGAGCGGCCAGAGAGCACCCGCAACGCCTCGTCAATCTCGGGCAAGACGCTTCGGTGAAGCTGAGTAACCGGCGCAATGTGAACCACGGACAGCACGCTCCTCGTCATTTCCTAAGCTGAGGGTAGCTGTGGTTTTTTTCCAATATGTTTCGCGAGGCTGACTATGCAGGTGATGGCGTCTTCAACAGCTCCCGCCGAGCTCTTGAGTGACTATCGCGACCTCACCGATTCGGCTTTGCGTCGAGTGAGTGAGCCCGAAGAAGGTCTCTACATCGCAGAATCACTCACCATTCTTGCTCGCGCCCTGGAAGTCGGGCATCAGCCACGATCCGTCCTCACCAGCGAAAGATGGCTTCCCCGGCTTGACAATCTTGTGAATAGCTACCCATCGCTTTCCACCGTGCCGGTCATTGTGGGCGAGGACAGCGAATTGGAAGCGCTGACCGGGTTTCATCTACACCGCGGCACTCTGGCGAGCATGAACCGCCCCGCGTTGCCATCGCTATCGGACATCACTGCTGGTGCCCGCCGGATTGTGGTGTTGGAAGACATCGTTGACCACACCAACGTGGGCGCTCTATTTCGCTCGGTTGCCGGTATGGGCGCCGATGCGGTGGTGGTGTCGGAGCGCTGTGCCGACCCGCTTTATCGCAGGAGCGTCCGCGTCAGCATGGGCACCGTGCTTCAAGTGCCGTGGACGCGAGCAGGACACGTCGCCCAGGTGGCACAAGAGCTTCGCGACAGTGGCTGGCTGGTTGCCGGTTTGGCGCTAACCGATGAGGCGTTAGATTTCGACCAGTGGGTACGCACCGCTCCGGCAAGAGTCGCCTTAATTCTTGGTAGCGAAGGGCCCGGCCTCACCCGATCCGCCTTGGCCGCGTGTGACGTGGTTCTCAAGATTCCCCTCGGCCACGGGGTTGATTCTCTGAATGTGGCGGCGTCTGGTGCGGTCGCGCTGCACGCGCTACGGATGTTTTCCTAACTAATGAAAGTTTCTGGCGCTCACCGCAATAGGTAGTGGAAGTGGTGTTACCCCGTCGGCAACAATCGAAATAATGCCTTCGTCGCTGCGTTGAAGAATGCCTCGAATAATGACTGCCCCGCTGTGTTTGAAGACGAGTCGATGCTTTTTCCACAAACCCGGGCTACACACCACATTGGTCAAACCCCACTCATCTTCGAGGTTTAAGAAGGTAATTCCCAAGGCTGTTGCCGGGCGTTGACGGTGGGTAATCAAGCCGGCGAGCCAAATCCGCCGCCCCACTTCGTAATGACGCAAATCAGTGCTGGGGAGAATGCCCTGGTCGCTTAGCCAGGAGCGCAGGTGGCGCATCGGGTGGTCACCGGTCGAGACACCGGTGGTGCGTCGGTCGCTGGCCATCTCTTCCCATGCGCTCATGGCGGGAAGATCGGGAACATCCAGCCACTGCTGCGTTCCCTCTAAAAACTCGGGGTGGGCCGTGGTGGCAGGCCCTGATAGCCATAGTGCTTCCCGCCGAGCAAGCCCCAGGTCGTCTAACGCACCGGCTTCGCTCAATGCTTCCAACTGAGAGTCACTCAGGCCCACCCGCCGAGCCAGGTCATAGATGTCTCGATAGAGGCCGTGAGCGTCACGTTCGGACACGATCTTCTCCGCCGTGGCAGTTCCGATGCCCTGGATGCTGCCCAGGCCCAACCTGACAGCCAGGGCCGAATCGCGACGATGCCGCTCAGATTCATCGGGTGCGTGGGGGTCAAATTCTCCCGGAGGGGGTTGGTGATAGTGGCGGCAGCCTTCGAGTCCGCTGGGCACGACGGCAGCCTCCCGCTCCAGCGGCTCCATCGAGGCGGTCACCTGGGAGTACGCGATAGAGGGTTTGCGCACCCTCACTCCGTGTCTCTCCGCATCGGAGACCAGCGTGGCGGGGGAGTAGAAACCCATGGGCCAGGCTCGTAAGAGCCCGGTGAGATAGCAGGCGGGGTAGTGAAGTTTCAGCCAGGAGCTGGAATACACCAATTGAGCAAAGGCTAGTGAGTGGCTTTCGGCGAAACCAAAGCTCGCGAAGGCCTGGATGGTTTGGTAAATCCGGGTGGCGGTGGCCTCGTCGATGCCGTTATCGGCCATTCCCCGAAACAGCGTTTCGCGCACCGACTCAATTCGCTCCAAGCCACGCTTTGATCCCATGGCGCGACGCAGCACGTCGGCGTCTTCGGCACTGCAGTTACCCACCGCCATCGCCATTTGCATGATTTGTTCTTGAAAGACGGGCACGCCGAGGGTGCGCTCTAAACACTCTTCCAACGCCGGATGGGCGTATTGGACAGGTTCTTTCCCTGCTTTCCGCCTCACAAAAGGGTGTACCGCCCCGCCCTGGATGGGCCCGGGGCGAATCATCGCGATTTGTATCGCCAAGTCATAGAAACGCCTGGGTTGCAACCGGGGCAACAGGGCCATTTGCGCTCGTGATTCCACCTGGAACACACCAATCGAATCGGCCCGGCAGAGCATGTCATACACCGCCGCTTCATCTCGTGGGAGGGTGGCCAATTCCCACTCTTCGCCGAGTTCTTCCCGTGCGAGGGTCAGGGTGTGCTGGATGGCTTCGAGGATGCCCAAGCCGAGCAAATCAAACTTCACCAGCCCCATCCACTCGCAGTCGTCTTTGTCCCACTGCAACACGGTGCGGTTTTCCATTCGAGCGTGTTCGATAGGTACCACTTCACCAATCGGTCGGTCCGTGAGCACCATGCCGCCGGGGTGAATGCCGAGGTGCCGTGGGAGAGTCAGAATCTCTTGAGCCAATTCCACAACCGCAGGGGGAAGCCCTTCGTCGTCTGAGAGGCGACTGCGACGTTCGATGCTTTTCGAAAAGGCATCTTGTTGGCCTGCGCTAAACCCCAACGCCCTCGCAATATCGCGCACTGCGTTCTTCGCGCGGTATTCGATCACCGTGGCCACCAGGGCGGCGTTACGCCGGCCGTAACGCTCGTAGACGTATTGGATGACTTCTTCGCGTCGATTCGACTCAAAATCCACGTCGATGTCGGGCTCTTCGTCTCTCAAGGCCGAGAGAAACCGCTCAAAAGGCAGGTCGTAGTAAATCGAATCAACAGCGGTGATGTCGAGCAGGAAACAAATCGCCGAGTTAGCCGCAGAGCCACGCCCCTGACACAGAATTCCTCGGGCTCGAGCCCACTGGACAATGTCGTGGACGATGAGGAAATACCCGGCGAAGCCTTTAGCCTCAATCAGCGCCAGCTCCCGCTCGATTCGTTCGTGCACGGCGTCATCTGCATCGGGATAGCGTCGAGGAATCGCCTGGTGTACGAGCTGTCGCAGATACTCCATCGAGGTGTAGCCCTCGGGCACCATCGACAGGGGCAATTGTGGGGCCACTTTTTTCAGGGGAAATGAGAGCTCATGGCCCAACTCGGCGGCCCGTGCCACCACCCCCGGGTAGCGCTGAAAACGTCTGAGTTGCTGCGCACCGGAGCGCAAGTGTGAGGCGGGGGCAACGGGGAGGTGGGGCCTCATCTGGTCGAGTGAACGCCGAGCCCGAACAGCAGCCATCGCGTTTGCGAGGCGGTGGCTTTTCGCAGTGGCGTAGTGGACGACTCCGGTTGCGATGGTGGCGAGCTTCTTCTCACCTGCCAGCTCCCACAACACGTCGTTATGAAGCGAGTCAGTGGGGTGATTGAAGTCAAAAAGCTCCACCACGACGTTGTCTTGACCAAATCGCGCCACTAAATCATCCAAGGCGACAGACGAGCGTTCCACCGCTGAAGCGCTGGGGGCGCGAGGGCCTTGCAATGGGGCACGCACCGCACCCTTGCGACAGCCGCTCAGAATCAACCAGTTGCCATCAGCCCGCTGAGCGAGGTCGTCTAAGTCATACACCGCCTCACCTTTTTCCCCACTGGCGAGGTGGGCGTCAGTGAGTGCGCTTGCCAGAGAGTGATATCCCGCAGGGTTTCGAGCCAACACCAATAGGTGCGGCCCGGGTGGGTCGGCGACTTGTGTCCGAGAGGCCCCTCGCGTCAGTGAGAGCTCAGCACCAAAAACGGTGCCCATCTGGTGGGCCTGGGCCGCTTCGGCAAAACGGACAATGCCATAAAGACCGTCGTGGTCAGTAATAGCGAGGGCGCTCAGGCGCAATCGGGCCGCTTCGGCGACCAGTGCTTCGGGGGAGGAGACCCCGTCGAGAAAACTGAAACTGCTGTGTACGTGCAATTCGGCGTAGTCAACGTACTCACCCTCCTCCGGCTCAATTGGCGGCGGTTGGTAGGGGGCGCGATAGTTCGACCAGGCGGGGGAGTCCGAACCATCAGCACCCAGCGGAATCGCCTCTGCTGGCCGCGTGGCGTCACTCAGTAGTCGTTCGTGTTCTGACCAGGGGATAGGCGGGTTGTGCCAGCCCATTAGTCGTACCGGGCCTCAGCGCTCCACGGGCCGCCTTCTTGAGGGCAACTGAGTAACCACCCCACACCTTCGTGATCGAGTATTTGCAGCCGGTACCGGCTGTGTGAATGCTCTTTATCCCACCAGCGTTCCACCACCGGCCACGGTCCTGCCCAACCGGTAATCACCCGGCGACTACGCGTTGACATCAGAGTCGCGGGTTCGGCACAGAGCTCCGCGGATCCCACGGTGACGGGCTCGCCATCGTGAGAGAGAAGCTCGACGGGTAGGGGTGGTGAAAAGACGGTCGCGGGTAATGGTTTGGGAAGCGACCCAGGCCAACTCGCTTCCTCTTCTTTCTCCTTGGCCACCCCGTCACCCCAGGGTGCGAAGGTGTCTGTTTCGCTCAGGCGATGACCTGGCTGGGCATGGCCACGACGCACCGATTGATAACCCAACTGGGATTGAAGTTGGGCGACAACGTGTTCGACCCGGTGGTTGACCGCGCTCGACCACAGCCCCGGTTCGTGCCAAGTGATCTCATCGGGGCTCAGCGCCCGAAGTGTCACTTCGATAATGCCGACGTTTTCGTAGTCGTCTTCTGCTTCTCGGGCAAAACTCTCCCACTGCCAGCGCACGCGGTTAATGACGTCATTCGCGGTGAAATAGCGAGGGTGGGTCCACTGCGCACTGTGCTGTCTCCCGCGGTCATCAAGCATGTCGATGCTGATGCTGGTGCACACGCTGTGTGCGGCGACGAGCCCCTCGATGAAGTTCGTTGCGGGAGTAAGCAGCGCAAAACTCATCGTGTCGACGTCACTAATGGGGTCATCACTGCGCCACACCACATCGGTTCCTGGCGGGATGCTTTGCTGGTTGCTACTTCGGGGGTCTTCTCCTCTCGCACACTGCTGAAGTAACTCGCCGGAGGGCCCAAAACGCTCCCGCACCTGGTGCTGATCCATTCCAGCAAACTGTCCGAGGCTCTCTATTCCGAGCCGTTGCAACAGCGCGGCGAGGTGGGAGTCCTCGAGGGTGCTCACCGGTAGCGGCGCGAGAAACTCGCGGTCTAACCCTGGTTCCACCACGCAGACTGGTTCATGTTCGCTGGTACCCAGTCGAGCAGCGTGCTGGGCGGTGAAGAGACAGTCGGCAATGCCCACACGCGCGGAGAGCGGTACAGGAGAGTTCAGCACCGCCATGCGCAACGCGTGAGCGGCAGACTGTTCGGACCCGTAGTAGCGGGCAAGCCCAGCTGCGCGTGCCACGACGGTTCCGGGTTCGACCACGGCGAGTTGAGCAACCGTGTCAGAGAGGTGGTTCAACACCCGCTCAAATACCCGCTGGTCGCGATCGGGCCGATCGGGCAGTAACTGCAAGCTGCGACAGCTGCTTTGGGCGTCGCGTAGTTTCTGACCCGGTCGAACCCCTTCCGCCCGTGCCTCATCAGAACAGGCGGTCACATAGTGGCCGTGGCTGAGTGCGAGGGGCTCCGAACCAAGGGAATGTTCTTCCCGGGCAGCCCGGATGGGCCAATTGGGACACCACAGCACTAAGAAACGACGTCCGGCCATGAACTATCCCGCGTGCCGTTGATAGTGAACAGGGGAAGGGGTGTCAGTGGCTGGGCGCATCGGAGTCACCACCGAAGTGATCTCGTTTACTGAGACCCCCTCAGCACTCACGGATAGTTCTACTGAGTAGCGCCGAGGTGCTCGCCGAGGTTCTAACACCACCCTCAGCCGCTGGCGTTGTAGAAGGCCCGAGCCCTGAGCGAGACCTTCCCAGATGCTGCGCTCCACACTGATTTGCCCGTCCGCACCAGGCCAGTGGCCACAGATCAGCATCGTGCTACCTCTCTCACGCAGTCGCGCCTCGAATCGATCACGCTGATGCGCGGAGGGGAGCGGACCGCAGGGGGAGACGATGAGGAGTGAGACCGCATCAGCGAGAACGCTGGTGCTGTGCCACCAGTGGCTACCGGGTTGGTGGACGATGACGAAACGGTCCAGATCGACTCCCATGTCTTCAGCACTGCGCACACCGAGGTGGCTTAGCCCCACGCTGGCGACAAAGTGTCCGCGCTGTGTTGCTTCGGCAATCAGCGCCCAGATGAGAGTGTGTTGACCCGAGAGCGAATACACCGCACCGCGGCGTAAACCCCCTTCGGGAAAGAGCTTTTCTAAGCCGGGCAGGGCGGGAAAAGTGCCCTGTTCCATCCGGGGGGCTTCAAGGGAGCGAATCTTTTCGCGCAGCACACCCAGCTGCTTCTCCCTCAGTGGTTGGGAGGTGTGCAGGGTGAGTGCGGGGGACATAGAGCCATATTCGAACATTTGTTCGATTCTGTCAATGTCCACTGACATTGCCCTGAATGAGTTATCCCCAGAACGCATCAGGGGCCTCACCGCAACGCTGTGAGACCCCGTGATTCTGGTGCGCGAGGGGGGACTTGAACCCCCACGCCCTTAATCGGGCACTAGCACCTCAAGCTAGCGCGTCTGCCAATTCCGCCACCCGCGCAGGCACCTGAATCTGATGACCGCATCGAGAGTACCACTAAACCTCGCCCGGCAAACCGGAAACCAGGGGCCCACACAGTAGCGTTGAGGGGTGCGCAACCCCAGGAGCCTGACGTGAGCATCTGGGACGCCATCATCCTCGGAATCGTCCAGGGGCTCACAGAATTTCTGCCGATTTCTTCCAGTGCCCACCTGCGCATCGTCGGAGAATTTCTCCCCGCCGCCCAAGACCCCGGCGCCACCTTCACCGCCATCACCCAAATCGGCACCGAAATCGCCGTGCTGCTGTACTTCTGGCGAGATATCACGAGCATTCTTGGCGCCTGGTTTAGAGCACTTGGTAAGAATCGCCACCCGCTTGATGCCGCGACACGCCAACAGGCAAAACTCGGCTGGTGGATCATCATCGGCACCTTGCCGATTGTGATTGTGGGCTACACCGCGCAAGAACTCATTCGTGACACCTTCCGCTCGCTGTGGCTGGTCGCGAGCGTGCTCATCATCTTCGGCATCGTCCTCTACATCGCCGATCGTCTGGGCCGGCAGGAACGGACACTTGACACCCTGAGCGCGGGACACGGTCTGTCCTATGGCCTCGCCCAAACCCTCGCGTTGATTCCGGGAGTATCCCGATCGGGCGCCACCATCGCCATGGGGCGAAGCCTTGGATACACCCGTCCCGAAGCGATGCGTTTTTCCTTCTTGCTCGCCGTTCCCGCGGTCTTGGGCAGTGGGTTCTACGAACTGCGCACCGCGATTGTTGACCCAATTGCGGCGGGCCCGCTCAACGCCACAGCGACGGCAGTAGCCACCCTGGTGGCGTTCCTCGTGGGCTACGCCGTCATCGCTTGGCTGATGCGCTACATCAGAACCGGAAGCTTCTTACCGTTCGTGCTGTATCGCGTCGCCCTCGGTGTGGCGCTTTTCGGGATGCTGAGCGCAGGAGTGATTGAGGCTTAGGGCTCAGTGCCCAAACCGTTGGGGCGGTCTGGTCGGCGGGAGAGGTAGCGCTCAAACTCACGGGCAATGGCGTCGCCACTCGCTTCGGGAGACTCGACCGTGTCGCGCTGTTTTTCCAACTGCTGGATGTAGGCCAACATGTCGTCGTCTTCCGCTGCCAACTGGTCGATGTTTTCTTCCCAACTATCGGCTTGGTCGACCAATTCGTCGCGGGGGATATCAATACCCAGGAGGTCTTCAATCCGATCCAAAATCGCCAGCGTGGCTTTTGGCGACGGGGACGTGTGAACGTAGTGGGGCACTTGTGCCCACAGGTGCACCGCGGGAATGCCGGCGCGTTGCGCCTGCAGCCCAATCACGCTCAGAATTCCGACCGGACCCTCGTAGGTCGAACGTTCGATGCCGAGCTTGTGTCGCACGCTCGACTCGTCACTGGAGAGAATCAGTCGCACCGGTCGAGAATGTGGCACATCCGCCAGCATTGCCCCCACCAACACCATTCCATCGACGTCGTGGGCGAGAGCTTGATCCACCAGTTGACTAGCCAGCGAACGCCAGAGCTTTGAGGGTTCGGCCCCCATCAAGACCCAGGGAGCATCGGGAGCAGATGAATCGTCGGGGCCGTAGAGGGTGATGTCGGGCCAGGACAGCACGCGCGAACCGTCACCATCGAGCTCCACGTAGGGGCGGGTTACTTGAAAGTCAAAGTAGGTCTCGTCGTCGATGACGTCATAGGGAACCAGACCAAAATGCTCGACCACCATGCGCAAAGCGGTAGTGGCGGCCTCGCCCGCATCGGACCATCCCTCCGTGGCGACGAGGAGAGTGCGGCCGGGCTCAAATAGCGGTGGTTGCTGCATACCCCTTCAACCTACAACCCCTGTGTGAACCGTGTGCTCAGTTGTGCCCCGACTAAGCTCGTGCGGGTGAATACCCCCCGACTTGACGCTGTCCTTTTCGACATGGATGGCACCCTGATCGACAGCGAACCGTACTGGTTGGACGCGGAGAGAGAGCTTGTCGAAGCCTTTGGGGGAACCTGGACAATCGAGCAGGGTTTGGCCCTGGTGGGCAGTGGATTGTGGGATAGCTCTCGCGCGATTCAAAGCGCTGGGGTGGAGTTGGAGTTGGCCGAGATTATCGACCGGCTGAGTGCGCGAGTGCGCGAACGACTGGCCGAGTCCATTCCGTGGCGCGCCGGGGCGTTGGGGGTGATTTCTGAGGTTCTCGCTGCCGGTATACCCACTGGCTTGGTCACGATGTCGTTTCGGGAAAACGCCGTATTCATTGCGGAGCGGATGAGCGAGGAACTCGGGGAGACCGCGTTCCACACCGTGGTCGCTGGCGACGACGTGAAGGAACCCAAACCTAATCCCGAGCCCTATCTGACCGCCGCCGAGCGGCTGGGAGTCGATATCCACCACAGCGTGGCGTTTGAAGACTCAGTATTTGGTGCCGCCTCCGCTCTTTCTGCCGGCGCCGTCACCATCGGCGTTCCTCTGCACATCGAGATTCCCGCCAGCTACGCAACCGTGTTGTGGGAGGGGCTCGAAGGGCGAGGGCTCCGTGACATTCACCACGAGGTTCGCCAAGCACGGGGTGAATCATGATTCGGCGTGGACCATTTGTTGCCGGTGACCTCGTCCAACTCACCGACCCGAAGGGGCGACTTCACACGGTCGTACTGGAGCCAGGTGGTCGCTTTCACACCCACAAGGGCGCGCTTCTACACGATGACCTGATTGGTGTGAATGAGGGGAGTGTTGTCCAGACGGACCTGGGGGTTGGCTATCTCGCCCTCCGGCCACTGATGTCAGACTTTGTCCTCTCTATGCCGCGCGGTGCCGCCATCATTTACCCCAAAGACGCCAGTGAGATTCTTTTCCGGGCGGATATCCGTCCCGGTCACACTGTCGTCGAGGCGGGAGTGGGGTCGGGGGCGCTCAGCCTGTGGTTACTTCAAGCGCTTGGTCCCGAAGGTTCGTTGGTGTCAATTGAACGTCGAGAAGAATTTGCCGATATTGCCCGCGCCAACGTCGAAACGTTCTACCACGGCGCCCCTCCCTGCCCGTGGGATGTCCGCCTGGGTGACCTCAATGATGTGTTGCCCACGATGGCGCCAGAGTCTGTTGACCGAGTGATTTTGGACATGCTCACCCCGTGGGAATGTTTGGACGCAAGTCTCGACGCTCTGGTAAGCGGGGGAGTGCTCCTTGTGTACGTGGCAACTGTCACTCAGCTTTCTCGGATGATGGAGGCGATGCGGGAGAGTAAACGTCTCACCGTGCCGCAGGCGACTGAGTCGATTGTGCGCAACTGGCACGTCGAAGGCCTTGCCGTAAGGCCCGACCACCGCGGTGTGGGGCATACCGGCTTTCTGACCTGGGCTCGAAAACTATCAGCCGGCACGACACTGCCCGAACGGGTGGGCCGAAAAGTGAAGCCCGAATACGCAGCCGAAGACGTCGAAGCGTGGACTCCAGGGGCCGTGGGAGCGCGGGTAGAAACCGAGAAAAAGGTGAAAGAACTCGCGAAGGAGTCGCGCAAGAGGGCGTCGAAGGCGAGCGCGGAAGACGCACAGTAGCGCCGGGTCCGACAGATAGACTCGGGACATCATGTCGCGAATTCAACCGCTGTCTATCGGCATCACCTTTTTCACTCTGATTGGCCTCGCTGCAGCGGGGGTGAGTGTCGCATCAACTCTCCCCACCGCGTGTGAACCAGCCGGCGTGGAGGGTAAGGCGTCAGCGTTGGTCAGTGCCGAAGACGGAGAACCGCAGACTCCTCCTCTGCTGACCTTTCCCACTCCGCTTGTGACCTCGGGAACTGAAATCTCCACTGTCCGCTCGGGCGAGGGAGTGACGGCCGGGGAAGGCTCCGCGGTTGATTTCCACGTCGCCGCTTACCTCGGATCCGGCGGTCAACTTCTTACCGCCAGCAACTACGCTCCCGACCAGCCAGTGCGTCGCGTGATCGAGTCAGGAAGCGACGACTATTTCAGTAACGCCCTGCGCTGTGTCACCACGGGAGACCGGCTGATTATTACCGACCAGGTGGCGGCAGTATTTGGGCCCATTCCTGAAGACGAATTTGTTCAAAACGATTCCACCGTCGTGCTCGTGATCGATGTCCTACAGGCTTACCCCCCGAAAGCTGAGGGGGCGCGAGAAGCTCTCGTGGACAACGCCCCGATGATTGTCCAGCACCCCTCTGGTCGCCACGGAGTGTCGGTGCCCATGGGTAGCGCACCCGACGAGTTGGTGGTGTACACCGTAAAGAAGGGCGTTGGGCCTGCGCTCACAGAAGGCGACAAGGTAGTTACCCACTTCACTGGAGTGGTGTGGGAGACCAAGCAGACGTTCTCCTCGAGCTTCGAGCAAAACACTCCCGTCACCCTCACTCTGCTCGATGGATCAGCAGGTGGCGGAAACGGGGGAGTGATCGGAGGGGTCTTCACCGGTTTGGTCGGCCAAACAGTGGGCTCTCAAGTGGCGATTGTGGTCCCGCCTGAGCTTGGTTACCCCGAAGGCAACCAGCCTGCAGGGGTTGCCGATGGTTCCACCCTGATTTACGTCTTCGACATCCTCGGAGTCCAGTAGTTCAACACTCCCGCAGTACCCGCTGGGTGTGCCACGTGGCGACCTAAACTGTGGCTGTGGCGCAGGGTGTAATTCGACCGGAAGACCGGCTCTTCCACCTCATTCTGGCGCTCATGGCGACCACGGTCGGGCTCACCAAAGAACACATCCTCTCGACCGTCCGCGGTTATCGCGAAGACACCGAGGCGGGAGTTGCCAAGGCCACACTCGAACGTCGCTTCGAGCGGGACAAGGATTTGCTGAGAGAACTGGGCATCCCACTTCAAGCCGTCATCCCTCCCGATGAGGACGGCAATAACAAGGCCACGGTGTATCGGATACCCAAAGCTGAGTACGACCCGCCAGAAGGTTTCCGTCTCACCCCTCAAGACATACGCCTTCTCAATGTGGCGGCAGCGGTGTGGAAAGAAGGCTCTCTCTCGAGCGAAGCACGGCTTACTCACACCAAGCTGGCGGCGTCCGGAGCGCCAGTCAACGAACCACTCATTGGCTTCCTGCCCATGCTGACGGCTCGTGATCCCGCTCTCGATGCGCTCAGGCGAGCCATCAGCGACGGCCGCCAAGTGAGTTTTGACTATCTGACTCCGGGCCAGTCTCAGTCCAAGACCCGCACGGTGTCTCCGCTGGCGGTGGTGCTCCACGAAAGTCGTTGGCACTTGCTGAGCGTGGAGGAGCCAGGAGGAGAAGAAAAAACTTTCCTTTTAAGGAGGATCGTCTCCGCGATTTCAGCGCTCGATCTTCCCAGTCGAAGGGCAGAAGCTGACCAAATTGCTCGCATGTGTGAGGAACTCGATGCCATCTACTCCCGGCAGGTGGCGAGAATTATCGCCACCCCGGGTTCCGCGGCGGAAGTGGTGCTGACTAATCGCGCGCTCACGCAACGAGACGGAGACGAACTTCACGTCCACTACACCGACCTTGGGGCCTTCGCCCAGGAGCTTTTGGAGTATTCCCACGACATCAGCATTCTGAGCCCAGAAGAACTATCAGCTCAACTTGTGGCGCTTCTCACTCAGGTGGTGGATGCCCATGGCTAGTCCCTCGACCGGTCAAGCGGGAGAGAACCTGGTTCTCTTCCTCTCTCTGGTTCCCTTCGTGATGGATCGTGGCGAGGTCAGTATTGACGAAGCCGCACAACAGTTTGGTCGCCACCCCGACGATATTCGTCGGGCAGTCGAGCTCATTGCTTGCGCCGGCATTCCAGGGGATTCTGCCGCGTACCTGCACACCGACCTTTTTGATATCGACTGGGACCTTCTTGAAACAGAGGGCATTATTCGGTTCGAGCAGACCATCGTGATCGACCACGAGCCACGTCTGACAGCGAGAGAAGTCGCGGCCCTCATTGCCGGGCTGCAGTACATCGCCGCCCACCCGCGATACGGGGAACGCTCTGACGTCGGCGAACTTCTCGCTAAATTGCGCGGTTTTGGTGGCGAGGCGGGCGTCGGGGGAATCGTGATTAATTCTTCGGACGCCCAGGCTCAAAGTGATCTGATTGCCGAGGCAATCGATTCGGGTCGGCAGGTGGCCTTTGACTATGTGACTCGAAGTGGTGAGAGCGAGCGGCGCACCGTCGACCCCGTTGCCGTCGAGATTCGCGATGGCGTCTGGTACCTCAGGGCCTGGTGTCACACCCGTGAGGCACTGCGGGTATTCCGAGTCGACCGGATGAGTGAGATTGAGGTGTTGCCTGAAGCAAGCACTTCTCACCCGGATGTGAGCGACGTCGCTTCGTGGTCGATTTTCACCCCCAGCTCTACCGATTTCGTCGTGACGGTGAAGTTTCCTCGCTACGCGTTGCCACTCGTCGCCGAATATTTGGATCGCGCGTCGCCCCCCAGTGAGCACGGCTCGGACCTCGTTGCGGACATTCCTTTCGCTCACACCGCATCACTTATTCGGTTTGTGGGTCAACATGCAGGATTGGTCACCGTAATCGGCCCCACATCAGCGGTGGAAACCGTTCGCGGGTGGGCTGAGGGCGCCCGAAAGCACATCGAGAGCAGCTAGCAGGGCCGCCTAAGCGCCCAAGCCCGAGTGTTACACTGGCCCACACACAGCGCCGATTAACAGGCGCAGAGGACAAAGGAGCGACTCGATGGGTGGAAACCTCGGCGGCTGGACCGGACTTATTGTTCTCGTCCTCATCATCTTGCTCTTTGGGGCACCCAAACTTCCCGCACTGGCGCGTAGCCTCGGTCAGTCATTGAAGATTTTCAAGTCTGAGGTCAAGGCGGAGGGTAGCGAGGAGACGACCTCCACTGACTCTGACGAGTCGGACCAGACGAAGAAGTAAGCGTGGCCCGGGCAAACCGAAAGGCCCGGCCCGATTCGCAGGCTCGGATGTCCCTCGGGGAACACCTGCTTGAGTTGCGCAAGCGGCTGGGCATCATTGGGCTATCGATTGTCCTTGCCGCCATCGGCGGCTGGTTTCTCGCTGACCCGGTGTGGTCAGCACTCTCCGACCCGATCATCGAAATAGCGCGTGAGCGCAATCGCGATGCAGAAATCAACTACACGACGGTGACCGAGGCGTTTGATACCAAAATCGCGATTGCTGTCGTTCTCGGAATTGTCATGGCAGCGCCGGTCTGGCTGTATCAAGTGTGGGCATTTTTTGTACCGGCACTGATGAAACGCGAGCGCCGTTTAGCACTGGGCTTTCTCTCCGCTGCGGTCCCACTCTTTCTCGCAGGCGTCACAGCAGGCTGGCTAGTACTACCCAACATCGTTGTGCTACTCACCGGCTTTGCCCCCGAACAATCGGCCACACTGCTGACAGCAAAGGTCTATCTCGACTTTGCTCTCAAGCTCGTTCTTGCCATCGGCGTCGGTTTTGTGTTGCCCGTGTTCTTGGTGGTGCTGAATTTTGTGGGGGTATTAGAAGCGCGCTCCATCATCAAGGGTTGGAGGGTGGCGATCATCATCATCGCCCTGTTCACGGCCATCGCCACACCGGCAGCCGACGTGGTATCGATGGTCATCCTCGCGATCCCGATGGTGGTGCTCTACTTCATTGCTGCGGGAATCGCGACGATTCATGACCGACGTGCCGCGAAGCGCGCTGAAGCGCTCGTCGCGGGTGAATCGGTCTAGAAAGTGGCGCAGCTAAGCCCAGCCGAGCGCTATCAACAGGCGCGGGCAAAGAAGAATTCGCCAGGCCTACAGTCCTACCGGGAAACACTTCCCTTTGATTTGGATGATTTTCAGCTGACCTCTTGCGAATCGGTGGAATCGGGCAGGGGAGTGCTAGTGGCTGCCCCCACCGGAGCAGGAAAGACTGCCGTCGCCGAATTCGCGATTTTCTTAGCCCTACAACAGCCTCTGGTGAAGGTCTTTTACACCACACCCATGAAGGCGCTGTCCAATCAGAAATTCACCGAGTTAGTCGAGCGCTACGGCGCGGATGAAATCGGCTTGCTCACTGGGGACACCAGCGTCAACCCGCACGCGCGCATTGTGATCATGACGACAGAAGTTCTGCGCAACATGCTCTATGCCGATAGTGAGCTATTGGAGCACCTCGGCTACGTGGTGATGGATGAAGTGCACTATCTCGCCGACCGCTTCCGGGGCGCTGTCTGGGAAGAAGTGATCATCCACCTTCCGCCGTGGGTACAACTCATTTCCTTGAGCGCCACGGTGTCGAACGCCGAAGAGTTCGGCGAATGGCTCCAGACGGTGCGAGGAGACACCGACATTGTGGTGAGTGAACGCCGGCCCGTGCCCCTGTATCAGCACATGCTGGTGGGGGAAAGGCTGCTGCCCCTGTTTCGGACCGACAAGAGCGGTCCGAGGCCCCAAGTGAACCCCGAAATTGTCCAGATGGTTCACACCCTCCAGCGCTTTGAGGGAGCGCCCGGTCGCGGGCACAGGCGTCGCGGGCGCCCACGCTATGTCAGTCGCGAGGGCCAAGCGAAGATGTCTCAGGCGCGACTGATTCGCATGCTGGATCAAGAAGAGCTCTTACCCGCGATTTTCTTCGTGTTTTCACGCGCCGGTTGTGACAAAGCCGTCGAAGCCGTCACCCAGAGAGGCGTGGATCTCACGACGCCGGGCGAGAAGGAAGAAATCATCGACTTCGTCGAGCAGCGTTGCGCCCGCTTAGATGAGGACGATTTAGGGGTGTTGGGCTACCACGAATGGCTCGACGCGCTCTTGCGCGGTGTGGCTGCACACCACGCGGGCCTCTTGCCGGTGTTCAAAGAAGTGGTGGAAGAACTTTTCAGGAGAAAACTCCTGCGCGTCGTATTTGCCACGGAGACGCTGGCGCTGGGAATCAACATGCCTGCGCGAACGGTGGTGCTGGAAAAGCTCGACAAGTTCAATGGCGAGGCCCGGGTTCCTATCACCGCGGGCGAATACACCCAGCTCACGGGTCGCGCCGGTAGACGTCGAATCGATACCCAGGGACATTCGGTGATTATGTGGCGCCCGGGAATGAACCCCGAACAAGTCGCTCAATTAGCGTCACGGCGCAGCTACCCGCTTCGCTCCAGCTTCCGGCCGACCTACAACATGGCCGTCAACCTCATCTCTCAATTTGGACACGAACGCACGCGAACCATCCTGGAGAGTTCCTTCGCCCAGTTTCAGGCCGACCGTCACGTAGTGGAGCTCGCCCGAAATGTCCGACGCAACGAAGAGTCCCTCGCGGGTTACGACAAAGCAATTGATTGCGATCGCGGTGACTTTCGCGAGTATGCAACTCTTCGGCGGGAATTGAGCGATACCGAAAAGAAGCGCCGAAAAAGTGACGACCCGAGTTCTCAGCGCGAAATCGATCGACTCCGACGCACACTCACCCGCCATCCCTGTCACGACTGCCCAGATAGAGAAAACCATGCGCGTTGGGCAGAGAGGTGGTGGCGACTTCATCGAGACACCGAGAAAATCCGGCGCCAAATTGACCAGCGCACAGGAGCTATTTCGCTGGTCTTTGATCGAGTCGTGAGCATCCTTGAGGAGCTCGACTATCTCAGGCCAGACGGCGAGGACTACCAGGCCACCGTTCACGGAACGCGTCTGCGCAGAATCTACGGCGAGCGCGACCTGCTGGTTGCAGAGGCGATCCGCCGACAGTTGTGGATGGGCCTGGATGCCCCCGCTCTCGCCGCGATGGTCTCTTGCCTCGTGCACGAGAGTCGCAGCGACGAACTTCCGGTCAAAATGTCTGAGCTTCCCCCGGGGGCTTTCCGTGAGGCCCTTGAAGACTCTGAAGCGCTGTGGGCGACGTTGGACCGACTGGAGCGAAGTCACCACCTTCCCGGAAGTGATCCACTCGCGGCTCATCGAGCCTGGGCGGTGTGGCATTGGGCTGGGGGAGGGGACCTCGCTGACATCGTGGATGATGACGATGTGGCGGTGGGCGATTTTGTTCGACTCTGCAAACAGATAATCGATGTGCTGGATCAGATCGAGCAAGTCGACCAGGGACCCACGGGAAAAACCGCTCGCGAGGCACGCGCCGCCGTATTCCGAGGCATCGTCGCTCTCAGCAGCGTTGTCTAGGCTTCCAAGCGTGAAGGATTGGGGCCGTCAATCGGTGGTGGATCGCTCCACCTCTCAACCTCTGTGGCTGTCCGTCCTTCTGGCGATTGCTGCAGGGTGGCTGATGGATCTCGGTTTTCCCGATCGTGGTTGGTGGCCGTTGACCTTTGCCGGTCTGATGCTCATGCTCTGGGTTGCCCGCGACCTCACGATTCCGCGAGCCCTGTTGGTCGGCGCTGTAGGGGGATTTAGCTACTACGGGATCTTGATTACCTGGCTCACCGTCTATCTCGGCATCATTCCGTGGTTGGCGCTTGCCCTCGCACAAACTGTTCTGTTCGCTGCCGGTTATGCCCTCTTAGCGTTGATGTGGCGGGTGGGTGAGCGGCAATGGCCGGGGGTGGCCGCGCGGCTCGGTTTCCTCCCCGTAGCACTTGCGGGGGTGTGGCTGATTCGCGAAGCCATCGCCAGCGTCTGGCCCTTCGGCGGATTCGCCTGGGGGCGACTCGCCCATAGTCAAGCCTCAGGACCTGCCCTGGAATGGGTCGCGTGGCTGGGTACGAGTGGGCTGAGTTTCCTCCTCGCCTGGTTGGCCGCTCTCACAGTCGTCACTCTCACCGAACCGCGACTTCTTCCCCTAGGTAAAGCCATCCTGCCGCTCGGAGCAGCGACGTTCTTAGTCGTGTGGCCGGGGTATCCCGCCACCATTTCCGACACCATCCGGGTAGCGGCCATTCAGGGCAACACAGACGCCTCGTTGTTTTCTCAATCGTCGCGTGGTGACAACCTGATGGATCACTGGTCGGTGACGCGCGAGCTCTACGGGGAGAGTGTCGATGTCGTGATTTGGCCCGAGAACGCCTCCGATATTGACCCTCTGCGCTTTTCCGAGGCGGCAACCATTCTCGATGAGGTGGTAACCAATATGGACGCGCCGCTCGTGGTGGGCACGATTACCGCCACGGGCGAGGAAACTTTCAACAGCGTGTTGCTGTGGGACGTGCCGGATAACCCGGGCGTGGGCTACGCGGCTGACCAATACGACAAGATTCACCCCGTCCCATTCGCGGAATACCTTCCAGCGCGAGAGTTTTTCTACCCTCTTGCCCCGTCCCTGTTTGACATGGTTCCCCGCGACTACAGCTTCGGAGAGCGCGACACCGTTTTCAACGTGGCGGGCCACACCGCAGGTATTGCCATTTGCTACGACATCGTCGACGACGCCATCTTCCGGCAGATGATGGCCGAGGGTGCGGACGTGATTTTTGCGCCGACAAACAACGCCGATTTTGGTCGAACGGACCAAAGCGAACAACAGCTCGACATCGCGAAAATCCGTGCCGTGGAAACTGGTCGCACAGTAGTGAACACCTCAACCGTGGGAACGAGCGCCATCATTCTCCCCAGCGGAGAGGAACTCGTGCGTCTACCAACTTTCGAAGAGGGATACATGGTGGAAGAAATTCCGACCACCTCTCACACCACACCAGCGACGCGCCTGGGCCGAACTCTGGAATTGGGCCTATCGGTGATGGGGCTGCTTAGTGTCGCGATGGGCTGGTGGGCGAGGAAGCCAGCTGTGCTCGGCGTTCAACGGCCAAGTCAGTTCGGTCAGTAACCATTACCCGCACCCCCCGATTCCACAGTGCTTCCATCTCATCGGGGTCGTTGATGGTCCACGCCCCCAGCGTGACTCCGTGTCGTTCGGCTGTCGCAACCATCCGTGGGGAAAACATCCGCACGCCATAGGCGGTTGTCGGCAAAAACAGCGCGTCAATCGTTGCCAACAACCTCTCAAACAGGGGCACAGCGCTCCAGGTGGCGATCGCGTGACGGTGGGTTCCCATCGTTGCAACACTGCCCAGTTGTCGCGTCACGGCCTTCCGGCGCCGTTCTGAAAAGGACGCGATCACGACGCGGTGGTGAGAAGCGGTTCTCTCGATGGCGCTAATGGTGGGGCCCACCGCTTCGGGGGATTTCACATCGATGCTGAACCGAGCGTCGGGGAATGCGTCGAGCGCCTCCTCCAACGTCGGCATCGTCTCGCCACCGAGGTCTACTCGGCGCAGGCTCTCGCTGGTCATCTGCGAAATCAGCCCGTTTCGCCCCGCCACCCGCAACAGCCCAGGGTCGTGGGTGACCATCGCGACTCGGTCGCGCGAACCGTGCACGTCGGTCTCAATCACATCGGCCCCGGCCGAGAGCGCCGCTGAAAAAGCAGAAAGAGTGTTTTCGGGGTGGTTCAGCGCAAATCCGCGATGAGCAGCGATTAGCGGGAGGTTGCCCTCGAAGAAACCCGACATCTCATCCACTTTTCGCCACACGAACCTCTGCCAACGAGGATAGACCTGAACCGGTTGCTAGGGTGTGGGCCATGTCAGAAAACCCCCTTGCTCCCACCGATTTGCTGGGAAAACGCGTTCTTGTCACTGGTTCATCACGAGGCATTGGAGCCCAAGTGGCGCAGTTCTGCGCGGCGGCAGGAGCGCGAGTAGCTATCAACTACCGCAACAAAGAGGCTAGGGCCAAGAAAATTGTTGATGGCATTGCCGAAGCCGGGGGAGAGGCCATCATGGTCGGCGCCGACCTCACCGATCCCGTGTCAGTCATGGCGATGATGAACCAGATTCGCGACGCTTTTGGCGGGCTTGATGTTCTCGTCCTCAACGCCTCAGGGGGAATGGAGGCGGACGTCGCTGAGGATTACGCGATGAAGCTCAATCGCGACGCCCAGGTAGGGGCCCTCACGGCGGCACTGCCCCTTATGACCAATGGTGGTCGTGTGGTGTTTGTGACGAGCCACCAGGCTCACTTCATTCGTGAAACCGACACCATGCCGGAGTACCGCCCTGTGGCGCTCTCGAAGAGGGCAGGCGAGGACGCACTGCGCGCTATGGCTGATGACATGGCCGCTCGTGGCGTCGACTTTGTGGTGGTCTCGGGCGACATGATCGAGGGCACGGTCACCGCCACCTTGCTCAATCGCATCTATCCAGGCGCGATTGACGAGCGCAAGGAAGTAGCGGGCAAAATCTACAACGTCGAAGAGTTTGCGGCCGAAGTCACTCAGGCCATCGTCGATGACGTCCCAGAAGACCACACCCGCCTCGTGGGTGACGTGAGCTCGTTTCAGCAGTAACCGACGTGTTCGCGGGGCCCCGTCACACCAGCCGAATTGTTCTACTGGCGCCCACTGGTCGCTGTTTACTTCTGTTCACCCGCGTTCCTGACTCATCGAACTGGCGTCGCTGGGTGACACCAGGAGGGGGAGTTGACCCGGGGGAGAGTCACCGAGAAGCGGCGGTGAGAGAACTCGCCGAGGAAACGGGATTGCGCGTCGACAATGTGGGGGAGATGGTCTATTCAGAAACCATTCCCCTTCCCTACGATGAAGCCATTTACCCAGAGGCCTACCAGGAATTTTTCGTCTATCGGGTGTCATCGGAGTTTGAACCCGATACGGCGGGCTGGACGGACTCAGAACGAATTGATGTGACTGGGTGGAAGTGGTGGGGTGCTGAAGAGTTGGAAGCGACCAGCGAGCCGTTTGAACCGGGCGGGTTGCCCGCTCTTCTGCGTAGGCTACACACAGAAAAAATGGCAAAGGAGCCTCATCGTGACTAGTGGTGGCGTGGTGTCGATTGGCGAAGCCCTCGTCGACATGATCCAGTTGGATGAGGAAGACAGGCCAACCTATCTGGCGGCGTGGGGCGGTAGCCCATTCAATGTGGCCGTGGGAGTCGCGCGGCTGGGATCACCGACCGAATTCGCTGGTTCATTTGCCGATGATGCTCTAGGTGCCCAGCTGAAAAACTTCCTGCATCAGCAGGGCGTGGGTCTCGACCTATCGGTGACAGTCGACGCTCAAACAACAATTGCGATGACATCCTTCGTCAACCACGAACCCCGATACAACTTCTACGCCAACCCAGCCTCCTACGGGTTTGTTCCCCCCGCGATCGGGGCGAGACAGCAGGTGGCGGCAGCGAGCGTCGTGCACGCGGGTTCACTGGGTGTACTGGAGAGCATGACCTACGAGGCCATCCGTGAAGCGTTTTCTGCCACATCGGGGATAAAGACGTTTGACCCCAATGTGCGGCCACGGATGGTTTCCGACTGGGATGACTACCGAGAGCGCCTGGGACACCTCATTCACGAGGCCGATTTCGTGAAGTTCAGCGCCGAGGACATCGAAGCGACCTATCCCGGGCAAACAGAAGACCAGATTGTGATGGCGGCGCTCGATGGCAAGGCGAAAGCCGTGCTGGTAACGCACGCGGGTGACCCAGCGACCTTATATACCGCCTCGTCTCAGTCCACCATCCCGATTGCACAAGGCTTTGAACTCGCCGACACCACGGGTGGCGGTGACGCCACGATGGCGGCCATGGTCCACCAATTGCACCAAAGTGGATTGCAATCCAGTCACGAAGGCTGGGAAAACTATGTTCGACAGGCTTTGATCGTCGCCGCAATCGTCTGCTCGCGCCGTGGTGGGGCAATCGCGATGCCCACCGGCGATGAGGCACGCACGGCTGGTGCAAAGCTCTGACCCGGCTATCGCACCCCCCACCATTATCCGATAATCATTATTATGTCAGGTAACGTTTTTCAGCGGCTCCGGGTTGCGAATAGTGCCACTACCCTGCCGCCCGGGCAACTACACCGCGTGTGAGGCGTCAACCCAGGCATCGAGGGTCCGCTGAGCAGCGCCCGAATCGATCGCGTGTTGGGCGCGCTCGATGTTGTTAATCAGTCGCTCCTTGAGCGCGATGTCCTGTTGATGCGGGTCGTTTGATAGGTCAAAGGATGTGAGCCCCGCCGCGGTGTTGAGAACAACGATGTCTCGCACGGCTCCGGGCTCGCCAGCGAGGACCGATCTGGCGAGCGAGGCGTTATGGGCGGGGTCTTTGCCCAGCAGATCCTCAATTGAGGCCTTCGCCAGACCCAGTTCCTCGACGTCGATGACGTGTTCAATAACATCGCCTCGACTGACCTCCCAGACCCGGGTGTAACCGGTGGTCGTCATCTTGTCGATGCCGTCATCACCGCGATAGAGGAGCGCCGTGGCGCCACGGGTGCGGAACACCCCCGCCATCTGGGGCACTCGCTCCAACGAGGACACCCCCACTGCCGAGGCTTCTGGGCGAACCGGGTTGCACAGCGGCCCCAGAATGTTGAACACCGTCGGGACACCGATTTCTTTCCTGGCGTTTGCCGCGTGGCGGAAACCAGGATGAAACTTTGCCGCGAAAACAAATGTGAGGCCTACTGCGTCAAAAACGGCTTTCACCTGCTCGGGGTCTAGCTCCAGATTGACCCCCAACTCCCCCAACAGGTCGCTCGCACCCGAGGAAGAACTCGCTGCACGGTTGCCGTGTTTAACCACCGGAACACCTGCTGCCGCGGCGACGATGGACGCGATAGACGAGACATTGACGACCGCACCGTAAGGGTCACCGCCGGTGCCCACGATGTCTAGGACCCTGGGCGGAATATCGAGGGGAACGGCATTGTCCAAGATGGCCGCCCGAAAGCCCACTACCTCGTCAACGGTCTCCCCCTTGGCGCGCAGGGCGACGAGGAACGACGCAATCTGGGCATCGGTGAGCTCCCCCGCCATGATCTGAGACATCATCTGAGTGGCCTCAGCAACCGACAAGTCAGTGCCAGAGAGGAGTCCGGAGAGGACGTCCGGGTAAGAACGCTCGTGTGCCATAAAAAACCATCGTAGTTTGCTGGAAGACCCCGCCGTGTGGCGCAGGGCACGACGGGGAATCGGGCATAATGGAGGTTGTGACTACTGCCGCGCCTATGACTTTTTCGCCCACCGTTAATCGTCCAAACACCACTGCTGTGGGCACCATTGTCTGGCTTGGCAGCGAGGTGATGTTCTTCGCCGGTCTCTTCGCGATCTACTTCACGCTGCGCAGCACCTCCCCCGAAATTTGGGATGCTGCCGTGGAAAAGCTCAACATTCCTTTTGCTGCCGTGAACACCACCATCCTGGTTCTCTCGAGCGTCACCGCTCAGTTCGGTGTCTTTGCAGCCGAGCGTCTGCAAGCACGGGCAACCGGCTGGAAGCCCACTCAGTGGGGAATGGTCGAGTGGTTCTTCCTCACCTACGTGATGGGTGCCATCTTCGTTGCCGGACAGGTCTACGAGTACGCGATGCTGGTGTCTGAGGGTGTGGCGTTGAACTCAGACGCCTACGGTTCTGCGTTCTACCTGACCACAGGCTTCCACGGCCTTCACGTCACCGGAGGTCTGATTGCGTTCCTGCTAGTGATTGGGCGTGCCTACGCGGTCCGCGTCTTCACCCACCGGGAAGCCACCAGCGCGATTGTGGTGTCCTACTACTGGCACTTCGTCGACGTGGTCTGGATTGGACTCTTCCTCGTCATTTACGTCTTGCAATAACTAAAAAATTTGAGCTGATACGACACCCAAGGAAACGATGACTCACTCCACCCCCCTCCCCCGTAAGCGCGGCCGTCGCCACCCGCTCGCTGGCGTGGCACTGATGATTCTTGGGTTGTTTATGACCGGCGGTGCCTACGCCGCGACCACTGCCGGTATTGCCAGCGCTCAGACTGAAACGGTCGACGCGGCGTCGCTGGTGGAAGAGGGCGGCAAGTTATTCCTCGCCAACTGTGCGAGCTGCCACGGAACCAATGGTCAAGGCACGGACGCCGGGCCAAGCCTTATTGGTGTGGGGGCGCTCTCGGTAGAGTTCCAGGTCGGAACCGGTCGTATGCCGATGGCCGCCTCAGGCCCTCAGGCAGAGCGCAAGCCCGTTCAGTTCACCCAACCCCAAATCGATGCGATGGGTGCGTGGGTCGCGTCACTGGCGCCCGGCCCTGGGCTTCCCGACCCCCGCTACTACGCGGCTGATGGCGACGCCGCAAACGGCGCTGAACTCTTCCGCATCAACTGTGCGATGTGCCACAACGTGGCGGGTGCCGGCGGTGCTCTCACCGAAGGTAAGTGGGCTCCCGGTCTGAAAGGTGTCGACCCCATCCACGTGTACGCCGCGATGGTCACTGGCCCGCAAAACATGCCGGTGTTTAGCGACATGAACCTCACCCCCGAGGAAAAGAACGACATCATCACCTACCTCGCCTACATCGACGAGAACCCGTCGGTAGGAGGTTTCAGCCTCGGTAGCCTCGGGCCCGTGGCGGAGGGATTGTTTGTCTGGATTATTGGGCTTGGTGTGTTGATTGCCATCGCAATCTGGCTCACCGCGCGCTCGAACTAGCTTTTACGACGAAGAACACAAGAGGAGAACTCGATGGCGGTAAAGGCCAGCGGAACGGCGGACGAGTCACACGAGCACGAATACGAGCCCGGCTCGGCGGTCGTGCCCAGTGACGGTGTCTCGAACCCGGGGCTTCCCCCGGAGCGCCCCCGTGTGACCGATTTGGACGAGAAGTACGAGAAGCAGGCCGAGCGACGTATCGCCATGTTCTTCGGGCTCTCGATTGTCGGCAGCATCATTGCCGCGTTGTCCTACAGCGCCTTCCCCATCACTCCTGGTGACATCTTGTCGACCCGCATCAACAACCTCACCATTGGCCTGGGAATCACCATCGGTCTTCTCGGAATCGGTTTTGGTGCGGTGCACTGGGCGAAATCGTTGATGCACGGACACGAACTGGTGGAAGAGCGTCACCAGACCCGTGGTGATGAAGAAACCCGCCAAATCGCAGCCGATGTCTTTACCCAGGCGAACAAAGAATCGGGATTCACCCGCCGCTCCCTGGTGCGCAACACTATGATCGGCGCCCTCCTAGTCACCCCCATCCCGGCGGTAGCACTCTTCCGCGACCTCGCTCCCGAAGAAGACCCCAATGTAGTGCTCAAGCACACCATGTGGGAAAAGGGCACGCGCCTGACCCGTGACCCCTCCGGTGTTCCGATCAAGGCCTCCGAGGTGACGATTGGCTCGGCCTTCCATGTGATTCCAGAGGGTCTTGCGGAGATGCACGAGCACAAGCTGGAAGAGAAGGCCAAGGCCGCTGTCCTACTGATGCGCCTCCCCCTGGAGGACCTCAACGAAGCAGACGACCGCAAGAGCTGGTCGTACCAGGGCATTGTGGCCTACTCCAAAATCTGCACCCACGTGGGTTGCCCAGTGGCCTTGTACGAGCAGCACACCCACCACCTGCTGTGCCCCTGTCACCAATCTGAGTTTGACGTGTCAAATCACTGTGAAGTTATCTTTGGGCCCGCGGCACGGCCCCTTCCTCAGCTTCCTATCACCGTTGATGAGGAAGGATATCTGGTAGCACAAAGCGACTTCAACGAACCCGTAGGACCGAGCTTCTGGGAGCGACAGCTATGAGCGTGACAACAGCGACCCGCACCGAAACCCCGAGCGCAGGCATGCGCTTCACCGGCGCAGCCGCGAGTTACATCGACGAGCGCACGAGTATTTCCACCGCGGTCAAGACCCTCGGTCGTAAAATCTTCCCCGACCACTGGTCGTTCATGCTGGGTGAAGTCGCTCTTTATAGCTTCATTGTGATTTTGATCTCGGGTACGTTCCTCACTTTTTTCTTTGACCCCTCGATGACCGAGGTGGAATACGAAGGTTCGTATTTGCCCCTCAAGGGAATTGAAATGTCGGTGGCGTACCACACCGCCCTCGACATTTCATTCGACATTCGTGGTGGCCTACTGATGCGACAGGTCCACCACTGGGCCGCTCTATTGTTCGTGGCATCGATTGGCCTTCACATGCTCCGCGTGTTCTTCACCGGGGCGTTCCGCAAGCCACGCGAGCTCAACTGGGTCATTGGTTTCGCCCTCTTTGTCCTCGCGATGGCCGAAGGTTTCACCGGTTACTCACTGCCTGACGACCTGCTCTCCGGGAACGGTCTGCGCATCATCGACGGAATGGTGAAAGCCTTCCCAGTGATCGGCGTCTGGATTTCGTATCTGCTCTTTGGAGGGGAATTCCCCGGCACAGAAGTAATTCCGAGACTCTACGTCCTGCACATCATGTTGCTTCCCGCGATTTTGATTGCAACGCTGGCCATTCACATGGTGTTGCTCGTGGTGAACAAGCACACCCAGTTCGCTGGCCCCGGTCGCACCAACGACAACGTCGTGGGCTCCCCTGTGATGCCGGTATTCGCGGCAAAAGCAGGCGGATTCTTCTTCATCGTCTTTGGGGTGATCATGCTGGTCGCCTCACTCTTTACCATCAACCCGATCTGGAATTACGGGCCCTACGACCCCTCCCCCGTCTCCGCCGGTACGCAACCGGACTGGTACATCGGATTTGCCGATGGTGCTTTGCGTTTGGTGCCGCCAGGCTGGGAGTTCACGGTAGGCGGATACACCTTCGCGATGAACGTATTGACGCCAACCATCGTGCTGATTGTGTTCATCGCCCTGGTCGCGCTGTACCCCTTCTTCGAAGCCTGGGTCACTGGCGACAAGCGCGAGCACCACATCGCCGAGCGTCCGCGCAACGCCCCCACCCGCACCGGAATTGGTGCAGCCGGCGTCACCTTCTACGCCGTGCTGTGGGCCGCAGCCAGCTCTGACCTCATCGCGACCCACTTCCGCCTGTCCATCGAAGGCGTGATTACCAGTCTTCAGGTGCTGTTGATTGTGGGTCCGATTGCGGCACACATGATTACCAAGCGCACCTGCTTGGCGCTTCAGCGCAAAGACCGTGAGATTTCTCTCCACGGCTACGAGTCGGGTCGCATCGTCCGTCTGCCCGGTGGTCAGTATGTCGAGGTGCACGAAGAACTCGACGAGTACGAGCGCTGGAAGCTACTGGACTACACCGAGTACAAGCCCGTCACGGTCCGCCCGAACGACCAGGGCCGGATTACCGCGGGTATTCGTCTGCGCTCCTCGATGTCACGTTGGTTCTTTGAAGACCGGGTGTCACCGGTGGAAAATCGCGAACTGGAGTCGCAGAAGCACTAAGAGTTGCAGAACTACCGAAGAAGCCCTGACTACAGCGTCAGGGTTTCTTCGTATCCTGGGGTAAATGCCTTCACCCCGGTAGCTTCCTCGACGACGGGTGCGAGTTCTTTGCGCTCCTCGTTCTCGCCATGGATTAACACGACGAGCCGTATTCGATGAGGTAACGGCTGCCGGTGACGGTGTCCGCCGCGCCAAAGAGGGTAATGCGGGGGCGGTCAACCCTCGACATGGCCTAGAACAGCCTCCGCATGTATTCGGCCTGCTGGCTATATCCCAACCGGTCATAGAAGCCCCCTGCGCGGCGTGACGCGACAGTGAGCTGGGTCACCCCGGCTTTCTCGCAGGCGTCCTCCACGGCCCTCACGAGCGCCGTTCCGACACCGGCGACTCGGGCTTCCTCATCAACCACAATCTCTTGCAGTTGAGCGGAAGGCCCATTCGAATACAGCAGGGGTGAAATCGTGGTGAGGCAATAACCGACCACCTGGCCCTCGGCCTCCGCTACCAGAAGAAGCGAGCGACCAGGATCGTCCATCACAAAACGGAAGGTCTCCGAAAACTTGCCTGGGTCGACCTCAAGGACGTGTCCGAGCTTCCCCACCAGCTCCAGCACGCGGTCGTGGTCCGCAGCCGCAGCGGGCCTCACGACGACGTCGTTAGCGGCCAAAATATCCTCGGTAATACTCGTAGGTCCAGCCCACGATTCCAATCAACACCAGCGGTAGTGCATAGAGTGCTACCCACACGCCCACCGACATACCCACCATGGCCAAGGCAGCGCCAGCAGCCAGGAACACCGGCCACCAGCTCCAGGGGCTGTAGAAGCCCAATTCGGGGTCACCGTCGTCGATTTCGGCGTCCAGGCGGTCCTCCGGTAGAAGTCCGCCAGCGTTGCGTTGCTGGACTTGGAGGAAGAACGCAATTAGCGCCGTCAATCCGCCACTCAAGGCGATTGCAAGGGTTCCGACCCACTCGATGTGCCCTTTGTCGATGAGCGACCACACCGAATACACCGCGGCCAGGATGAAGAAGTAGACGCTCATTACCAACAAGACCGCGATGTTAGTCTTCACGACTATGCCTCCGTCTTCGCCGGCTTACGGGAATTACCCACGGCGAGCGGAAGGTCGAGCTCGGGGTGGTTCAAATCGAACGCCGGCGACTCGGAGCGAATACGCGGAATCGAGGTGAAGTTGTGACGCGGCGGCGGGCAGCTCGTTGCCCACTCGAGCGAGCGACCATAACCCCACGGGTCATTGACGGTGACCTTCTCCCCCTTGCGGTGAGTGAGGTAGACGTTGAGGAAGAAGGGGATCATCGACAGCGCCAAGATGATCGAGCCAATGGTCGAGAGCTGGTTCATCCAGGTGAATCCGTCTTCCACCATGTAGGTGGCGTAGCGACGAGGCATGCCCATCACGCCCAGCCAGTGCTGGATGAGGAAGGTCATGTGGAAACCGATGAAGAGAATCCAGAAGTGGATGTGTCCCAACGATTCGTTCAACATCTTTCCGGTGAACTTGGGCCACCAGAAGTAGAAGCCAGAGAACATCGCGAACACCACAGTGCCAAACACGACGTAGTGGAAGTGGGCGACCACGAAGTAGGAGTCTGACACGTGGAAGTCGAGCGGCGGTGAAGCCAGGATGACACCGGTCAGACCACCGAACACGAAGGAGATGAGGAAGCCCAGGGCAAAGACAATCGGGGTTTCAAACGTCACCGACCCTCGCCACATCGTGCCGATCCAGTTGAAAATTTTCACACCGGTGGGAACCGCAATCAGCATCGTCATCAGCGCGAAGAATGGCAAGAGCACCGAGCCCGTGACATACATGTGGTGAGCCCACACCGTCATCGACAGCGCCGCGATGGCGATCGTGGCGTACACCAGCGTCTTGTACCCAAAAATGGGCTTGCGACTAAAGACCGGGAATACTTCGGACACGATTCCGAAGAACGGCAGGGCGATGATGTACACCTCGGGGTGGCCAAAGAACCAGAAGAGGTGCTGCCACAGGATCGCTCCCCCGTTAGCGGCGTCGTAGACGTGCGCCCCAAAGACACGGTCAGCACCCAGCGCCAACATGGCGGCGGCGAGTACCGGGAAGGCGAGAAGCACCAAAATCGAGGTCACGAGGGTGTTCCAGGTGAAAATCGACATACGCCACATGGTCATGCCGGGCACGCGCATCGTGATGATGGTGGTGATGAAGTTGACCGCACCCAAAATGGTTCCAAAACCGCTTAGACCCAGGCCAAAGACCCAAAGGTTTCCACCCAAACCGGGGGTGAAGGTTTGGCTGGAGAGTGGCGCGTAGGCAAACCAACCGAATGAAGCCGCACCCTGTGGGGTGAGGAAGCCTGCCACCGCAATGAGCGATCCGAAGCTAAAGAACCAGTAGGCCAACGCGTTCAGACGCGGGAATGCCACATCGGGCGCTCCAATTTGCAAGGGCATCAAGACGTTTGCAAACCCCGCGAACAGCGGTGTCGCGAACATCAAGAGCATGATTGTGCCGTGCATGGTGAAGAGCTGGTTGTACTGCTCCTTCGTGGCCACAATTTCAAGACCCGGTGCGAACAGCTGGGCGCGGATGACCAGCGCCATCACACCACCGAGGAGGAAGTACAGGAACGAGGTCCACAGATAGAGATACCCGATCTTCTTGTGGTCAGTGGTGGTCAACCACTCCACGAACAAGTTTCCCTTTCGGGCCACTCGGGCGTTGGAGAGCCCAGCGGGAATCTCCGTCACACTGGGGCGGGGTGCGGTCTGAGTCATGCCTACTCTCCCTCTGCGCTTGCCGTTGTTCCGGGCAGGTTCTGCAATACGTTGAATTCCGGCCCGAGGCGACCCACGTTGCCGCTGTCGCGCAGGGCCTGCATTTGCCGATCAAATTCTTCTTGGCTCACCACATGCACTTCAAAGAGCATCAGCGAGTGGTACTCCCCACACAGCTCGGCACACTTACCGCGGTACACACCTTCTTTTTGGGGGATGAAATACCAGTGGTTGGTCCGCGCGGGAATCATGTCCTTCTTGTACAAGAAGTCGACCACCCAGAAGGAGTGAATGACGTCGCGCGACTCAATTGTGATTTCGACCTTCTTGTCCACCGGCAAATACAGCTTCGGCAGGCTGGCAGCGTCGATGGGTCCCTGCGGTAACTCCTGGGCTTGAATGCCCGAGTAGTACACACCTTCGTTGAGGTAGTTGAAGTCCCAGGCCCACCGCTTTCCATAGACCTCAATGCTGACATCGGGGTCAGGAAGGGGTTCTTCAATAATTGCCTGGTCACGGGCGGTGAAGGCGAAGAAGCCCAAGACCAAAATCAGCGGCACCACCGTGTAGAAGGTTTCGATGGGCATGTTGTAGCGCAATTGGGCGGGAGTACCGGTCTGGCCCTTACGGCGGCGATAGACCACGGCCGCCCAAATGATGAGCAACCAGGTAATGATTCCCACAATGAAGAGAACAATCCAGGAAACGTTCCACAGGTCAATCACACGGTCGACCTGGTTGGTCAAACCGCGTTCGGTCGGGAGCCAGCCCAGCATGACCTGGTCGGTGCAGCCTGCTAGCACGAGAGCCAGACCGGCGAAGAGTGCCGAAACCTGTAACGACCGCTTGCGAACCCGACTCACGTAGTGCCTTTCCTTTGCTCTCGCACCCTCATTCTACGCGACCCGGTTAGACCTCACGTCACGGGCCACGCAGACGATTGACTAGCTAAAACTGTCTCCACACGCGCAGCTTCCCTGCGCGTTGGGGTTGTCGATGGTGAACCCTTGTTTGTGGATGGTGTCTTCAAAATCAACCGTCGCCCCGTCGAGATACGGAGTGCTCATCTTGTCGACGACCACCTCAACTCCGGAAAAGTCGACCACGAGGTCGTCATCCATCAGGCGCTCGTCAAAAAACAGCTGATAAATCAAGCCCGAACAACCCCCCGGCTGGACGGCAACTCGCAAACGCAAGTCGTCTCGGCCTTCCTGGTCAATCAGTGACTTGACTTTGGCGGCAGCAGTGTCAGTGAGCACAACGCCGTGAGCGGCGGTGTCAGTCGTCTTCTCAACAGTTGACATGAGGCATTCACCCAAACCTTTCGAGCTTTATTCTATCCGCCCGGCGCTGGGTGCTTCCTCTACACGCCGCGGCACATCCGACCGAGAAGAAGGGTCTGTGAGACGACCGCTCGCTCGACCATCGCAAGGTCGACGGACTCATTGGGGCCGTGCGCGGCAGAGGCTCGATCTTCTACCCCGGTGACAGCAATAGCCGCCTCTGGGAATGCGTGTTGTAGGTGGGCGATAAAGGGAATCGAGCCACCAAGGCCCTGGTGAACCACTTCCGCACCAAAACCATCCGCCAGTGCCTGCTCCACTGCGGCCACCAGTGGGTGGCCGGCCTGGTGGAGGAACCCCTCTCCCTTCTCCCAGTGCTCAAATCCGATCTCAACTCCCTGTGGGCAATGCTGGTGAAGGTGATTCTCCAGCGCCACCGCTGCTTCCTCCGCAGGAAAGCCCGGCGGAATTCTCAGGCTCACTTTGGCGCGCGCTGAGGCTAGGAGAGTGTTCGATGCCTGTTCTGGTGCCGGGGCGTCGATACCGGTAATCGTGATGGCGGGATGTGCCCATAGTCGCTGGTTGATACTGCCCTCCCCCCACAGTGGAATCCCCGGAAGTAAACCCGACTCGTGACGAAGGGAGCCCTCGTCCCCTCCATCGATTTCGAGCTGCGGATACAGCGACTTGATAGCGACCCGTCCTTGGTCATCGTGGAGGGTGGAGAGCAAGCGGATGAGCGTGGTGAGCGCGTCAGGGACAGGTCCACCGAAAAGACCCGAGTGAACCGAAGAGCTAAGCGTCTTTACGCCCACCGTGACTCCCACGACACCCCGCAAACTGGTTGTGAGCCCTGGGGTGGATGGAGAGGGGTTGTCCGAATCAGCTACCACGATGAGATCGGCGTCGAGCAGGTCGCGGTAGCGCTCGAGCAGGCTGGTGAAGGTGGGTGATCCACTTTCCTCTTCCCCTTCAATAAACACCGTCACTCCAATGGGAACTGCGCCTTGACAGGCCTCAACAACAGAGGCAATGGAGTGAAGGTGGACAGCAATCCCTGCGCCATCGTCCGCCGAGCCCCGTCCGTACAGTCGCCCCTCACGCACCTCGGGCTCAAACGGGGGCGACAGCCACAATTCGGGATTTCCGGGGGGTTGGACGTCGTGATGGGCGTAGAGCAGGACGGTGGGGAAACCCGGTTCTGCCGTCTTTCTGGCAATAACCGCCGGGGCGCCCCCTGACGCCTGAACAATCTCAATCGAATCCCACGGCAAGACGTTTTCAAACAGCGTTTTCACCGTCTGCGCCGAGTGGGCCAAGACGTCGGGGTCGGAGCCAGGAAGGGAAAGTGAGGGAATCCTCACCAGAGCCTCCAGAGTGGAGCGAATGTCTGACGAGCGGTTGTGGGCACACTCCCTCAACGTTGAATCGTCGGGCAAGGAAGCGTGCTGGGAGGTCATGCCGGTAATCTTAAGGCTTCACGATTTTGAGGAGAGCCCCAGTGGCCGACAAGACACAACAGGACACCGCCCCTGAGGGTAAGGGGCGCCCCACGCCGCGTCGGCGTGACCGAGAGCAAGAGTCGAAGAGGCCGCTGGTTGCCAATACGGCAAAAGAGCGTCGGGCTCGTGCCCGAGAGGTGCGAGAGCGCGCTCGGCTGGGTTTGGCCGCGGGAGAAGAACGCTATCTTCCGCTGCGCGATAAGGGGCCTCAGAAAAAATTTGCTCGGGACTTCGTCGATTCCCGTTGGAACTTCGGCGAATTCCTCATCCCGATGATGTTTGCCGTGATTATCGCGACCTTTATTCCTTCAGCCCAGGCTCAAATCGCCTCTGTGGTGGTGTTGTGGTTGTTCTTTCTATTCGCCGTGATCGACTCCTTTTTCCTCGGGTGGCAGATCAAGAAGGCTGCGTCAGCAAAATTTGGCGAGGACAAGATGGACAAGGGTCTTAGGTGGTATGCCGCAATGAGGGGCTTGCAAATGCGGGGATTGCGTCTTCCCAAGCCCCAGGTAGGCCGCGGGGAAAAGCCGGTCTAAGCCCGCAGGGCCTGAAGCTCGCGATTGACGTGATGAGCAAGTAGCGGGCCCCGGTAGACAAACGAGGTGTAGGCCTGGACGAGGGACGCCCCCGCCCGCAAGCGCTCGTGCACGTCCGAGCCGGTGGAGACCCCTCCCACCGAAATCACCGCGAGGTCATCTCCCAGAGCCTCTCGCACCACCTCTAGGACGGATAGAGAGCGGGTGGCGAGCGGGGCGCCGGAGAGTCCGCCCTGTCCCGCGTGGGCCACTTCTGGAGCGCTCGAGGTCAAGCCCTCGCGACTCACCGTGGTGTTCGTTGCGACCACGCCGGCAAGACCCGCCTCTCGCGCGAGGGCGGCAACATCGCGAATTTCCGCGTCGGGCGAATCGGGCGAAATCTTCACCAGCACGGGAACGTGGCCTGCTTCAGCCTTTACCGCGTCAATAATTGGCAGTAGCTCGCTGGGGTCCTGGAGTGCGCGCAGACCGGGCGTATTGGGCGAGCTCACATTCACGACGAGATAGTCAGCCACGGGCGCAGCCAACCGCGCAGTGACGGCGTAGTCGTGAACCGCATCAGCGGCTGAGGTGTCGCGGTTCTTGCCAATGTTGACCCCGATGATGAGGCCGGGGGTGAGCCGCCTCAGAAGCATCAGGCGGTTGACCACCTCGTCGATGCCGTCATTGTTAAACCCCATTCTGTTCACCAGCGCGCGGTCACTGGGAAGTCGGAACAGCCGAGGCTTCGGGTTTCCCGGCTGCGGACGAGGAGTAACGGTTCCCACCTCGACATGACCAAAACCGAGCGCCAAGAGGGCCGTGACCACTTCGGCGTTCTTATCGAATCCGGCGGCGAGCCCAAATGGAGAGGGAAATTCAATCCCCATCACGGTGGTTTTCAAAGAGGCGTGCGGTTTGGTGATGGCGTGAAACAGGTCTCTCACGAATGGCTGCTGAATGGCGCGAAGAACACCCATGCCGGCGTAGTGTGCCACTTCTGGGTCGAGAAGCTTCAGTAAGGGAAAGACCGCGCGGTACACCTAGCTCTCACCCTCGTCCGAAGGCGGGGTTTCGGTGCGCAGCTTGTCGATTGCCGTTTCAAAATCATCGAGGCTCTCAAAGGCCTGGTAGACCGAGGCGAAACGAAGATACGCAACTTCGTCTAACTCCCGCAGAGGCTCCAAAATTGCCAGGCCAATTTCATTCGCGTCGACTTGGCTTACCCCCGTCTGCCGAATGGTCTCCTCCACTCGCTGCGCCAGTTGGGCCAGGTCTTGATCGGTCACGGGTCGGCCCTGGCAGGCCTTCTTCACGCCGGCAGCAATTTTTTCCCGACTAAAAGGCTCCGTCACACCGCTTCTTTTGATGACGCTCAAACTTGCTGTTTCGAGAGTAGAAAAACGGCGTCCACATTCTGGACACTGGCGCCTGCGCCGAATCGATACCCCATCATCGGAGGTTCGCGAGTCAATCACCCGAGAATCGGGGTGTCGACAAAACGGGCAATACATGCTTTAGCTCTCTCCGGTCTCAAAACGGGCGGTAACGGCCTCGCCGTGTGCGGGAAGGTCCTCTGCCTCAGCGAAACGCACAATGTCAGACGCCACCTCCTGCAATGCCTCACGAGAATAGTCCACGAGCTGTTGGGGCCGAAGGAAGGTCATCGCCGACAATCCCGATTGGAACCGGGCTTGCCCGCCGGTGGGGAGGACGTGGTTTGACCCAGCGAGGTAGTCCCCCGCGCTGACTGGGGTAAAAGCGCCGAGGAAAATTGCGCCTGCATGCCGAATCGAGTCCGCGAGCTGACGCGGATTTCGGGTGCAGATTTCTAGGTGCTCCGGGGCCAGAGCATCACTGACCGCTACGGCATCCTTGAGAGAGTCGACGAGAATCACCCCAGATTGTGGCCCCCGCAGTGCCGCGTTCACCCTTTCTCGGTGACGGGTGGATTGGGCCCGCTGCTCGGTCTTCGCAATGACTTCTTGGGCATAGGCCTCTTCGGTAGTCACAAGAATCGCCTGGGCGAGTTCATCGTGTTCTGCCTGACTCACCAGGTCACTCGCGACCACATCAGCATCAACTGTTCCGTCAGCGATGACCACTATTTCGGTGGGCCCGGCTTCCGAATCGATACCCACGACACCCTTCACTAGTCGCTTCGCGGTCGCCACGAAAATATTCCCCGGCCCCGATATCACCGACACTGGCTCGAGGCCAATCTCGCTCACGCCGTAAGCCAAAGCGGCAATGGCCCCCGCGCCACCCATTCGATACACCTCACTCACCCCGAGCATGTGGGCTGCAGCGAGGATAGTCGGGTGGATTTCACCGCCAAACTCCTTTTGAGGAGGTGACGCCAGAACAATGTCAGTGACCCCAGCCACTTGGGCGGCCACCACATTCATCACCACACTGGAGGGATACACGGCCTTTCCTCCCGGGATATAGACCCCCGCTCGGTCAACCGGCTGCCAACGCTGAGTAATGGTGGCCCCCGGCGCGACCACGGTGTCCTGCTGCGGTGGTACCTGCGCTCTAGTTGCTTGACGGACCCGCTCAATCGCGAGGGAAATACTCGCGGCAAGCTCGGGATGGAGAGATTCCCTCGCGGCCTGCAGATTTTCCGCGGGGGTCCGTAGCTCGTCGATGCGGCACTGATCGAACTGTTCGGCTTGCTCGATGAGCGCCGCCATACCGCGCTCTCTTACCGCGTCGATGATGGCCTGAACTGCGGTGTCGGCTGACGCGCTGTCCACGGGGACGCGAGGAACGTTGAGGCGCAGCCACTCCGGGGAGAGGGCCTGGCCCCGCCAGTCGATTAGGGAGAGCACCCCTCCATGTTAGGTGTCACACCGGGGGCAACCATTCAGGGCCGGGCGCATAAAATGGGGCCGATGACAACTTCAACAGACTACTCAGCAACTTCTTCTCCGTCCGAACTCTTCTTCGAGAACTTCCGCCGCCATAGCTCGGGTGTGGCAATCGTCACTCTCCGCAAGAGCTCAGGCGATCCGACGGGTTTCACGGCCACCTCAGTGACCAGCCTGTCGGCAGTGCCACCTCGCGCCACATTTAACATGTCGCAGTTTGCGAGTAGCTATCCGGCGATTCGTAGCAGTCAGCACCTACTTATTCACTTTCTCACCAGCGACCACGTCGAGCTCGCCACACAGTTCAGTGGCGATAGCGCTGGCCGATTCGCCGGAATCGACCTCCTCGATGGCCCCGAGGGTCTCCCCCTCATTCCGGGGACCGCGGGCTATGTCGTAGGCAAGATTGTTGCGCGCCATGAGACGGGTGATGCGGTCACCGTCGTTGTCGAAATTGTGGGTGGTGGTCTAGGTCAGCCCGGAGAGGGACTGGTCTACCAGGAAAAGAGTTACCGCGCCGCAGCTTCCCTCGACTGAACCTCGGGGGCACTCAGGCAGTCTCGCCCCAAAATGCTCTTGAGCTCACCGATGAGATTCGCGCTCACTTCGACGGTCTTAGGAAGAGAAAACACCCTCGCGACGCCATCGCGGATGAGTCGCAGGCGCACTTCCGTCTGCCCGGGGTGGCGATCAATGGCCTGATCGAAAGCAGTGAGCACCTCGGCCGTGGCGAAATATTCCGGAACGGTCAACAGGAGTGGGCCGTCGTAGTCTGAGGATTCCCGCGGTTGAAGGTTCAAAACCTGAACGCTTTGAGCATGCATGGTCACTTCGTCGTCACGACGCTGCACCCGGCCTCTCACCGCGAGCAAGCTGTCGGGTTGAAGCCTGGTCTGATATTCTTGGTAGGCCTTACCCAAAAACAGTATGGAAATCTCTCCGCTGAAGTCTTCCAGGGAGGCTTGAGCGTAGGGATTACCGCTGTTGCGCGCCACCCGGTGATTCACCTGGTTGAGAAGACCAGCGACTTGAACAACAGCCCCGTCCTCGAGTTCAGATTCCAGTAGCTGCGCGACCGTCATGTCCGAATTTTCTGACAGCCCGACTTCTAAGCCGGATAGGGGGTGGTCAGAGACATAAAGTCCCAACATTTCTCGCTCGAGAGCGAGCAATTCGCGTTTTCCCCACTCGGGCAAGTTGATGATTTTGGGGGCGGAAGTCTCTTCGTGTTCGTCAAAAAGGGAATCGAAATCGAAGCCCACATCACCGTGTTCTTCGGCCTTCTTCTGCCTCACTGCCTGGTCCACCACTGACTCGTGAATTTCCGAGAGCGATCGCCGTGTGTTACCCAGCTGGTCGAAGGCTCCCGCCTTGATCAGCGAATCCACCGTCCGACGGTTTAGGGCTTGAACCGAGACTTTGTTCACAAAATCGTGGAAGTCGGTAAACGGCCCTTTAGCCTCTCTCGCCTCGCGAATATGGTTCACGACCTGCACTCCGACATTGCGCACCGCACCCAAACCGAATCGGATGGACTCCCCCACGGCGGTGAAGGTAGCGAGGGAGGTGTTCACATCCGGGGGCAACACGTCAATCTTCATCCGTCGACATTCGTTGAGATAGACGGCTGATTTGTCTTTGTCGTCGCTGACGCTCGTGAGAAGGGCCGCCATATACTCGGCCGGATAGTGGGCCTTGAGGTATCCCGTCCAATAGGAGACCAAGCCATAGGCCGCTGAGTGGGCCTTGTTGAACGCGTAATCAGAGAAGGGCACCAGGATGTCCCACAGCGCCACAATCGCCTGGTCGGAATAGCCGTTGGAGCGCATTCCGGCTTGGAACCCCTCGAACTGGTAGTCGAGCTCCTCTTTCTTCTTCTTTCCCATCGCTCGACGCAGCAAATCTGCTTGAGCAAGCGAGTAACCGGCGAGTTTCCGCGCGATTTCCATGACCTGCTCTTGATAGACGATGAGCCCGTAGGTTTCGCCCAAGATGTCTTCGAGGGCATCCGCCAGTTCCGGGTGCAGTGGCGTGATGTCTTGCTGGCCGTTTTTGCGAAGGGCATAGTTGGTGTGCGAATCGGCCCCCATCGGCCCGGGGCGATAGAGCGCCAGGACGGCGGAGATGTCTTCAAAGCGCTCGGGTCGCAGGAGCCTGAGCAAGCTGCGCATCGGGCCACCATCGAGCTGGAACACCCCGAGAGTTTCCCCGCGGCTCAACAGCTCGTAGGTGGCTTTATCGTCCAAACTGAGCTCTTCGAGCACTGGCCGCTCACCGCGGCTCTCTTCGATGTTGTCTAGTGCGTCATCGATGATGGTGAGGTTACGAAGGCCTAAGAAGTCCATCTTGACCAAGCCCAACGCCTCTGCGGTGGGGAAATCAAACTGGGTGACAATCTGGCCATCTTGTTCCCGCTTCATAATCGGGATGATGTCCATCAGTGGAGCGCGGGACATAATCACCCCGGCCGCGTGAACTCCCCACTGACGCTTGAGGTTCTCGAGTCCCCTCGCAGTGTCAAACACCTTCTTGGCATCGGGGTCTGAATCGAGCAAGGCGCGGAAATCGCCCGCTTCCTTATAGCGCTCGTGGGACTTATCAGTGATTCCCGACAGAGGAATGTCTTTACCCATGACCGACGGTGGCATCGCCTTGGTGAGCTTCTCCCCCATTCCGAAGGGATAGCCGAGCACCCGTGAGGCGTCTTTGAGCGCTTGTTTCGCTTTGATGGTTCCAAAGGTGACGATTTGTGCCACCCGGTCGTCACCGTATTTTTCCGTGACGTAGCGAATGACTTCCGAGCGCCTGCGCTCATCGAAGTCGACATCGAAGTCGGGCATCGAGACACGATCGGGGTTGAGGAATCGCTCGAAGATCAGACCGTGAACGATGGGGTCCAACTCAGTGATTTTCATGGCATAGGCCGCCATGGATCCCGCTCCCGAACCGCGGCCCGGGCCCACTCGAATGCCGTTGGTCTTTGCCCAGTTAATGAAGTCGGCAACAACGAGGAAGTAGCTGGAGAATCCCATCTGGGTGATGACGCCGATTTCATAATCGGCCCGCTCCCGAACTTCCTGCGTAATACCTGAGGGATAGCGTTCGGCGAGGCCCTCGTCAACGGCCCGACGGAATGCTGCTTCGACGCTGTCGCCCGGCTCCACCGGATATTCCGGCATGTAGTTCGCGGTTTCGTCGAACTCGACGCTAGCGCGTTGCGCAATCAGCAGGGTGTTGTCCGCGGCACCCGGAAAATCGGCAAAAAGAGCGCGCATTTGCGAGGGTGACTTGATGTAGAAATCCTGTGAATCGAATTTGAAACGTTTAGGGTCATCCAGCGTCGAGCCCGATTGGACACACAACAGGGCTTCGTGAGCTGATGCATCAGCGGCGTGGGTGTAGTGCGAGTCGTTGGTACCCACGAGTGGCAGTCCGAGGTCTTTGGCCAGTCGCAGAAGATCGGAGACCACCCGTTTTTCTAGCGGCAGTCCGTGGTCCATCACCTCTACGAAGTAGTTCTCCGCGCCAAAGAGGTCGCGCATGGATGCCGCTGTCGCGACGGCTTGGTCATAGAGACCGAGTCTCAGTTTTGTTTGGACCTCGCCGGAGGGGCACCCCGTAGTGGCGATGACGCCCCGATGGAACCGCTCGAGCAGTTCCAGATCCATGCGAGGTTTGAAGTAGTAGCCCTCGATCGACGAGAGTGAGGCCAGGCGAAAAAGGTTGTGCATCCCCTCGGTGGTCTCTGCCCACATCGTGAGGTGGGTGTAGGCACCACCGCCCGACACGTCATCTTCTCCCCCTCCGCCAAAAGACACCCGAGTCTTGTCGGTCCGGTGGGTTCCCGGGGTGAGGTAGCCCTCGATCCCAATGATGGGGTTAACACCTGCGTCGCGAGCCTTCTTCCAAAATTCGAAGGCACCAAACATGTTTCCGTGATCGGTCATCGCGACTGCCGGCATTTCTTGCCGGGCCACTTCGGCAACCAGTTCAGAGATTCGAGCGGCGCCATCGAGCATCGAATACTCGGTGTGCACATGCAAGTGCGCGAAGCTGTCGTTAGTGGTCACTAGTTCTCCGGTTGTGGTCGCCCTCCAGATTATTCCGGCTGGCTCCACTTTGGCTCTGCCACACCGAGATCATTGGGCTTCGAGCAACTGCAGTGCCCGTGTGAGGTCCTCGGGGTACTCAGAGCGGAATGACACGTGCTCCCCCGTACCGGGATGGGTGAAACCGAGAGAGACCGCGTGGAGCCACTGGCGCTCTAACTGAAGCTTCTTCGCGAACACGGGATCTGCCCCGTAGAGCGCGTCACCGACCAGCGGATGGCGCTCAGCTTGGAAGTGGACACGAATTTGGTGGGTTCTCCCCGTCTCGAGGTGGACTTCCACGAGTGTGGCGCCCGGAAACACTTCCAGGGTGTCGTAGTGAGTAATCGAGTGGCGCCCCTCTCTCACTACGGCAAACTTCCACGAGGAACTCGGATGACGGCCGATGGGGGCATCGATAGTGCCCGACGACGGCGAGGGATACCCCTGGACCAACGCGTGGTACACCTTGTCGACTTCGCGGTTTCGAAACGCGCGTTTGAGAGCGCTGTAGGCCCGGTCACTCGCCGCAACGACCATAACCCCAGAGGTTCCCACGTCGAGACGGTGAACCACACCCGGACGCTCCTCCACTCCGAGGCCGGGAAGCCGGAATCCTTCTTCCTGCAGCCAGCTGATGATGTCGGGGCCTTCCCAGCTGGGGGCGGGGTGAACGGTATAACCCACGGGTTTATCGACCACGATGATGTCGTCATCGGAGTACAACACAGCGGGGTCTTCGGTGGCGACCACCTCGAGGGGCGCTTCAGGTTTGGTCACCTCACGCAACAAGTAGTGCTCTCCCGCTTCGACAACCCGCGACTTCTTGACCGGCTTTCCCGCTAACTCGACCGCATCGTGACTGATGAGTTGATGAATGCGTGAGCGCGAAAGCCCCGTGAGATGCGCAAGAGCGTGGTCGACTCTCTCCCCCGCTAATTGGTCGGTGATGACGACGACATCAGGCTGCTCGGCCTGGTCAGCGTGGAGCTCGGCCACCTAGTCCTGGCGGTCGGACTCGTCCGACTCGTCTACCGCGGGCTGCCCGCCAGTTTCCGTTGACACCGGAGTGGAACCCGTCGTCGCGGGAACCACGGTGGGAGCTGTCATGGGAGCGGGGGCAGGAGTCGCGGTCTCGATTCCAGTGTGCTCGAGGGTGCTGAGCTGGCCTTCGATAAACCCGCGCAAACTGTTGCGATAGTCGCGCTCAAATTCACGCAAGGCTTCGACCTTGTTTTCTACCGTCTGCTGTTCGCGCTTGTATTCGGCCAGACGACGCTGGTGCTCCGCCTCTGCCTCAGAGACGATGCGTGCCGCTTGAGAGTGCCCTTCAGCGATGAGTTCATCGCGCTTTTGAATACCTTCACGCACGTGTTCTTCGTGGAGTCGTCGCGCGAGTTGTAGGAGGTTCGTGGTGCCTTCAGCGTCAATCGGGTCATCCATCGAGGCAGTCGACACCGGAGCAGCGGGCGCAGCAGACGCCCCAGCGCGCTGAAGCTCCGCGATACGCGCCTCAGCGGCTTGGAGTTGGTTCCTAAGCTCCGTGTTTTCTTCTTGGACGCGTCGCATTTCGACGACGACTTCGTCGAGAAAATCGTCGACCTCATCCTGGTCGTATCCCTCGCGGAACTTCGTCGACTGAAAACGCTTGTTGACGATGTCTTCTGGTGTCAATGCCATTAGTAGGTGATCCTCTGCGGTTGGCGGTGCACGCGCACCGCACTGCAACTCACGACAATTATGACCTGTGGGGTCGGAGCTAGCCTAGCTTCCCTCGCAGGATTCTGCAGGGGGCTAGCGGAAGCTCCCGACGAAAGACATGGCAATCAGCACCGCGATCATAAGAAGGCTCCAGCCCAAGTCGATAGCAGCCCCGCCGATTCGCAGCGGAGGCAGAACCTTCCTCACCGTGCGGAGGGGCTTGTCAGTAAGGCTGTAGCTCGCCTCAGCCAGAAGCAGAACGGGCCCACGCGGTCGCCAAGTCCGTGAGAACACTTGGACCCAGTCCAGGACAAAGCGCACCCACATGGCAATGAAGAACACGTACAGTGCCGCATAGAGCACCCAGGCAATGGCAGACATTGGGATTATTGTCCCCGATTCTGCTGGGAACTAGTCGAGCAGTGCGTCGCCGTCGCTGTCGTCAGCCTCTCCCGAGACCTGGACGTGCGAGGGCGAGAGCAGGAACACCTTCGGGGTGACCCGCTCGATGTGTCCGTACAACCCTTGGGTGAGACCACTGGCGAAGTCCACCATGCGGCGCGCTTCCGTCTCGCTCATCTGGGTGAGGTTCATGATCACCGGAATTCCGTCACGGAACGTCTCAGCGATGAGCTTGGCGTCCTCGTACTTCTTGGGGTGAACCGTCAAAATTTCACTCACATCGGGCGAGGACTGGCGTCCACGTCGCAGTGCGGTCACTGTTGCACGGGCAGGAGCTTCTTTGGCTGCGGGGGCGGGACGCGATTCCCACTCTTCAGCAGGGGTCTCTTCCGCGAGACCCAAGAATTCAAGCGACTTACGCAGGGGGTTAGCCATTTCCCAGCCTTTCTTCCGTTTCCGGTGTTTCCAGGCTAGGCGGGGGTGGGCCGTTTTCCCGTGATTGCGGTACCAATGCGAAGGTGTGTCGCGCCAACCGCTATCGCCTCGGCGAAGTCTCCCGACATGCCCAAAGAGAGGTCGGTGGACTGGGGGCTCACGCTAAGAAGCGTCTCTCGATAGCCCAACACCCGCTCAAATGCCTTCGCTGGCTGTTCGTCCTGAGGGGCGACGGCCATGAGTCCTCTCAACGTGAGCGTCGGGGTGGCGAGGACCTGTTCAACAAGCTCGGTGAGCTCATCGGGCCAGACTCCCCCTCGGCCAGGGTCGTCGGTGAGGTTCAGCTCAATAAACACATCCACCACCCTGCTCGCCTGGGCAAGCTTTGACACCAAGCTCGAGCGGTCAACGGAGTGAATCACGTCACAGTAGGTGCTTACGGCAACCGCCTTATTGGATTGAAGCTGCCCTACAAAATGCCAGGTGAGATCCAGATCAACCAACTCAGCGTGCTTGGGTTCAGCCTCCTGATGACGCGATTCGCCCACGTGTCGCACGCCCAACTCGAAGAGGTCGCGCACGAGTTGCGCAGGGTGGAACTTCGTCACCACGACGGTTGTGATGTCGTCCACGTTTCGCCCTGCTTTGGTGGCAGCCTCCGCAATCGCTTCAGTGACACCGCGATAGCGGTCGGCGAGTGCGGAATCGACCACGCGCTTAGCGTAAGAAGTCGGGCACGTCGAGTTCGGCCTCCGCGTCCATTTCGGACGCGAATAATGGGGCCTCCCCCGGAACCTCTGAGACTTCTGGCGTTTCGGTGGTTTCAGCGAGCCACGCCGGGGTCTCTTCGGTCGTCACCGGGGTCTCTGCACCCTCATCGGTCGCCGCGGCGGTAGGCCAGGCGGTGGTGACTGGGGTTTGAGTCGCCGGGTCGAATCCTGCGGCAATCACGGTGACTCGCACTTCGTCGCCGAGCGAGTCATCGATGACGGCACCAAAGATGATGTTCGCGTCGGGGTGGACGGCCTCTTCCACGAGCTTCGCCGCGTCGTTGATTTCATAGAGGCCGAGGTTCGAGCCGCCCTGAATCGACATCAACACGCCCTGAGCACCTTCGATGCTGGTCTCAAGAAGCGGCGAGGCAATGGCGAGCTCGGCTGCCTTGATCGCCCGGTCAGCGCCTCGGGAGGAGCCAATCCCCATGAGGGCACTACCCGCGTCCTGCATGACTGATTTAACGTCGGCAAAGTCGAGGTTAATCAGCCCAGGGGTCGTAATGAGATCGGTAATGCCCTGCACGCCAGCGAGCAAAATGTGGTCGGCTGTTTCGAAGGCCTGGATCATGCTGATAGTGCGATCGCCTATTTCGAGCAGTCGGTCGTTGGGCACGACGATTAGGGTGTCCACTTCCTCCCGGAGCGAGGCAACACCCTCTTCCGCCTGGCCTTGACGACGCTTGCCCTCGAAACTAAAGGGCTTGGTCACGATGCCGACAGTGAGGGCGCCAATTGACTTGGCAATGCGGGCCACCACGGGCGCGCCTCCGGTACCCGTTCCCCCGCCTTCACCAGCAGTGACAAAGACCATGTCCGCGCCCGAGAGCGCCTGTTCGATTTCCTCGGCGTGGTCTTCGGCAGCCCTCCGGCCAATTTCCGGGTCGGCGCCTGCGCCAAGACCGCGGGTGAGTTCGCGTCCGATGTCGAGCTTCACATCGGCATCTGACATGAGGAGAGCTTGAGCGTCGGTGTTGACCGCGATGAACTCCACGCCTTTGAGTCCTCGCTCGATCATTCGGTTGACAGCATTTACTCCGCCGCCACCCACTCCGACAACTTTGATGACCGCCAGGTAGTTATGGTGTCCCGACACGTGGGGCCCCTCTCCTAAAACCTTCAACCTCTACTTGAGGATGAGAGTTTTTCTCACTTTTTGACTGCGTCCACGCTACGACTCCCCCGCCCCGATGCTGCTCAAGAGCGCGGGCGTGTCGCCAGTCGACTACGGGCCCGTGACGTCTCGAATGACCACCGTTTCCGGGGTAGAGAGGTCAATGAGTTTTGACCCCGCGGCGCCTGCGGCCTGCAGTGCAGCAGGCAGCGCGCGAGCTTTCTGAGGCGAAAACTCGCTGCTACCCCACAACACCTGGTGGTCGCTATCACGAAGGCTAAAGGCCACCGTGTCAGCGGTGGACGCGGTGATGCGGTCAATTCGCCCAAGCACCTCAGTGGGAATCACCGCTAAGGCCTCGACGATGGCTTGAAATCCGCGATCCTCGGCGTTTGCCGCAACGCCTATGAGCGGCAGCTCGGTGGGCCGAACCGTGTCTGTCCATAACTCGACTCCGGCCTGGTCAACCACCCTGAAGTTTCCCGCGGTCCCGACTGCCCCGAGCGGCGTGCGCTCGACGATTGAGACCGCCAAGGTATCGGGCAGTTCCACTCGGGTGTCGACCGACTGGATGAGCGAAACGTCTGATAGCTCACGGGCGACGTCCGCTGCACTCACCCGCGCGAGGGGAAGGCCAGCCAAGGGCTGTAACTGGTCAATCACTTCCGCCGAAGTCAGACGAGACACTCCTTCGACTCGGATGGTGCGCAACGACATCAAAGGTGAGGTAGTGACAATCACGACCACGATGGCTAAGGCGAGAACACTCCCCACCCCGGCAGTCCAGGTTAGCCGCCGCTGCCGGGACGACACGGTAAACCGTCGATATTCGGCCCGCTCTGCCTTTTTGCGGGCACGCGACGCGCTCCGAGCCGACTTCTGTGTGACAGAGCTCGCCTTGGAGCGACGGGGTTTTTTCTTCGACGGCGGTGCCGTCTCAGCCAAAGGCGCACCAAATCCGCTCGGTCTAGAGGGAGTCGCCATAGGCCTCTCGCATTCGCGTGATTAGGCGAGGAACAATTTGGTAGAGATCACCAGTGCTCATCGTGAGAATGAGGTCTCCCGGTTGCGCGCGGGCCACAGCCAACTCGACAGCGCGGTCCCAGTCGGGCTCAAAATCATAGGAGGCTTCAGGGGCGAGCTTGTCAATGATGAGTTGGGTGGTAACCCCCTCGATGGGGTCCTCTCTCGACCCGAAAATATCGAGCAGGATCGTGTGGTCGCTTCCGCGGCTGATCGCCTGGGCGAGTTCTGACGCCATGAGCTGGGTGCGGGAATAGAGGTGGGGTTGGAACATCAAAATCACTTGGCCGTTGCCGACCACGTTTTGGGCAATCTCTAACGCTGTTGCGACCTCAGTGGGATGGTGCGCGTGGTCGTCGAAGACTCGAACCCCGCCGATATCTCCGTGGAATTGAAACCTTCGGTCCGCTCCGCGGAACCCACTCACCCCACGCGCCGCATCGGCAAGGGAGAAACCGGCGGCAATCATCGTCGCGACCACGCCGGTTGCGTTAAGGGCATTGAGGCGCCCGGGGACGGCGAGCTCGAAACGCGCCGATTCGCCCGCGTAGGTGACTGTTGCCGAGGCCACGGGTGCCGGCGCGATATCGACCACACGCACCGCTGCATGCTCGGCGCTGCCGTAGGTGAGCGGTGAAATATCCGCGATGCGTTGCGCGATAGCGTGCGAACCCTCATCGTCAACACACACCACAGCGCGGGTAGTGGCTGAGCGGGCAAAATCTTCAAACGCGTCAAACACAGCTTCCGACGAACCATAAAAATCGAGATGGTCGGGTGCGGCGTTGGTAATCAGCGCAATTTCTGGTCGATAAATCAAGAAGGAACGATCTGATTCATCGGCTTCAATCACAAACCATTCGGAGCTGCCGTGGCGTGAGGACACACCCCACTCAGAAATCACTCCCCCATTGACGGCGCCGACATCCACTCCGATGTGATCGAACGCCGTCGCGAGCATTGCCGTGGTCGTGGTTTTGCCATGCGAGCCCCCGACCGCGATGAGGCGATAGCCCCGAGTAATAAACCGCAACGCATCGGCTCGGTGCAAAATCGGGATGCCCCGCTTCGTTGCATCGACAATTTCCGGGTGATTATCGCGAACCGCATAGGTCGAAATGATCGTGTCCGCCTGGGGAACCCACCCCGACTCTTCGCCGATGAAGACATCGATTCCGGCTGCCTGTAGGGAATCGGTAACTTCCGACGCTGAGCGCTCCGTACCCGACACCGTGAGACCTCGCTGGTGAAGAATCCGTGCGATACCGCTCATGCCAGAGCCACCAATGCCAATCATGTGCACTCGGCCCAGACTCTCCGGTAGCCATCCATCCTCGCGGGGTCGCAACATCTCTCTCAGCCCCTCCCCACTGCGTCGCGCGCCATCGCAGCCACCTGGTAGGCGCCATCCCGCACCCCAAGCCGGGACATCGCCTTCGCCATTGACTCTCGGCGGGGGGAATCTGCCATGAGTGCCAGGAGTTCACCACGAACCCATTCCGGTGTGAACTGGGAATTGGACACCACTATCGCGCCTCCCCCGGCCACCGCGTGAGCAGCATTTTTCTGCTGCTCTCCGTTTCCCACGTGATAGGGGACGAATACCGCCGGTTTTCCCATTACTTCGAGTTCGCTCACCGTGGCTGCGCCCGCCCGAGATATGACGAGGTCGGCCGCCGCCAGAGCGAGATCCATTCGGTCGGTGTAGCCGAGGCTCACAAATCCATGGGGGTTGTCCCGGGGTACTTCGTTGTCCCGCCCGATGAGGTGGAGTACCTGCCAGCCGGATTGAACCAGGTCAGAGCGACAGGCTTCGACGGTGCGATTAATGGACTGAGCGCCCGTCGACCCCCCTGTCACAAGCAGGAGGGGTTTACGCGCGGAAAGGCCAAAGTGTTTACGCGCCTGAGTGGTGCTAACACCGCGAGCGTCCACGATGGCGCGGCGCAGTGGCATTCCGACCACTCGCGCGCGGCGCAGAGGAGTTCCGGGAAAACACACGGCGACGTGAGGGGTGAGTAGCGAAGCAAGCCGGTTGGCCATTCCCGGCAGAGCATTGGCCTCGTGCACTACCAAGGGAATGCGAGCAATCCAGGCCGCGAGATAGGCGGGGGCAGCCGTGTATCCGCCGAAGCCGACCACGGCGTCGACGCGGCGCTGACGCAATGTCTTGGCGAGGGTAATCACGGCGCTAATCCAACGAGGAACAAAACTCACGGCATAGCCCGACAGCTTGCGCGGAAACGGCAGACGAGGAACCGCAAGCACGTCATCGAGGGCCGAAGGCAGAAGTTCGCGTTCTCGGCCCCCCTCCGTTCCGATTACCACAAACTGGGCAGCGGGGTCGAGAGCAAGAAGTTGCTCGTACACCGCAATGAGAGGTGTGATGTGGCCGGCGGTTCCGCCACCACAGAGTGCATAGACACTCACCGTTTGGCCGCCCCGTCATCCCCCACGAATTGCCACACCGGGTTCACGTGACGCTGGCGGTTCACACTCATCACCACTCCGACCGCCATCAACATGGCGAGGAGTGCGGAACCGCCGGAAGAAATAAAGGGAAGTGGAACTCCCAGGACGGGGAGGTACTCCAACACCACGGCGATATTGACCAGAGCTTGACCGACGACCCAAATCATGACACCCGCCGTCACCAGGCGAGCGAAGGGGTCAGTGTTTTTCTGCACCAGCCGCGCCATCGCAAAACCGAGGATGGCAAAAGAAATGATGACCACAAGGGTTCCGACCAGGCCCAATTCCTCACCGATCACGGCAAAAATGTAGTCGGTATCTGCTTCGGGCAACCACGACCACTTCGCGCGCGAGTTACCTAATCCCACACCGAGCACGCCTCCCGAGCCCAGCGCCATAGTTCCCTGCATCGGCTGCCAACACTGGTAAAGAAATTCGTCTTCGGTGCAACCAGAGAGCCACACGGTGACACGCTCCAGTCGGTAGGGGGCGACAAGAGCCATCACTGCACCCAAGGCTCCCACCGCTCCCACGGCCGTCAGGAGGTAACCCAAGCGAATTCCGGCAACAAAGAGCACACCCAGCACGATGATGGCCATGACCCCCACCGTTCCCAGGTCTTGGCCCGCGAGCACCAGCCCGAGCGCCAAAAGCAAACCCATTGGAAGCGGGCGTCGCAATGCCTCGGGGTAAGAAATGTAATCCGCCCGATTGGCAAGGATGTGGGCCATCCAGACAATCAACGCAAGCTTCACAAACTCGGCGGGTTGACCGGTCAAACCACCAATAGAAATCCAGTTGGTGTTACCACCCGATCGCACACCAAGCGGGGTGAACACCACCAGGGCTTGAAGAATCAAACCGAAAAGCAACAGGGTTCCCGCGAGGGCGCGCCACACGGTGGCTTTCCACGTCGACATGATGAACATGATGGGAAGGCCCAGCATCGCCCACATTCCCTGCCGTACCCAGACAGCGAGGAAATTCCCGTCGTTTGTTTGACGGGCCGTCACAAATGACGACGAGAGCACCATCACGAGCCCAAAGATCACGAGGAACAGCACCATCGAGACCATGACGACGTATTCGGTGGATTCCGAGTGAAAAAGGCGCTTGACCGACACAACCGCTTTTTTCTGCAAGTTGGCAGCCGGGGCACTCTTGGGTGGAGAAGGTTTTTTCGCCCCCCCGCTTTTCACTACTCGGCGGGGTGCTGCGCTGGTGGAAGACGCCATTGAGGTCCCGTCCTTCCCACGCCGAACCGAGGCACTATGCCACCTCTAAGTGTCTGTCCTGGCGGGCTTTCTACCGCCTAGCACCCGGGGCGTGTCTCTTATTCGCCCCGGCCGCCCCAACGCCCCAGTTCCTGGCCAATCAGTTCCGGGGCGACCTGAAAGGCCCGCGCAATGGCAAACGCCGCCAGGGCTGAAAGAGCGTGCTCGGCGCTATCGAGCCCAGCCCGCTTCAGCTCCTCAGTTGTACACAGCTCTAGCGCGCGATCAGCCCGATCATCCAAAAACGCGCGGTCACAGACAATGTCGTCCACGCGTCCCAAATCACTCATTCCCGGGGAATCAAGGCCCACTCCGATGGCACGGCATCCTTCAACCACCCAGGCGTCTTCTACGGCTTTTTCGGTGGCCCCGGATCCTCGGCGATACACGCAGGCGGCACTGGTGTCTCGGTAGAGCTCGAGCAGGAGCTCGTGAGCCAGGGGTTCCTCATCCTCAACGCATACTGCGAGAAAGGGGCTGCGGGTAGAAGGCGAACCAGCCGCCCACACGTGCAAGTCCTGCTCGGTGACATCGACGAGAAGGGCATCCAGTCCGTCGGGAAGTCGGATGCCATCAAGTGCCGGTGCAATATCAACCCCAGCACGAAAGCTGCGCAAGCCCGAGGCGAGGAGCAGCTGGTGTGCGAGATCGGCGATTTGTCGAGCATGTCCACCGCCTATGAGAACTATTCGAGGACCGCCCTCCACTTTGTCAGCCACGCGAAACACCAACTCCAACGGGGTCCAGACGGCGGCATTGTTGGAACGGAGTGTGGCGAGCTCTGCCGCGGTGGGCTGGGCGGTTGGGGTGAGAATGACAATGTCAGGTCGACTTTCGGCCGTGAGTTCTTGCCACTGGTCACGCGAGCTGACCTGAGTGCTCACGCCCAGAACATCGAGGATGGTCATCCGATCGGAATCCTCCGTGTCAGCGAGGACACTCACCGACACTCCCAGCTCAACCAAGGTGTCGGCGGCGGCAAAACCTTCTTCGCCAAGCCCCCACACCACAGCGCTCAGCTGCGCCCAATCGTCTTGCCAGCTCGAGAGGGCTTCGACCCGCGACATTATCGACTCAGCCACTCCAGGTAGAACACACCCGCCCCGGCAAACGCCAGGAAGCCCGCGATCAACCAGAAGCGCACCACGATCGTGACTTCCTGCCATCCCTTGATTTCATAGTGGTGATGCAGGGGGCTCGAGTAGAAGATTCTGCGGCCCCCGGTCGCTTTGAAATACAACCGCTGCAACACCACCGAGCCGGTGAGAATCACAAAGAGACCCGCAATCAACGGAAGCAACAATTCGGTTCGGGTGAACATGGCCATCGCGGCGACTCCCCCACCGAGCGCCAAGGAGCCGGTGTCACCCATGAAGACTTTCGCCGGAGAGGTGTTCCACCAGAGGAAGCCAATCAGGCTCGCGAGAATAGCGGTCGCCACCGCTGCTAAATCGAGGGGATCGCGCACTTCGTAGCACTTGTAGGCCACTTCGGCGTCGAGGTAGGGCGAAAAGCACGACTGATTGAACTGCCAAAAACTAATCAAGACATAGGCGCCGAATACCAAAATGGACGAACCCGCAGCAAGACCATCAAGCCCATCGGTGAGATTCACGGCGTTTGAGGTGCTGACAACGATTAGTCCTGCCCAGATAGCAAACGCAATGTAGCTTCCGATTAGACCGAAGCTTGCGAAGGTAAGCCAATCAATATCTCTAATGAAAGAGACGGCAAGAGATGCCGGGGTTTGCCCATTTTCATCCGGCATTGAGATCGCTGCGACGCCAAATGCGCCTGACACTAGTACTTGACCGATGACCTTCGCGCGCGGTGTAAGGCCCAAAGACTGTTGCTGGCGGATTTTGGAAAAATCGTCGATGAAGCCCACGAGCCCCAGCCCCAGCATGATGGCAATCACGAGGACACTGGAATAGCTGGGGGTCGAACCGGCGATGAGATTCGCGCTGAAGTAACCCACGACGATGCCGAGCAGGATGATGATGCCACCCATGGTCGGAGTTCCCCGCTTCACGAAGTGAGTTTTGGGACCGTCTTGACGGATGAATTGACCCCAGCCCAAACGCTCAAACATGCGGACAAACACGGGCGTGAGAAAGAGAGTAAACAGCAACGAAATGCCACCGGAGAGAAGAAGAACAATCATGAACTTTGGGCCTCTATCAAATCCACCAGCTCGCGAATGGAGGGGTCGTGCACTCCCACGATGGCAATGACGTCATTGGTTTGGGGCCACGCACGCAAGTAATCGTACGCGTCAGTTGAAGCCTCCAACCACAATGACTCGCCATCCCAGGAACCCTCCAACCCCACCTGGGTGCTGAGTGCCTTGACCGACAATCCCACGCCCAACCACTGGTCCACCCTCAGTCGAATAATGGCGGCGGCGAGTGCCCCCAGCCCGTCGTAATCATCGTCGGGGTGGAGCGCCACACCCCCAGACACCAGCAGCAACCTGGCCAGCGAGTATTCAGCACGAAGTGCTTTCACGGCATCGATCAATTGGTCGCCCGAGATCCCCTCACGTTGGTCGACGAGGATGGTGCCGCCCGTTGGAGAGTCACGTCGTTGCCACTTCGGGTTGCGATCGCTCATTCGCCAAGCCACCCCGCGTCCAAGAGAGCCCGAAGCGCCTCGTCGCGGGCTGAATAGGGCACCCGCACTCCTCCAATGTCCCGATAGTGCTGGGAACCAGGCCCCATCCACACCACGGCGTCGCCCGGCTGTGCGTCCGCGACCGCCGCTCGAATGGCGTCGGTGGGGTCAGGAATTTCTCGAATATCAGCTGACGTCACCGTACGGGCCCCCTCGAGTAAATCGGCTCGAATTTGGGCGGGGTCTTCCTTCCTCGGGTCGTCATCGCAGATGATGAGCAGGTCAGACATCCGAGCCGCAATTTCCCCCATCACCGGTCGTTTTGACCGGTCTCGGTCACCGGATGTGCCCGCCACCACAATCAGGCGGCCGGAAAACCTCTCTCTGAGGGTGCTGAAGGTGTTCGTGTAGGCATCGGCGCTTCGGCCCGCATCGACAAACACGGCAACCTCTGAGGAGGAACCAATGCGCTCAATTCGCCCCGGGACGGTGACGTCGATTCCCCCGTGCTCGACATCGATGACATCGAGCTTCTCGATACTGACACCGGCCTCGACAACCATGGCGATTGCCAACGCCGCGTTTCTCACCATGTGATGACCCAGGGCACTAATCGAGGTGTGAACACTTCCGGTGGGCCCGTGAAGAACGAACTGTTCTCCCTGATCATTGGAGGTAGTAATTCGATAGGTCCAGGTGGCTTCTGCCGATCCCTCGTGCGCGATCGTGACAAAAGGAACCGAGCAGTTCCTCACCACCTCTGCCCCCCACGTGGATTCGAGCGAAATCACGGCACGGTGAGACATGGCGGGACTGAAGAGCGGCAACTTCTGGGCGAGATACGCCTCCATATCGCCGTAATCTTCAAAATGATCGTGGCTGAGGTTGGTGAAGCCAGACACCGAAGCCACAATGCCGTCTAAGCGGTGCCGCTCGATCGCTTGGGCGCTCGCTTCCAAAGCAAGATAGCTCACCCCCCGTTCAGCCCCGATTCCGAGCAAGGCCTGTAGCTCGTTCGCTTCGGGGGTAGTAAGCGGCGTCTTAAAGACCTCCCCCGCGACGCGACGCTCGGTGGAGTTAGAGAGTGCGGTGAGATGGCCCAACTGCCGAAGAATCGCTTCGAGGTAAAACGCCACCGAGGTTTTGCCGTTGGTGCCCGTCACCGCCAACACCGAGGGCAGTGGCACCCCTGGGTCGTAGATTGCGCGGGCAAGCCGGCCCAGCACGGTTCGAGGCTCAGGGTGGGTGGCAATTGGAATTGCACTATCGGTAATGATCTTGGCGCCCTCGGGATCGGTCAGAATGGCGGACGCTCCCTGCTCAATTGCCTGCGGAGCAAAGCTCGCACCGTGATGCACCCGACCGGGAAGAGCCACGAACACGTCTCCGGGTAACACCGCTTGGGCAGAGATTGCCACGCCGCTTACGAGGGACGAGTGGTCGCCTGAAGGAAGGCTGATGCCCAGTCCAAGGGTGACCGACTCGAAGGAACGCGGCGCGACCTTCTGCGGTCGTATGGGCCGATCAGCCACGGAGCCCCCTCGGTTGCCTCATCGGCTACCAGGTTATCGGCGGAAGAGTGGGTTCCTCGGTAGACGGGGCCACCCGATAGTGCTTGACCAGGTGGGTAATGATTTCATCAAAAGCCGGAGCAGCGGCATAAGAGAAGCGGTTTGTTTGGGGTTTCACGAACGCGACAACCACGACGTATTGCGGGTCTTCGGCCGGCACCATTCCAGCAATCGAAATCATGCGCTCGTCGGTATAAACACCGTTTTCGGCAATTTCTGCCGTGCCGGTCTTCGCCGCAATCCGATAGCCGGGAACGTCGACGCGATATTGCAGGGTTCCGCCCCGCGGAACGGTTTCGAGCATGGCGATGACCTGGTCGGCAGTGCGCTGCGACACCACTCGAGTGGGCGGGGCTTTCTTCACCTCGTCGAATGTTCCATCTTCGTGCTGGCATCCGGAGACCAGGCGAAGCGGAATCTTCTCGCCGCGGTTTGCAATCGCCTGATAAGCCCCCGCCATTTGCGCCATCGTGGCCGACATACCCTGACCAAAGGTTTGGGTGTGAACGGTGATGGAGTCAATCTTGTCGGGGTCTTGCATATATCCGGATTGTTCGCCCAAGAAATCGACCGCGGTGGGCTCTCCAAAACCAAAGGCTGTGAAATATCGGTTGAGCGTCTTGGGAGAAATTCTCTCTGCCAGCAACGCGGTTCCCGTGTTCGACGAACGACTGAGGATTCCGGTTGAGGTGAGATTTCCCGCCGCGCCACCACCGGCATTGCGGATGTAGCGCCCCCCGGGAAGCCCATAGGTCGCGGGGACACTAAACGCCTCATCGGGGCGGGTGAGGCCCTCTTCCAAAAGTGCAGCCATCGTGATGGACTTCAAGGTCGATCCTGGCTCAAACGCTGAGGTGAAGGTCGCTGCCCGCAAGTGTGACTGCGGGGTGTCGGCAAAGTCATTGGGGTCGAAGGTGGGCCAATCGGCTGAGGCCAGAATCTCACCGGTCTTGACTTCCACCACCATGGCGGAACCTGATTGGGCACCGAGTGATTGTCCGGTGGAGGCGAGCTGCTGAAGAACAAACCACTGCAGGTCACTATCAATCGTGAGCACCACGTCGCCACCATTCACAGCCGGAGTGGTGACCTGGGTGGTGCCCGGGAGCTTCACGTAGTCAGCGCCCTGCTGATAGCTCAACACACCGTGTGAAGCATGGAGGCATTCGTCCCACTTCAATTCGACACCCTCGAGTGGGCCGTCGGCGCCCATCATGCCCGTGAGGTTTCCGGCCACCGAGCCGAAGGGGTAGAAACGGTCAGCATTGCGCTCGAAATACATCCACGGAATATCGAGATCGAGTAATTGTCGGTACTGCTCGGTCGTGGCGTCTTTGGAGAGATAGGCAAAGTTGGATTCGGGGTCAGCACTGACGGCCGCCCACATCTCTGCGGCCGGTGTGCCCGTAATCGCTTCAATCTCAGCCAGTGCGTCCATCACGGCGACGGTGACGCCGTCGCGGCGGAAATCGGCGACGTGTCGGGGGGACGCGGTGACGTGGTAGCGGTCGGCGTTTTCGGCGAGGGCCTGGTAGGTGCGATCGAGAATCTGCCCACGCTCTGCCCACAGAGTCGAGGTCGTGCTGCGCCTCTCCGCAGACTCAGCACTCAGTTCGGCAGCCCGCACCACCTGAATGTCGACCAGGCGGACGACAAAAGCCACCACCACAATGGCGACAATGAGTGACACCGAACCCATTCGCCGCATCGTGCGACGGGATGCGATTTGGGCTGGTGACACAGGCGGGTCCTAGTGAGTGGTGGGTGAGGGCAAATCTCCGCCGAACGTCTTCGCTGCCGGCGCAGGCTGTTCAGCGACCACGGGAATTGTGGAATCCACACCCTCGAGAGTGTTCATTGCCCCCGCAGTCACCTCACTAGTGTCCTCACTGAGAGCCGCAAAAGCCGACAATGACTCACCCTCGATGTCTTGTCCCACAATCGAGGTAGCAACTGCTGAGATATCGGTCGGTTCCTCTCCAGGGACGACCGCTACGACAGTGGTGGAGCCCGCTACAGCCGGCTCGCCCGAACCGAGAACCTGAGCATCGGACAGCCGCAAATACGCCGGATCTCCGTCGTCCACCATGCCCAGCGACACCGCCAAGCTGGCGAGTGTTTGCGGGTCCTGCATCGCCCCGATTTCTTCGGACACGATGCTGAGGTCGCGGTGACGCTCGGCGAGCTGACGTTCGAGATCTTGGATGGCGTAAGCGCCATTGCCCAGAGCTATGGAGAGCATCAGCTGGCCTCCCAGGATGGCGAAGATTCCGACCAAGGTGGCCACCGCGTAGCTGACCTTCGGCGGGGTGGCCGTGCGGGCCCGTGGCACGGCTCGAAGCCGAGGGCTCGTGCGTGCCGTGGGGGCAATGTTGGCGGTCAAAGCGCTCATCGTTGGGTGCCTTTCACTTTTTCGGCGGCGCGCAGTCGAACCGACTGGCTGCGAGGGTTGTTCTGCTGTTCCGTGTCTGAAGCCTTCTCAGGCCCCTTCACGACCCAGCGGTAGGTCGGAAGATCGGATTCGGGAATCACGGGCAAGTCGACGGGAGCGCTGGACACAGTCCGTGGTTCGATGGCGTGCTTGACCAGGCGGTCTTCACCGGAGTGATAGGACATGACCACGATTCGGCCACCCACCGCGAGGCGATCGAGAGCCACCTCTAACGCGGTCTCTAACACCTCGAGCTCCCGGTTGACGGCGATTCGCAGCGCCTGGAAAACCCGTTTAGCGTTGTGGCCCTTGCGGGGGTGTCCCCCGGGGGTAGCGCGGTCGATGATCTCAACGAGCTGGCCGGTGCGGGAAATCGGCTCGACCTCACGACGTGTCACGATGGCGTGGGCGTAGCGACTCGCGAGGGGCTCATCGCCGTAGCGCTCAAACATCCGCTGCAGTTCAAAAGCAGAAAGTGTCGCGATCAGGTCGGCAGCGGAAACATCCTCGTGAGCGTCCATTCGCATATCGAGGGGCGCATCAAATCGGTAGCTAAAACCGCGCTCGGCCTCATCCAGCTGCAACGACGAGACTCCCAGGTCAAAAAGAATTCCCTGGGGTGCCTCTCCAGGGAATTCGGTGTCGAGCAGGGTGCCGAGTTCGTCGTATCGAGCGTGAACCAGTCGGGTGCGCTGTGCAAACCGCTCCAGCCTCGCTTCGGAATAGTGGAGAGCTGCTTCGTCGCGGTCAATTCCGAGAAGTCGCAGCGACTCGAATTTTTCTAACAGAGCCTCGGAGTGACCGCCCATCCCGAGTGTGGCGTCGACGACCAGTGCGTTCTCGCCGAGCGCTGGCGCCAATAGCTCGATGCAGCGATCGAGCAATACCGGGATGTGGGGGTGTGTGGTCATCATCGTTGGCGCCTGCTGTTTCTCTCCCGCCTGTCCGATTCCCCTCCGTTGACCTGGAGCCGGGGAAGGTGCCCCAGGGCTACGGCAGGGAGTCGCACAGGCCGGCTAGAAAAGCCCGGGAATCACCTCCTCTTCGGTCTCCGAGAAGGACTGTTCACGATCGGTGTAGTAGGCCTCCCATGCGGCCTGGTCCCAAATTTCCGCTCGGGTGCCAGCCCCAATCACGGTGAGGTCTCGGTTGAGCCCCGCATATTCACGCAGCGCCGGAGGGATAGTGACGCGGAATTGTTTGTCGGGAACTTCAGCGGAAGCGCCCGAGAGGAACAGGCGCAGGTAGTCGCGCCCCGCCTTGCTGGTCAGCGGTGCTTCGCGGATCTTTTCGACGTGGCGCTCAAACTCCGATTCGGCAAATACGTAGAGGCAGCGCTCTTGTCCACGGGTGAGGACGACCCCGCGAGAGAGTTCGTCGCGGAACTTGGCGGGGAGAATCAGCCGGCCCTTGTCGTCCAGCTTGGGCGCGTAGGTACCCAGAAACATGGTGCGCCCCCTTTCTCCGGCCCGATGAGGTATTCACCACTTTACTCCATTTTGCTCCACTTTTCCCCATTTTGATGATTTTTTTTTCATTTTTTCTCCACCGCTCTCCCCCGCCCGCACAACAAAAAACCGGCCCCGAAGGGCCGGTAGCTAGTTCCAGGCTTAGAGGGATTCGCCTCCGCGACGGCGATCCCAGCGCTCATTGAGCTGATCCATCAGCGAACCAGCCGAACGCCCGCTGCGGCTCGAGCCTCGCACGGACGCTTCGGTGACGGGGCCGGGAATTGTGACGGCAATCATTACGCCGGCAAACAACACGAGGAATCCAATCACGCCCAACCAGGTGAGGCTCGAGGAGACAGCCCACAGCATCACGGCCAGCCCGATCACTGCCATCACTACTCCGCTCACGACGGCGGTGTAGTTGGGGGCGCGGCGGGTGGCGCCCAGAGTCGACACGACGTCTGCCTCGTTCTGATAGAGGCTTCGCTCCATCTCCTCGAGGAGACGCTGTTCGTGTTCGGACAGAGCCATCGCTACTCCTTGGTTGCGCTGAATACCGTGTCTGAGTGTAAGGGGAAAGGCTGAATATAGGCTAGGGGCGTGTCTGAATCGTTCCGTTTCGTTGACGTCATTGATGGCCATTTAGAAGAGTTCTTCGACACTAAGCGGCACGAGGTTGCTCAGATATCGGCAGACCTCGTCCCCTTAGTGGACTATTCGCGGGGGTTACTTGCCGGGGGTAAGAGATTCCGCGCTCGCTTCTGCTACTGGGGCTATCGAGCGATCGCGGGGCTCAATGGAGAACAGCCTCCGCACACTGCGGACCACCCGGCATTCATACTCGCGACGGCCCTCGAAGTGTTTCACGCCGCCGCCTTGGTTCACGACGACATCATGGACAAATCCGACACCCGCCGCGGGGAGGCATCCGCGCATCGATACTTCGAAGAGCGCCATCGCACATCAGGGTTCGATAAGGACCCCGTTCATTACGGAGAATCCTCTGCCCTGATGGTCGGTGACCTGCTCCTCGCCTGGAGCTCAGAACTGGTCACCCGAGCGCTGAGTTACATCAACGAACCCTCGGTAATCGCGGCGGTGAGAGGTGAATTCCACCAGATGTGGAATGAAGTCACGATGGGACAGTTCCTCGACATTCACGAGGAATCGTGCTGGCCCATTGTTCCCAACGATCAGCGCTTCGAGCGAGCGATGACCGTGGTGACCTACAAGTCAGCGAAGTACAGCATGGAGGCACCCCTGCGTTTGGGTGCGGCGCTCGGTGCTGCGAGTGACGAACAGCGAGACGCCCTGGGGGCTTTCGGCCTTCCTTTGGGCGTTGCCTTCCAATTGCGCGATGACATGTTGGGAGTCTTTGGGGATCCGAAAGAAACAGGAAAGCCTGCAGGTGACGACCTTCGCGAAGGCAAGAGAACGGTGTTGGTGGCCTTAGCAGCCGCCACGATGTCCAGTGGAGTCCGCCGGGTGTTTGAAGAAATGCTCGGTAACCCGGAAGTGACCGACGAACAAATTGCGGTGATGCAAACCACCTTGACCGAGTCGGGGGCTGTCGACCAAGTGGAGCAGATTATTTCTGAGTCTGCCGATCGCGCACTCGCCGCTCTCGATCACGCCCGTCTCGATGGTGAGGCTGCCTCCGAGTTGAGGCGTCTCGCCGACGCCGTGGTCTCCCGGCGCTCCTAAACCGCAAGGCTCTGGGCGAGCCGTCGCACTTCCTTTTTTCGACCCTGCACAAGCGCGACTATAGGAGTGGTGCCCAGTGCTGGGTTCTCATCTATCAGCCAATCAAGCGCGTCGTCATCCGAAAAACCACCGTCCAACAACACGGTAATGGTGCCCGGAAGGTCCTTCAGTGGGCCTGCCGAGAGGAGCGCCTGTGGGATCTGGAGCACTCCGTTACGACGAGACCCTAAGAGCACTCGCTCCTCAAGAAGTTGCCGCACTTTCGTCGGAGTGGTGTTCCACTGTTCTGCTGCGTCGGGGACAGAGACCCATTTCGCACTCTGATCGGTCACAGCACAAGGGTGTCACGAGCAAGAACGACGCCATTTCGACACGACGACCATAGTTTGTTACAAACATGTAAACTCACGCCACACCCGTCACTTTGATTGACATTGACCACAGCGTATGTCAGCGTAGAGGCGTGGCAGTGCGCCACCTGTTGTTGACCCTGCGGAGAGTGACGTGAGCGAACACACCAACACCACATCGACGGGGAGAACCCCACGCGATGACCGGTATTACTGGGGTGAATCGCACACGCCAGAAATTGCCCCCGAAGTGATCCGGGGACTCACTCCACGGTTGCCTTTCGACCCCACTCCCCCCGCCACTGGCGTCGGCCAGGCAACGGCGAAAACCCTGCGCAATAGTCTGCCGTTGCTCATGACCGGGAGCCTCGCTGCCGGCGTCGGAGTAACCAGCTCGATTCCGGTCTACGCCGAGGACTCGGCGAGTGGAAATCGCGACGCTCATACTCAGCGGGCCAAGACGTCATTTTCTGACTTAATCTCCCAGGCATTCGTGCCGCTTTCTCACCGCGTCGTCAGCACCGTGGCACCACACATTCCCGACACCTACAAGGTCCGCCGAGGAGAAACCTTGAGCACCGTGGCGGAGAAGTTTGGCATCCCCACGACGCTCCTGCTTACCCTCAACGGATTGAATTGGAACTCGATCCTTCACGAGGGCCAAATCGTGAAACTCACGACCGCCCCCGGCAAAGAAAAAGGCATGGCACCAGCTCGCGCTGGGGAGCAACTACACGTTGTGCGCGCCGGCGAGACCCTACTTGCAGTTGCCGAGCGTTACGGCATCTCTGTTTCAGCGCTCGCGGGAGCAAACAAACTTCAGCCGAGCGACCAGATTTTCCCGGGTGAATCTCTCGTGATCCCCGGAACACGAACCGACACGGCCCCCCGCCTCGTCGATGCGTCCCCGTCAGCCCCTCGGATTGTTTTCGCAAGTGCCGCCGAAGACGTGATTGAGAGCGTCGAAGACGATGCCTCCTCAGAAGAAGCCGACTCTGACGACATTCCCCAGGAACAAAGTGGCGACCCCGTCGGTTGGCAGATCGCGGAGGCCCCTGAGTTGCGCCCAGCCAAACCGGCCCCAGCACCCACTCCCCCACCCGCGCCTGTCGCCACACCCAAGCCTCAGCCGAAGGTCACCGAAGAGAAACAAGAATCCTCCGACGAGAAATCTTCCTCCGACGAGTCGACCGCGAAGCCGGTGAGCGGCGCAGTTACTCCGCTAAATGACACGCGCCGTGCAAATGCCTCAATCATCGTTCAGGTCGGTCGCGACCTTGGCATCCCCGACTACGGCATCGTGATTGCACTGGCCACCGCGATGCAGGAATCGTCGTTGCGCAACATTGATTGGGGTGACCGCGACTCGGTGGGCCTCTACCAGCAGCGCCCGAGTAGCGGGTGGGGTTCGGTCGAACAAATCATGGACCCGGTCTACGCCACAAAAGCGTTCTTCGGCGGGCCTTCGAACCCCAACCCGGGACGCACGCGGGGACTGTTGGACTACTCGGGCTGGCAGTCGATGTCGCTCACCGTCGCCGCCCAGAAGGTTCAGCGCTCGGCTTACCCCGAGGCGTATGCAAAATGGGAAGCGAGCGCGTGGGCCTGGCTTGACGAACTGAGCTAACGTCCACCCGGGAGCGCCTCAAAGGTTTCTCCCCCTCTCGCCAATACAATCCCAATCAAATGAATTCCCCTGCGCCTGACCCCCTGATTGGTCGGACCATCGACCAGCGCTACCTCATCGAGGATCGCATCGCACGGGGTGGAATGGCCGCGGTGTATCGCGGGCTCGACTACCGACTGGAGCGCCCGGTGGCCGTGAAAATCATGCATCAGCATTTGGCCGCTGATGAACACTTCACTCAACGCTTCATTCAAGAGGCACGGCAGGCAGCACGTCTGGCTCACCCAAATATCGTCAACGTGTTTGACCAGGGTCAAGACGGCGATATCACCTTCATCGTGATGGAGTATCTGCCAGGCATCACCTTGCGGGAGTTGCTGCGCGACTTCGGGCAACTAACTCCCGCGCAGACTATCGACGTGGTCAAAGCAATCCTGCAGGGCTTAGACGCTGCCCACAGCGCCGGGATTGTTCACCGCGATCTCAAGCCCGAGAACGTTCTCATGGCCGACGACGGTCGAATCAAGATTGCCGACTTCGGTCTTGCCCGCGCAGCCTCTCACGACACCCAAACCGGCCAGGCCCTGCTGGGCACCGTGGCGTACCTCTCACCCGAATTGGTGACTGGGTCTCCCGCCGATGTAAGAAGTGACCTCTACGCCCTGGGCATCATGATCTTTGAAATGCTCACCGGTCGACAGCCCTATACGGGAGACCAGGCCGTGACGATCGCCTATCAACACGCGAACGCGTCTGTGCCGCTACCCAGCACCATCAATCCTCAGGTGCCGGCTGAATTGGACGAGCTCGTCGAGTGGTGCACCAAGAGGTCTCCCGACGAGAGACCTCCGCACGCCCGAGCCCTGCTCGACCACATCCGCACGATTGAGCCACGATTGGCAAAGCGTCAGGCCGCAGAGGCTCCAACCGAAGCCATCACCATCGAACACACCAAGGTGATGCAACCGGCGGTCAACAATTCTGATGACATGCCCACCGAGGTGCTCAGCCGCGAAGATGAGCTCTTCGCGGGCCTTGAGGTTCCTGATTATTCCGAGCCCGCTGAACTCGCCCCGGCGCCCGTCGCCACCGCGACCCGCCGTGGCCCGGGTCCGGGCCTATGGATTACTTTTGTTCTCGCGGCCATTGCTGCCATCGGGGTGGCGCTGTGGTTATTTATCCCTCGCGGGCCCGCCATTGTGGCCGTGCCAGACGTGCGAGGCCTCACTCTCGACCAAGCACAAAGCCAGCTGACCGATGCAGGACTGCTGGTCGCTGACACCACTGAGGAAGCATTCGATGAGGAAATCCCGGTCGGCCTCGTGGTCGGTACCACTCCGGAAGCAGGGGGCGATGTTCTCGAGGGTACCGAAATCACCATCGTGGTCTCCATGGGAATTGAGCCCACCGCGCTGCCCTCGCTGGTGGGGCTTTCGCTCACCGACGCTACTGCCCGAGTAGACGAGGCCCGGCTGGAGTTGGGCGAAGTCACCTACGAGTTTTCTGACACCGCCCAAAAGGACGCCGTGATGGAGGCGAATGACGCCGACGGTAATGCCCTTGTCCCGGGAACTGAGCTCGAGCCCGGCACCATCATCACTCTCGTGGTGAGCGCCGGCGCGTTGCCTCAGGTCACTGGATTGACGGTGGAAGAAGCCGAGGCGCTCCTCTCCGACGCGGGACTTATTGGTGTGGTCGGAGGTGATGGACAGTTCTCTGACACCATCGCGGAAGGCCTCGTCATCGACTACGTGCGACCCCAGGGGATCATGCTTCGACCCGGTGACACCGTGACGATTACGGTGTCTCGTGGGCCAGAACTCATCACCATTCCCGACGTCGTCGGAGACACCATTAAAGACGCCGTCGACACGCTCAAAGCCCTGGGACTCACCGTTGAAGTTCGCTCCGAATACCCCGAGTCAGCCTGGGATGAACCATTCGCTCGGGTCACCAGCGTTGACCCGGCTGACGGCCAACAGGTTCCCTTGGGAACCTTGGTGATCATCCGGAGTTTTGTCTAGGCGCTAGCCCCCGCCAATTCCTCGGCAACCAAGAACGCCAATTCCAGCGATTGCTGGTGGTTCAGCCTCGGATCACACAGGGATTCGTAGCGGGTTTCCAAACCGAGTTCGTCGATTTGTTGGGTGCCACCCAAGCACTCGGTGACGTCGTCGCCGGTGAGTTCCACGTGGATACCGCCAGGGTGGGTACCGACAGCGCGATGGGCCTCAAAGAAACCCTTCACTTCGTCCACCACGTCGTCAAACCGGCGCGTCTTGTATCCGGTTTGGGTGGTGATGCCATTGCCGTGCATGGGGTCCGTCACCCAAATCGGTGTCGCCTCCGAGCTCTTCACCGCTTCAAGTAGCCCTGGCAAGACGTCTCGAATCTTGCCTGCACCCATCCGAGTGATGAACGTGAGACGACCGGGAGTCCTTTCCGGGTCGAGCACGTCAATCAACTTATTCATGTCCTCAACACTTGTACTGGGACCCAGCTTCACCCCGATCGGGTTTTGAACACGCGAGAAGAAGTCCACGTGCGCCCCATCGAGGTCGCGGGTGCGCTCACCAATCCACAAGAAGTGGGCCGAGGTGTCATAGGGCAGCCCGGTTCGGGAGTCGAGGCGGGTCATCGCTCGCTCGTAGTCCATCAAAAGGCCTTCGTGAGAGGCGAAGAAGTCAACCCGCTTCAACTCGTCGAAGTTTGCCCCGGCCGCTTCCATAAAGCGCACCGCACGATCGATTTCCCTCGCAAGCCCCTCGTAGCGGTGGTTGGCAGGATTCTTCGCAAACCCCTTATTCCAGCTGTGCACCATTCGAAGGTCAGCAAAACCACCCTGAGTAAAAGCGCGAATCAGGTTCAACGTCGAGGCAGCGGTGTGGTATCCCTCGAGCATTCTCTCGGGGTTGTGAGCACGTGACTCAGCGGTGAACTCGTAGCCATTGACAATGTCGCCACGGTAGGCGGGAAGCGTCACACCATCGCGGGTTTCTTCGTCGCTCGAGCGGGGCTTTGCGAACTGTCCCGCCATCCGTCCCATCTTGACGATGGGCAGTGAGGCCCCGTAGGTGAGAACAACAGCCATCTGGAGAATGGTCTTGACCCGGTTACGGATTTGATCCGCGGTCGCCCCCGCAAACGTTTCCGCACAATCTCCGCCCTGAAGAAGGAAGGCCCGTCCGTGCGCAACCTCTGCCAATTTGAGGCGCAGCTGGTCGACCTCTCCGGCAAAGACCAGAGGCGGAACCCGAAGGAGCTGTTGGAAGACCGACTCTGCCTGAGTGGCGTCCGGCCACGAGGGTTGCTGTTTGATGGGAAGAGTCCGCCAGTGGTCGAGCCCTTCCACTACGCCGGGTTGCGGTTCGACGCTCGCTTCAGTGGGGTCAAGCATGGTGGGGACGTTCATTATTCTCCGTGTGGTCACGCGCTTTCAGACAGCCTGCTTAGCCTACCGAACCCCGGCAGGCCCCGAATCAGCTAGTTCGCCGCTACGGGTTGGTTGCGAACGGTCGAGGCGTACACGTCGACATACTCTTGACCGCTCAGTTCGTTCATCCGGTAAATGATCTCGTCGGTAATCGCACGAAGCACAAACCGGTCGCCCTCCATGCCCTCGAATCGGGAAAAGTCCATCGGTTCACCAACGGTCACACTGACTTTCTTCACTTTGGGGAGTTTCGCCCCAAGCGGCATCACATCGTCTGTTCCGCGAACCGCCACCGGGATGACAGGCACGTGGGCTTCGAGCACCATTCGCGCCACCCCGGTGCGGCCCCGATACATCCGACCATCGGGCGAGCGGGTGCCTTCGGGATATATACCCAACACCCGTCCCTCCGCTAGCACCGCCAGCCCGGTGTTGAGCGACGCTTCAGAGGCTTTCCCGCCGCTACGGTCAATGGGGAGCTGTCCCGCTGAGGTCATGAACCATTTCACGATGGCGCCTCGGATGCCGCGACCTGTGAAATAGTCGCTTTTTGCCAGGAAGGTCATCTGCCGGGGAATGGCGAGTGGAAGAAAAATACTGTCGACAAAAGACAGGTGGTTACAGACAATAATCGCCGCCCCTTCGCGCGGAACGTGTTCTAGGCCGGTGATCCTGGGGCGAAACACCGTGGCCATGATGGGTCCGAGAACCCCGTTTTTGAGCCACCAGTAAAAGAAAGACACGTGTCGACCTCCGGGGACAAGGCTAACGGCTCCAATACCCCTGGGGAGTGTCGAATAGTCGATGGCCTACAAGGATGGGACCCGAAGAGGCACCAAATGCCAGTAGGGTGAACAAAATTGTTGGACGCTCACAAAGGAGTAAGCGTGCGCGAGATACACGTCCCCGCGGTGGTCCCTGCCGATCCCGATGCAAACACCACCGACCTGCTCCTCGACAGGCTCCGACTCACACCCGAGCTCGAACTCTTCGCCCTGCCCAACGGCGAGGGCGGCTGGAGCACGAAGACAGTCCGCCAGTTTTACAACGAAGTCGTCGCTCTCGCCAAGGGACTGATGGATGCTGGGGTAGGGCCCGGCGACCGCATTGGGTTTATGTGCAAGACCCGATACGAATGGACACTCGTGGATTTCGCGGCCTGGTTCGCGGGAGCCATCCTGGTGCCCATTTATGAAACCAGCGCCCCCGCCCAAATTCAGTACACCTTGGACAACTCGGAAGCCACGTGGTTGATTGTCGAAACCGCTGAACACTTCACCCGGTTTGACGAAGTACGCAGTGAACTGCCTCGCATCCGCCAGGTGTGGAAAGTCGACCTGGGTGATTTGGACAAACTCTCTCAATCAGGGACTGCCGTGAGCGACGCGGATTTGGAAAAGCGCCGCCGCCACGCGGTGGGTTCAGACATCGCCACGTTGATTTACACCTCAGGGTCGACGGGGATGCCCAAAGGCTGCGTCTTGACTCATTCAAACTTTGTGGAGCTGGTGCGTAACGCTCAAGTCGCGATGAGCGACGTCGTCAATACGCGCTCGTCCACTCTCCTCTTCATCACCACCGCGCACATTTTTGCCCGCTATATTTCCGTGCTCGCCGTGTCTGGTGGTGTGAAAATCGGGCACCAAGCTGACACCAAGCAGCTTCTTCCATCACTTGGCTCTTTCAAACCCACTTTCTTGCTTGCCGTCCCCCGGGTTTTTGAGAAGGTCTACAACTCAGCAGAGCAGAAGGCCGAGTCCGGTGGAAAAGGGGCCATTTTCCGCAAGGCGGCACAGACCGCTGTGGCCTACTCTCAAGCGCTTGACCGCGGGCACGTTCCGTTTGCTCTCCGAGCGAAGTTTGCTGTGTTTGATCGGCTGGTGCTGAGCAAACTGAGAAGTGCCATGGGTGGACGCGTGGAGTACGCGGTGAGCGGTTCCGCCCCGCTAAGCCCCAGGCTGGGGCACTTCTACCGATCGATGGGCATCCGCATTTTGGAAGGATACGGACTGACAGAAACCACAGCGCCGGCCACCATCAACCTGGTGGACAAATTCAAAATCGGAACGGTGGGCCCGCCCCTCCCCGGAGTGGGGCTTCGCATCGCGGAAGATGGCGAAGTTCAGGTCACAGGAATCAACGTGTTCGAGGGGTATTGGAACAACCCAGAAGCGACCGCTGAGGCATTCACCGACGATGGCTGGTTCCGTACCGGAGATCTCGGCTCCATCGACGATGAGGGCTATGTCAGCATCGTGGGGCGAAAAAAGGAAATCATCGTCACCGCGGGAGGTAAGAATGTGGCCCCCGCCCAATTGGAAGACCCGATACGAGCGAACCCCATCATCTCTCAGGTGGTGGTCGCAGGTGACAAGAAGCCCTTCGTCTCAGCCCTGATTACCCTCGATGCCGAAATGTTGCCCACCTGGCTGGGAAATAACGGCGTGGAAGCGACTCTCTCACTCTCTGAAGCTGCGCGGCACCCAGTGGTGCTGGAAGAGGTGCAACGCGCCATTGATGCGGCAAACGAGAGAGTGTCGCGGGCAGAATCGATTCGAAAGTTTCACATCCTGCCGGTCGAACTCACCGAAGCCACCGGACATCTCACTCCGAAAATGAGCATCAAGCGTCAGGTGATTCTGAATGACTTCGCTGCAGAAATTGAGGCCCTCTACGCCGGGGCGGGCACGGAACCCATCACCACCGTGGTGTGATTAGGGGCGCTGAAACCACTCTGATTCGCGAATCGCGGCCATCGCCTCGCGCTTAGTGTCGGGTTCGAGACCCTCGATATAGAGGTGGCCATCTAAGTGATCACATTCGTGCTGAAGAGCTTGTGCCATCAACCCCTCTCCGCTCAGGGTGACTTCCGAACCATCGAGAAGAACCCCTCTTACCGTGGCGCGTGGATAGCGCCGGCGCGGATAACTCAAGCCCGGAACAGAGAGACACCCTTCGTCAACAAGTTCTGGCTCGCCGTCTACTGATTCGAGCACGGGGTTCAGGACGTAGCCGACCTCACCGTCAACGTTGTAACTAAACGCGCGCAATCCCACGCCGATTTGGTTAGCCGCCACACCCGCACGACCGGGCTCTTTCACCGTGTCAATTAAGTCGTCTACCAAGAGCTTCGCCCGCTCACTCGATGGTTCTACCAGGTCACACGGGCTTCGCAAGATGGGGTCTCCGAAGAAACGAATCGGGCGAACCGACATGCCCTAGGCCTCGGTGCTCTCGGCAATCCCCTCCACGACGAGAGCAGCGAGCTCTCTCACGGATTCACGGGTCAGTGGGCTGAGTTTGTCCCACTCAATGACCGAACCCGCTGCCAACATGGGGTCGTAGGGAATTCTCACCACGTCGCGCACACGAGAGAGGAAGTGTTCCTCGATCTCGTCGAGCTTGACCACGTTGGTGCCTTGGGTGGCGGTGTTCAGCGCCACGACCGCGTTCTTCACCAAGTCCGCCCAGCCATTTGCTTCCAACCAGGTCAAGGTCTCAGACGCCAAACGAGCTTCGTCGATGCTGCCACCAGAGACAATCACAAGACCGTTCGCCCGCTCCAAGGTCGGCTTCATCACCGAGTGGACAACGCCCGTTCCACAGTCGGTGAGGACAATCGAGTAGAAGCGAGCTGCTTGATCAGCCACCACGTTGTAGTCGTCCTCGTCGAACGCTTCCGAAAGAAGCGGGTCGGTGTCAGAGGCAAGAACATGCAGGCGGGTCTTGTCTTTTGACACGAGCTCCACAAAATCGGTGAAGCCGTGGATACCGGCGGCCAATTTCACGACGTCGCGCACGGTCGCCTGAGTAGAGCGGGGAACACGTTCGGCGAGGGTTCCACGGTCAGGGTTCGCATCCATTGCCACCACTCGGTCATCTCGAACTTCCGCGAGAGCCATACCCAACAGCGTGGTGACCGTGGTCTTACCTACGCCGCCTTTGCGGGTGAGAACAGGAACAAACCGCGCCCCACTTTCAAAAGGTGTTGCGATTCGTCGACTCATCGCCTTATAGGCGCGGACCTTTCGGGAGTCCCCCACGTTGATGAGGTGGAAGGAGAGTTCGTAGAGCAACCGTTGGAAGAAGCCTTGGGGCACATCGGCCGTTTTTTTCTTATCCAACAGCCGGTCTTCGGTGAGCATCGCACTGGGCTCAGGGCTTTCACTGACCCCTTCGCTTCGGCGTTGGTAGAGGGTGTCGGTGGCAACGGCCACCGCGACACTCTGAACCTCATCGCTCTCGATTGCGGTGGGGTCGACTGCCTCGTCGTCTAAATCAGCCGCCGAAACGACCTCGTCATTCTCGCTCACGCGGGGCTCTTCGTCGGGCGCTGGGGTTTCAGCAGACTTTTTAGACCAACGGGCCATGCATTCACACTCCAACTCATAGACAGATACTAAACCGGATTTAGCGCCGCACGCGCCGCACCGCAGCTAAGGAAGACTATCCCGAGCCAGCGATGACCACCAACAGGTCACCGGCTTCAACCGCCTGGGTCTGTGCGGTCGCGAGTCGCTCGATGACACCGGAGACATTCGCTGTAATGGCTGCTTCCATTTTCATCGCTTCAATCGTGGCGACGACTGCGCCGGCCTCCACAGAGTCGCCGACCTGGACTTTCAACGTCGTCACCCCGGCGAACGGCGCTTGGACGTGGCCTGGCTGAGTGGGGTCCGCCTTCTCGGCAGTCGGGATATCCACACTCACGCTGCGGTCGGGGACGGTAAGGGGCCTGGTGTGGCCGTTGAGGCTCGCCAATACCGTGCGCATACCCCGGTCATCGACGTCGCTGATGGCTTCGAGTTCGACGTAAAGATCAACGCCTTCCTCGACTGAAACGATGGTCTCTTCGCCTACCCGCAGGCCGTAGAGGTAATCCAGTGTGTCAATGACGGAGAGATCGCCATACTGCTCACGGTTAGCAAGGAATTCTTTGGTGGGGGCAGGGAATAGTAGCTCATTGAGCAGAGCTTGACGCTCTCGGCCGGGTTGCCGAAGGGTCCCCAGTTGGCTCTCTTCTAGCCCCGCAGGCTCCGGTAAGGCAGGACGTCCGCTCATAATTTTGGAACGGAATGGTTCGGGCCAACCCCCAGGTGGGTCGCCCAACTCCCCCGCCATAAATCCGATGACCGAGTCAGGGATGTCGTAGCGCTCGGGGTGAGCTTCGAAGTCAGCTGGGTCAACATCGGCTGCAGCCATCTGCAGCGCGAGGTCACCGACCACCTTGCTCGAGGGAGTCACCTTGGTGGGTCGACCGAGAATTCGATTGGCCGCGGCATACCAGTCTTCGATTGCCTCAAACCGGTCGGCGAGACCCAAGGCGATGGCCTGCTGGCGGAGGTTTGAGAGCTGACCTCCCGGAATTTCGTGGTGATACACCCGACCGGTGGGGGCAGGTAACCCCGATTCGAAGGGGCGATACATCGACCGAACTGCTTCGAAATAGGGCTCGAGCGATCCCACCGCATCCAACGAGAGCCCTGAATCACGCTCGGTGTGCTCAAGGGCTGCCACCAGTGCGGAGAGAGACGGTTGGCTTGTGGTTCCGGACAGCGCTGCTGACGCAGCGTCGACTGCGTCAACGCCCGCCCGAGAGGCAGCGAGAAGGGTTGCCAACTGCCCTCCTGCCGTGTCGTGGGTGTGCAGGTGCACGGGCTGGTCGAAGCGCTCGCGCAGCGCCAGGACGAGCTTTTCTGCGGCCTCCGCACGCAACAGCCCAGCCATGTCCTTGATCGCGATGATGTGGGCACCCGCTTTCACCACGTCCTCGGCGAGGCGCAAGTAATAGTCCAGGGTGTACAAGTCCTCCGCGGGATCCAGAAGGTTTCCGCTGTAACACAGCGCGACCTCGGCAATCGACGTGTTCGTTGCAAGAACCGCGTCAATTGCGGGGCGCATTTGGTCAACGTTGTTGAGGGCATCAAAAATGCGGAAAATGTCGATACCCGTCGCGGACGCTTCTTGCACAAACGCTTCCGTCACTTCGGTGGGATAGGGGGTGTACCCCACGGTGTTTCGCCCTCGAAGCAACATCTGAATCGCAATGTTGGGCAGCGCCTCACGCATCTTCGATAGGCGCTCCCAGGGGTCTTCCGCGAGAAAACGAAGCGCCACGTCGTAAGTAGCACCACCCCACGCCTCCACCGAGAGTAGCTGCGGGGTAAGCCGCGCCACAGCAGGCATGACGTCGACCAGGTCTTTACTCCGCACCCGCGTCGCCAACAGCGACTGATGGGCATCACGGTAGCTCGTATCGGTAATGGCGAGTGCTTTTTGCTCTCGTAGCTCTCGGGCAAACTGAGCCGGGCCCACGGCCATTAAGCGCTGTCGAGAACCATCCGGGGCTGCTGCTTCAGCATCGAATGCGGGTAGCTTCACGCTCGGTCGCACGAGGCCCGAACCGTCACCGTAGGGCTGGTTCACCGTGACGTCAGCAAGCCAAGTGAGTAGCTTGGTTCCCCGGTCTTTGCTGGGGCGATGCGCGATTAGCTCGGGTCGTTCGTCGATAAATGACGTCGATACGTCGCCGGCAATGAACGCCTCGTCATCTAATACGGCTTGCAGGAAGGAAATATTGGTGTGAACACCCCTGATCCGAAACTCCGCCAAGCCCCGGCGAGCCCGACGCACCGCTTGGGAGAAGTCACGTCCCCGGCAGGTCATTTTCGCGAGCATCGAATCAAAGTAGGGCGAGACCTGGGCGCCCTGGTTGACAGTTCCGCCATCGAGACGCACCCCCGCTCCACCTGGTGAGCGGTAGGTGGTGATTTTTCCGGTGTCGGGGCGGAAATCTTGGCTGGGGTCCTCGGTGGTGATTCGGCACTGCAGAGCCGCACCCCGAACCTGGATTGAATCCTGTGCGAGCCCCAATTCACTCAGTGTCGAACCCGACGCGATCAGCATTTGCGACTGGACCAAATCCACATCGGTGATTTCTTCCGTCACAGTGTGCTCGACTTGAATGCGCGGGTTCATTTCGATGAACACGTGCTCCCCCGCCCGAGGTCCGGCGGTGTCGAGCAGGAATTCGACCGTGCCGGCATTCACATAACCCACCGAACGGGCAAAGGCGACGGCATCGGCGAGCATTTTCTCTCTGACCGCCGGGTCGAGGTTTTGCGCCGGGGCAATTTCAATCACCTTTTGGTGGCGGCGTTGAAGCGAACAGTCCCGCTCAAACAGGTGAATCGTGTCACCCGTGGCGTCAGCCAAAATCTGAACCTCGATGTGACGGGGTCTCACCACGGCCTGTTCGATGAACATCCGGTCATCACCAAACGCCGTTGAGGCTTCTCGCATGGCGGCCTCTAGCGCAGCACGCAAATCCTCCCGCTTCTCAACCCGCCTCATGCCCCGGCCGCCACCGCCGGCGACAGCTTTGGCAAATACGGGGAAGCCGATTTCATCGGCAGCAGCAATCAAGGCGTCGATGTCAGTGGTGGCTTCGCTGGACGCCAGAACCGGAACTCCCGCTGCGCGGGCCGTGTCTTTGGCGGTCACCTTGTTTCCGGCAAATTCCAGGGCAGACACGGGAGGGCCAATGAAGGCAATCCCATTTTCTTCGGCTTTTCTCGCCAACTCAGCGTTTTCACTGAGAAACCCGTAACCGGGATAAATGGCGTCTGCTCCGGCATGAAGGGCCACACGGATGATTTCGTCGACATCGAGGTAGGCCCGAAGAGGGTGGCCCTTCTCGCCGATCAGATAGGCCTCGTCAGCTTTCATCCGGTGCAAAGAGTTGCGGTCCTCGTGGGGATACACCGCGACCGTCTTCGCACCCAGCTCGTAGGCCGCGCGGAAGGCACGAATAGCGATTTCCCCGCGGTTAGCGACAAGGATTTTGGCAAACACGAAACGCCCCCTCCAATGGCCCCAACACCTGGCGCCCCGTGCCAGGTCGTGAGCTTCTAGCCTAGTGAGGTTATGCTTGAGCAAATGCGCGTGGTCAGTGTCAGTTCGCTCAAGGGCGGCGTCGGGAAGACGACAGTAACCCTCGGATTGGCATCTGCAGCTTTCGCTAAGGGGCTTCGCACCCTGGTGATTGACGTTGACCCCCAATCAGACGCCTCGACCGGAATGGACGTCGTGGTGGGAAACCACCTAAGCCTTGCCCATGTCCTGCAAAACCCCCGCCCTCAGCAAGTGAGACAGGCCATTGTGCCCAGTGGCTGGACGAAGAACCACTCTGGCCAGGTCGATCTGCTCCTGGGCTCTCCCGCCTCAATGCAGTTTGACACTCCCCTTCTCACCAAACGAGAAATCTGGCGTATCGAAGAGGCGTTGGCTGCTGTCGAGTCTGAATACGACATCGTGTTGATTGACTGCCCGCCCTCGCTCAACGGGCTCACTCGGATGGCGTGGACAGCGAGCGACGGGGTTGTGGTGATTACCGAACCGAGTTTGTTCTCTGTCGCTGCGACCCAGCGCGCTTTCCGGGCGGTCGAGGAGCTCCGCCGCGTCGTGTCTCCTCGCTTGCAGCCTCTGGGTGTGATCGTCAATCGGGTGCGCCCGCAATCGGTGGAGCACCAGTTCCGTATTGATGAGATGCGTCAGATGTTTGGCTCGGCGGTGATGGAACCCGCAATGACGGAGCGGGTGGTCCTGCAGCAAGCTCAGGGCTCTGCAACACCGATTCACCTGTGGCCGGGGGAAAGCGCAGAAGAAGCCGCAAGGACGTTCAGTTCGCTCCTGCAGCGAATTCAGTCGAACCTTTCGGCTGCTGCCTAGCTCGCGCGCTGGTTGCGGCGCGCGGCGAGCTCATCCCGCGGATCCACCGTGGCATCCACGGTTTCAGCGCTGACCAGAGTCGATTCCACCTCGCGCAGCACCTTGCCTACGGCGATACCAAATACTCCTTGTCCGCGGGAGACCAAGTCGATGACCTCATCGTTGGACGTGCACAAATACACGCTCGCTCCGTCGCTCATCAGCGTGGTCTGAGCGAGATCACTGACACCACTTGAGCGCAACTGTTCGACTGCGACGCGAATCTGCTGAAGCGAAATTCCGGTGTCAAGAAGTCGCTTGACCAATTTCAGAACAAGAATGTCGCGGAACCCATAGAGACGCTGGCTACCCGACCCGGACGCGGTGCGCACAGTGGGCTCGACCAGGCCGGTGCGGGCCCAGTAGTCCAGTTGGCGGTAGCTGATGCCTGCAGCGCCGGCAGCCACGTGGCCTCGGTAACCGTGCTCGTCATCGAGCTCGGGAAGCCCATCGGTGAACAGCAATTCTCCGGGGTACTCCCCCGCGCTGATTCGTGTCTCGTCCATCGAAACCCAACCTTCATCTTCTAGTTGATGGTTAAGCGTGCCCACCAACACTACTGGCCTGCCAGCAGAAAACCGGATTGTCCCCGAAGTCACTACTCCGGGCGTGTCGTACGAGCGACCCTACGACTCTAGCCCGTCAAGGGCCTGGCGCATAAGGACCGATCGGAGTGTTCCGACGACTTCGGCGAGCTCTCGCTGCGCCTCCCCCGCCGAGCGTTGCTGCCTGGGGTTGGACGAGCGATGCGAACCCACCGCACGCACGACCAGGTCCACTTCGCGCTCCACCTGAAGCGACAGTCCCCGCAAATGGCGAGGGGTGACACCAAACTGATTGGCCGAGACCAACGTCTCAACGATTCTCAGATGGTGCTGGTCAAACAGCTTCCCTGCCGGGATGAGGCCCTGGGCGATGGCTTCGTCAACCAACGCCACGCTTGCCCCCGCTTTCTCGCACAGCTCTTTCTTCTCGAGCGCACCCACGCGACCCACCACGGTTGTCTGCACCAACTTGGTGACCCCGGGGAGCTCAGGCGATAAGCCCGCGTCAATATCGTCGAGATACTGCCTGATGACTTTCAGCGGCAAGTAGTGGTCTCGCTGAACGCCCAAAATGAAGCGCAGGCGCTCCACATCCTGGGTGGAATAGGTGCGGTAACCCGCGGGGGTGCGTCCGGGCTTGATTAGGTCTCGGTCTTCCAAGAACCTCAGTTTGGACGGCGAGAGGTCCGGAAACTCGCCGGTGAGACGCTGAAGCACCTGCCCAATTGACAAAAGACTCTGGCCAGCGCTGGAGCGCACACTGGCCGCGCGAGCGGCCGCCACCTACGACCCTCGATCCGGGTTATCGGATGGGGATGGGTAGAACGTCATGCGAAACTTCCCCACCTGGACCTCTGCTCCTTCGTGCAGCAGAGCCTGGTCAATCAGCACCCCATCAAAATACGTGCCATTGAGCGAACCGAGGTCACGCACCTCAAAAGATGAACCATGACGCACGAATTCCGCGTGACGCCGAGAGACGGTGACGTCGTCGAGGAAGATATCGGCATCAGGATGGCGGCCTGCAACCGTCCTGTCCTGATCGAGCAAAAAACGCGCGCCTACCGCCGGGCCACGACGGACAATCAACAGAGCCGACCCAGCCGGGAGGGCGTGAACAATTTCCTGCTCCTCCTGGCTCAGACCACCCTCAAGGCCCTGGAGTTGTTCTTTGAATTCGGGACCAAATCGTTGGGTGGTTGAGGCGTCAGGTGTGTTCTCAGCGTTGAGATCATCCGACATTGCCTACCCCACTTTCGTGGGTTTCAGCGTAGCGGAATCGGAGGGGTGCTCAGAACCAGATTCGCGGACAATACGAAGCGCATCAAAGAGATAAATGAACCCCACCCACCAATAGAGGACCGTACCCGCAAGAGCCACAGCCCAGGCAAAAGGAACCACCACCACTTCGATCGGCTGCACCAGCGCCGCCAACAAAAACAGTGGTAGAGAGGCGAGAAGCGCAAAGGTCGCCCACTTGCCCATCCACTTCACCGGCAACACTCCCGCGCCATACCTACTGAGAATCGCTGCACCGATGCCGAGAAGGACATCGCGCAGAACGACGAGAATCACGAGCCACAGCGGCACCACATCGCGGATGGCGAGTGCGACAACGACTGCTGCAATAAACAGCCGGTCAGCCAAGGGGTCGAGAAACATCCCCAGCCTGGATATCTGGTTGAGCTTGCGAGCCACCAGCCCGTCTACAAAGTCCGTCGATACGGCGACTACCAACACGATGAAACCGGCTAATTCGTGACCCGCGTAGACCAGCCACAAAAACACGGGAATGGTGAGAAGTCGGGCGAAGCTGATGATGTTGGGAATAGTGAACACCCGATTGGATATTGCGCCATCCTCCGCCACGTGCTCATCCTATTGCGAGCAGGAAGCTCAGAATTGACTGAAAACTACGTGCGTCTCGCGCGTGGCGGATGGCGTCGTCGCCGCCCGTGTTCTACCGTAAGCGTCATGTCGTGCATTCGGTTCAACACAGCTCCGCAACGCGAGCAGATGAAATCGCTGGTCGACCACAACCGCAGCGATGAGCCTGTCGCGCAGTTTCTCTCCCCCACGGTGACGGATTCCAAAATCAGTCGTCTGCGCACCATGGCGAAGGACCCCAACAAGAAGATCCGTGAGAGCGTTGCGCTGAGCTACCACGCCCCGACTGAGATTTACGAGGCTCTTGCTCGTGACCCCGAGGCATCGGTGCGCGAATGCCTCGCCCGCAATCCCAAAACGCCATGTGACGTGTTGCGTCAACTGGCCTCCGACGAAAACGAACGGGTCCGGTCTTTTGTTGCTGTGAACTATTGGGTTCCCGAAGACGCCATGGAGAAACTCGCCGAGGACCCCAGTGAGCTGGTGCGTTCGCTCGTGAAGTGGAAAACCTCACTCAAAGAGGATGCTCTCCAGCCTGCCTAGGCTGGCCGCGCAAGCGCTTTCTCCCAGCGCATCAGTCCAACCACACTCAGGACCCCGACTCTGGCTAATCCCACCATGACGATCCAATTGTCTGTCGGGGCGAGCAACACACGGTCCTCTGTCTGCCAGGGCCACAGCGCCCTCGTGGAGCCCGCCATAAGCCCCGCCATCACCAATAGGGTCACCCTCTGGTGGCGGGAGAGAAGCCACTGGAGAACCACCACAAAACTCGATAGGCCCAACACGGCCCCGGCGGCAAATACACCCAAGTAACCGAGATCACGGTTGTTCACCGCCTCGATGGTGGGTTGATACAAACCGATTCCCACGAGAAGGAATGAGCCCGACACCCCCGGCAATACGAGCGCACACACCGCGACTGCCGCCGCTAACAGCACGACGACGCTCGACGGTGAGTCAAAGGAAGTGGGAGGAATTCCGGTGAGGAAAAAAGCAGCGACGGCCGCGACCAGAACAATCACCGCAGCGCCAGGGTTCGTGATTCCCCCTGCCATGCTCAGGGGAATCGAGAGTGAGGCGAGGATGAGCCCAAGAAATACGGCGCGGGTGTGCTCGGGATAGCCCTCAATCAGAGGCTCGAGAATCCGGGCGGCAAGGACGATCGCTAGCGCCATTCCGAGCAAGATAGTGACCACGCGTGCCCACGGAAGGGCGCCGACCTCCTGCCAGCGCTCTCTCCTGCCAGCAGAGCGGAGCGAACCCGCCATAGCCCGAATCAATGTCGCCGCAGAACCAATCAAGGTGTCATACACGCCGGTAATCAGCGCGATCGTTCCGCCGCTTACACCGGGAACGACCTCGGCGGCGCCAATGGCTACGCCGCGAGCCGCGTCAGCGAGTCGATTCACGCTGTTCTTCATCGTCCAAGAGCCTTTCCCATTGCGCGTCTCGCGCGCCCCACAGCCTTCGCGACTTTGTAGGACAACCGATGCTTCTTCACTCCTAGACCACGAGATTCAACGAACTCCCTTTGGGCTGCCTGGTCCACCTCCACTGCGCGGGGATGCACGAGGGGCAGAATAGGGAAGGTGGGCCTATTAGCTTTGAGCGAATCACCCTTGGTGTGAGTGGCGTCTGGTCGATTCCACCCAATGTTGCTCACCAAGTTCACTCGAGGAACAGCCGCCAATCCCCCGTGATACTGCAGGGTCATCTTCCATTTGAATGCCCACGCATCAATTCCCTTGGCGTAGCGATCAAACACTCCGCGCCGAATCTTGCGTTCGACGCGATCGGGATACAGTTCTTTTTCTCTTCGGGTGCCCCGTATTTCTGACCAAAAAGAGAAGTCGCGATCAAAATGGGTCCAGGCGCGACGCCAGGTGGCCCAGCCCCAGATCAGCGGGTCTCGGATGAAGCCGTAGCTGACACCCCCAGAGACGGGCAATTCCAAAGAGTTGTCCCCCGAGATACACCACACCCTCTCGTCGTCCCGGTATTTTTCCAAGAGCTCATCGCAGTAGACGAAGAAGTCGGGGTGAGGAACACAATCGTCCTCCAAAATGATTCCCTCTTCCACGTTCGAGAAAAACCAGTCAAGTGCTCCTGAGACGCCGCGGAATAGACCCTGATTGTCCTCCATATAGCGGCGGTGAACTTGAGGGTGATCGGCGAGGACCGAATCCATCAACGCACGTGTGTCAGCCACCAAAGCAGCGTCTTCGGAGTTATCCAACCGTGGCCCGTCACTGAAGAGATACACCGCCGACGGACGAGCGGCTACAACAGTGTCAAGCACTCGCTGGGTAGTGTCGGGACGGTTGAACGTCAGAAGCAACACCGGGCTTCGAGTCGGAATGTCACACCCCTTTTTTGTATTTCAGCCAGTGTAGAAGGATGCTTTGACACTACCGACCGGTCGGCGTCATTCCCTGTTCATATTGCCAAATAGCGCGCGCGATGACCCGACGATCGCGGGCGTGAATCACGCCTCGAAGCAGGGCGGCCACTATCAAGCCCCCTATCGCACCCGCCGAGTTGGCATAGACGTCATAAATGCTGGCCACCCGTTCGTCGAGAAACTGCCGCTGGAAATTCTCCACAAACCCAGAAAAAGCAGGCCCGACGAGAACGGTAAGAATCGATAGCCGCTGGGGCAACAGGATGGCGACCAAAAAACCAAAGGGGACAAACATGGCCACATTCGCCAAAAACTCCACCTCCCCATAGCCAAACCACTGGGGGACACCGTTTCGGTGCAAGGCATCGAGAAGCCGAATCACGGCGTTTTGGTAGTTGACGTCCATTTGAGCGGGCGAGAGTGTGACCACCAAGATGAAGGCCGTGTAGAGCACGAGGACGCTCAATCCGAACACCATCCGCATGCCCGAGCGTCCGGGTGCCCGTTCACGAGTTGTCGACATCTGTCCCCTTCACGATGGTCCTATCGAGCGTAGTGGGAGCGCCAGCGGGACACGCCAAAAGAGGGGGCCCGAAGGCCCCCTCTTCCGCGGGGAGGGAGTTAGACCCGCTCGCCCTCGAGGGCGTAGCCCTCTTCACCGTGGACGATGGTGTCGATTCCCGCAATCTCGTCCTCGTTGGTAATGCGGAAGCCCATGGTCTTCTCGATCGCGAAGCCCAAGACGAGGGCGACAACGAAGGAGTAGACCAGGACGCCCACCGAGGCGATTGCTTGGGTGATCAGCTGACCGAAGTCACCACCGGTGAACAGGCCGGTGTCGGTGGCGAAGAACCCGAGGTACAAGGTTCCGATCATTCCCGCGACGAGGTGGATACCCACCACGTCGAGCGAGTCGTCGTAACCGAGCTTGTACTTGAGCTCTACCGCGAGAGCGGCGAGTACACCCGCGGCAATTCCCAGAATGACCGCGTAGGTCGGGGTCAGGTTGGCACAGGCCGGCGTAATGGCAACCAGACCACTGACCGCACCAGACGCTGCACCCACGGAGGTGGGCTTGCCGTCCTTGATCTTTTCTACGACCAACCATCCGAGGATGGCCGCCGCAGTAGCTGCAAGGGTGTTGAGCGAAATCAAACCGACCAGTTCCATGTCGTTGAGGAACTCGGCACCGGCGTTAAAGCCAAACCAGCCGAACCACAGCAGCGCGGCGCCGAGCATCACCAGCGGCACGTTGTGCGGCTTGTGCGCTCCCTTTTCAAACACCACGCGACGACCCAGCACCAGCGCAAGGGCTAGAGCCGCGGCACCGGCGTTGATGTGAACGGCCGTACCACCCGCATAGTCAATGACCGAGGGAAGACCCATCGCGTCACCCAGACCCATGATCCAACCGCCACCCCAGACCCAGGCTGCGACCGGGAAGTACACCAAAGTGGACCACAGTGCCGTGAACACCATCCAGGAGCCGAACTTCGCGCGGTCGGCGATGGCGCCAGAAATCAGCGCCGTGGTGATGATGGCAAAGGTAGCGCCAAAGGCAGCACCGATCAAAGACTCATTGTCGGTCGCGATGCCGGCTAAACCGAAGTCAGAGAATGGGTTGCCCGAGAAATCCCAGGTTGACCCCACTGCCGACATGTTGAAGCCGTATAGCACCCACAGCACAGCAACGAGTGCCAGGGCTCCGAAGCTCATCATCATCATGCTCACGACGCTCTTGGCTTTCACCAAACCGCCGTAGAAGAAGGCAACGCCGGGCGTCATCAACAGCACCAAAGCGGTGGCGGTGACGGCCCAGGCCAATTCGCCAGTATCCATAGTTCCCCCTCAAAGTAGTTACGGGACCGGGACACCTCGTGCACGGTGCCCACAGCTGACCCCAGTGTGGGAGAGAAACGTTTCTACTAACGCAACAAAAGCGTTACGACCATGTTTCCGGTGGCCGGGAAGTGTTAAGACTGTGTTTCGGACTGCTGGAACACATCCGGAATTCCGTCGCGGTTTGAATCTCGAGACTCATCCGCTAGTTGCGCACGATAACGACGATTCCTGACGCCCAGAAGTAGCGCCGCGAGGAGCGCGGCACCGAGGCTGCCAAAAAGAATTCCGATCTTGGCTTCGTCTCCAAGCAGCGTTCCCGGGCCAAAACTCAACTCACCAATCAACAGCGAGACCGTGAAGCCGATTCCCGCAAGAAGAGCCACACCCAACAGGTCAATCCATGCCACACCCTGGGGAAGTTTCACTCCGGGGAGCAGCACCACCAGCGCTGTTCCCAGCGTCACCCCAATGGCCTTGCCCACGATGAGGGCGAAGATGATTCCCAGCGTCACGTCATCGAGCAACAGGGTGAGGAATTGGTCGGCAGCGCCTAAGCTCACGCCCGCCGCGAAGAAAGCAAAGAGCGGAACCGCGATTCCCGCAGAGAGCGGGCGGAAGCGGTGCTCAAAAATCTCGGCCAGGCTTTCGCCATGATCCTCCGCGAGCTCACCAGGGTCATTTGCCGAGGGCTTGACCGGCACGGTGAGGGCGAGCAGGACACCGGCGATAGTGGCGTGCACACCGGTTTGGTACATGAAGCTCCACACCACGATGCCAATGGGGAAGAGCACGACCCAGGCAGCACCGGGGCGCATTTTGAAAAACAGGCTGTAGCGCTGGGCGAGGAAGCCGAATACGGCGAGACCAAGGACGACCCCCACCATCGGCACCCAATCGATGTCGTCGGTGTAGAACACGGCGATGATGGTGATACCAATCAGGTCGTCTACGACTGCCAAGGTCAACAGGAACGTTCTCAGCGCAAGCGGTAGCGACGTTCCCACGACGGCGAGCACGGCGAGGGCAAACGCGATATCGGTGGCAATCGGGATGGCCCAGCCACGGCCTGCCTCGGGGACTCCCTGGGTGAACCAGAGGTAAATCGCGGCTGGCACAATAACCCCACCGATGGCGGCCACAACGGGAACGATGGCCTGGCGCGGATTACGCAACTCACCGGCCACGAACTCACGCTTGAGCTCTAAACCCACGAGAAAGAAGAAGATCGCCAGGAAACCATCCGCGGTCAGATGTCCGACGGAGATCTTGGCTCCCCAATCGCCAATGGAAAAGGAAACGTAGGCGTCGCGGAGACCAAAATATGAATCAGCTAGTGGCGAATTGGCGGCAATGAGGGCGAGGGCAGCTGCCGCGAGAATGATTGCTCCACCGATGGTTTCTTGGCGCAGGATGCGCTCAATCCACAGCGACTCCAAATAGCGCTCGCGCCCGACACCGCGGGGGACGGCCGTCATTTTTGCCACGCTGAAGCTCCTTTCGCCCAACTGCCAGTCTAGGTCTCGACCCCGAAGAGGAGCTGGAAGCTACTGAGCCATCCGGGATAGAGCAATCATTCGGGAGGCCGCGCGAAGGTACTTCTTTCGGTAGCCACCAGAGAGCATCGTCTGGTCAAAGACGTCATCGAGGGGAACTCCGCTGGCGGCTATCGCGACCTGTTGGTCGTAAAGACGGTCGACCAGCGCCACCAGTCGAAGCGCTTGCGCCTGATCGTGAAGCTGATAGACCTCGTCGAGAATGACCATGTCGAGGTCCTCCACCAATCCGACATAGCGACTGGGGTGAATCGTGGCCAGGTGTGCGATGACCTCACCAAACGAATCTCGGGTCATGCTCCCCCGTGTAGCCGAAGCAATGTTCTCCAAGTCCCCCGGGGTGAAGCTCACCGCGTGACCCTCGAAGTCACGTCGGCGGTAATCCTCGCCTTCGATTCGAACCGTCGTGAATTTGTCAGAAAGCGAAGTGATTTCTCGGAGGAAATCCTCTGCGGCAAAGCGCCCCTCGCCTAAGGCATGGGGTGGCGTGTTGGAGGTCGCGGCGAGACGCGTGCCGCTCGCCACAAGCTCTCCCAACAATCGCGACATCACCATCGTGTCGCCGGGGTCATCCAACTCAAATTCGTCAATGGCGAGCAGGGCGGATCCCTTCAGGTGATCGACTGCTCCGCGGTAGCCCAAAGCTCCGACGAGTGCGGTGAACTCAATGAAGGTGCCGTAGTAGGTGCGCCCCGGGGTCAGATGCCACAACGCCGCTAAGAGGTGCGTTTTTCCCACTCCGAATCCCCCGTCAAGGTAGATTCCAGGTCGATCATCGGCGGCAGACTTCTTCCCTCGAGAAAACCAACCGCTTTTTTCTCGAAACGTGCCGCCCACCGCGAACCGGCGGACGGTCTCGAGGGCGTCGGCCTGCGAGGGAAAATTCGGATCGGGCACATAGTTGTCGAGGGAAGCGTTTTCAAACTGCGCCGGCGGAACAAAATGGGCGAGCATGGCGGCAACACTCAACTCGGGGTGACGGTCCACGAGTCGGCTGAGGACAGCAGACGCTGACATGGCTGGCGAACTCACCTGCTCCCGGGGATTTCCAGCATTGCGATGCGAGAATAGACCTCGTCAGTCTACGGCCGCTCTTCCTGAGAAGACGGTCGCACACCATCACTTTGGGAGGAACACGTGCCGGTTGCAGCCGACCCGTCCGCAGAACTTCAGCAATACGCCCACCCCGAGCGGTTGGTGAGCACCCAATGGCTCGCGGAGAACCTCAACACTCCCGGTGTCGTCGTGGTCGAATCCGACGAAGACATCCTGCTCTATGACACGGGGCACATCCCAGGCTCGGTGAAAATTGACTGGCACACCGAATTGAATGACCCGGTCGTGCGTGACTATCTCACCGGGGAGCAATTCGCCGAACTCATGTCCAAAAAAGGCATCTCTCGCGACGACACGGTCGTGTTCTATGGCGACAAGTCCAACTGGTGGGCTACCTACGCTCTGTGGGTATTCAGTCTCTTTGGTCACCCTGACGTGCGGATTGTGAATGGGGGTCGCGACAAGTGGATTGCCGAGGGGCGAGAGCTCACCAAAGAGGTACCCACTCCTGCGCCCACGGACTACCCGGTGATCGAGCGTGACGATTCGACACTTCGCGCTTTCAAAGAGGACGTGTTGGAGCACCTGGGTAAACCTCTGGTCGACGTGAGAAGTCCGGAGGAGTATTCGGGAGAGCGCACCCACATGCCCGCCTACCCTGAAGAAGGAGCTTTGCGTGGCGGTCACATCCCAACCGCGGCGAGTGTGCCGTGGAGTAAGGCAGCCAACGACGATGGCACCTTCAAATCGCTCGACGAGCTTCAGAAGATCTACCGCGACGACCACGGAATTACCGGCGAGCTGCCGGTCATTGCCTACTGCCGGATTGGTGAGCGGTCCAGTCACACCTGGTTCGTTTTGCGCCACCTGATGGGTATCGAGGACGTGCGCAACTACGACGGCTCATGGACCGAGTGGGGCAGTGCAGTCCGAGTCCCCATCGTTCAGGGCAGTGAACCCGGTGAGGTCCCTGCACGCTGGTGAGTGAGATTAGCGAATCATCGCGAGAGCTTCCCCGCTCACTCGCGGAAATTCGCGATGACTTCCTCGCCCTCTCGGTCTCGGATCGACTCCAGATGCTCTTGGAGTTCTCCGAATCGTTGCCCGAGGTGCCCGAAGGAATGGTCCCCGATGACGCGTGGGAACAAGTGGTCGAGTGTCAATCCCCGGTGTTTATCCACGTCGACACGGACGGCCCCCGGCCGGTTGTTTATGCCACGGCCCCGAAACAAGCCCCCACGACCCGCGGTTTCGCCTCGATTCTGGTTCACGGCTTAGAAGGCCTCGATCGAGACGCCATCCTCTCCGTCCCGGGAGATTTTCCTCAGTCGCTGGGATTAAACAAGGCGGTGAGTTTTCTGAGGTTGAGGGGGATGTCTGGGATGCTCTCACGAATTCAGCGCCAGGTGGCCGAGACCTCGTGAACCTTTATCGGGTGTTTCCCGAGCCACGGGAAATGCTCCCGCTGGATGATGTCGAGACCCCGACCACACTCGAGCAGTGGTATCGCCCCGAGGGTGAGAGGTCTGTTCGACTCTCCCTCATCTCCTCCCCCAGTGGTCGCCTCGTGGGACCTGACGGCACGAGTACCTCGCTCTCTAACCCAGGCGATCGCTCCATTCTGCTCACCCAACGTCGACTCGCCGATGCGGTGGTGTGCGGAGCGCAGACGGTGCGCTCCGAATCGGTACCCATTCCCGCTCACGCGCCTCTGGTTGTCCTCAGCTCGAGCGGAGATCTTCGAGACCACAAGGTCACCGAGGCAAGCTTCCGCGCCGGTGGTGTGATGATTCTGACCGGACCGAGCCCCCAATCTGACCCGCGTTCGTTCTTTCCCGAAGGTGTTGCCTCACACAGCGAGGTGGGGCACAGCGAGAAAATGTCGGCCGAGGACATCCTCGGAGTACTGAGCGACTTGTCCTACCACCACATCTTGGTGGAGGGTGGGCGCAGTGTTGCCGAAGCATTCGCCCACACCGGCGTGCTCGATGAAGTGTGCATGACGTTGACAGGGCCACCCCTGTCAGAAAATCATCCGCCGCTGCCGTGGTGGCAAGCCCAGTGGGGCGAGTGGTCCGCTCAACACGTCCTCACCGACGACCTGAAATCCCTGTATTTCCGGTATCTCCGGATCGAGCGATAGGAACACCCCGGCGCGCTTACCACACCGATTGTGACACCGGCTTACCCTTGAGCTATGAGTCCTACCGACCACAGCGGATTGCCCCAAGAGTTTCAGAACGCTTTGGGTGATACGTCGGCGTTTCGTTTCCGCGACGAATTAGACGTGGCGGAGATTCCTGCACCCGAGGGCATTGCCCCGTATGCGGTGGCATGGTCGGCAACGGTGGATCCCAAGGCGGGTGGTGACCACGGAATTTCTCGTCTTGTCGTTCTCTACGACCCGAGCGAGCCAGACGGCTGGTCCGGTCGATTTCGAATGGTCTGTTTTGCCAAAGCCCCGCTGGAGCAGGCAATGGGCGAAGACCCCTTCCTGCCCAAGGTGGCGTGGACGTGGCTCACCGACGCGCTAGAGGCATCTGGCGCGCAGTATCAACGAGCGGCTGGAACCTCGAGCACCATCATTTCAACAGGGTTCGGTGAACTCGCATCTGACGAGGTGGGGACAGAAATCGAAATGCGAGCCTCGTGGTCACCGACGGGACCCCTCGCCTCCCACCTCGCGGCGTGGAGCGAATTTGTGTGCATGTTGGCGGGTTTCCCCCCTGAGGCTGAGGGAGTCACCGCGCTTCGTGCCGGTCGCAATCGCTAATGGGTGAGGTAGAACCCCGTCAACTCACTCGGCTCGACCGGCCCCGACACGGTATTGAACTCATCCGTTCGGCCGACGAGTGGTCCATCGCTCTCGAGTCACTGGCTCAGGGTTCTGGGCCTCTCGCCATCGATGTCGAGCGCGCTAGTGGTTTTCGCTACTCTCCCCGCGCCTACCTCGTCCAGGTCTACCGGAGGGGCACGACTAACTATTTAGTCGACCCGTTGGAACTGCCTGATCTCTCGGAGTTCACCCACCGTTTTGGCTCGGAGGAGTGGATTTTGCATGCCGCTCGACAGGACATTTCCAGTCTGCGGGAAGTGGGCATGGAACCTCAGCGCCTTTTTGACACCGAATTGGCCGCGCGCATCGCGGGTCTTGCTCGGGTGGGACTTCAGGGTTCTGTGGAGGATCTTTTGGGAATGAGTCTCGCGAAGGAACACTCCGCGGCCGACTGGTCAACCCGGCCGCTTCCGGAAGAGTGGCTGCATTACGCCGCGCTCGATGTGGAAGTACTACCCGACCTTCGCGATGAGCTCTTCGGTCAACTCACCGAGGCACAAAAGTGGAGCTACGCGGAAGAAGAATTTCACGCGATCATCACCGAAGACCCACCTGTGCCGCGGAAAGAGCCGTGGCGTCGACTCTCCGGCCTACATCAGGTTCGAGGCGCTCGGGCTCTCGCGGTCGCCCGCGAGCTGTGGTTGTCGCGAGAGGAACTCGCACAGCAGCTCGATGTGGCACCAGGTCGATTGATTCCCGACCGCTCGATTGTTCACGCGGCGGTGAAGAACCCTTCGTCTCTCCAAGGGCTCTTGGGCTTAGAAAACTTCCACGGGCGCGCGAGCAGAAAAGAAGCGGACCGCTGGTGGGAGGCGATACAGCGGGGGCAAACTACCGACGACCTGCCGTCCACGAAAGCACCCGGCGACTCACTTCCCCCGCCGCGCGCCTGGTCTGACCGGGCGCCCGAGGCGTATAGACGTTTTGTGATCGGGCGAGATTTACTCACCCGCGAGGCGGAGCGTCTAGACATTCCCGCGGAAAATGTTTTGACTCCGGAGCATTTGAGGCGACTGTGTTGGGAACCTCAGGACCCACATTCGGCTGTGGCCATTGACCAGCAACTCCAACAGTTGGGCGCGCGTCGGTGGCAACGCGACATCGCGGTTCCACTCCTGATTGAGGCGTTTGCCCACGCGGAGCATCTCAACACAGTCGCGTCTTAGCGCTCTTGGTCGGCCTCCGGCGATGAGGCTCGCTCAAACTCCTCGTGAGAGGCACTTTCTTCGGGCAGTGGGCGGGCGATGGGAACTTTCTTTCCCAGCACTTGGGCTACCAGGTTTCGCGCAATATCTTGGGCTGTCAAACCCGCGTGAGCGAGAATTTCGTTTCTCGAGCCGTGGTCGAGAAATTCATCGGGCAGGCCGATTTCGTCTACTGCGGTGTCCACTCCGGCGCGGCGAAGCTCCTGGCGAATCCGTGTTCCCACTCCCCCGACCCGGGTTCCATCTTCAATGCTGACCACGATGCGGTGGTCGCGCGCCATCTCGACAATGCTCCCGGCAACAGGGACCACCCAGCGGGGGTCGACAACGGTGGCACCGATTCCCTGATCGGCGAGGCGCGATGCCACCTCCAGGGCGAGGGACGCCATCGCCCCTACCGCCACAATCAGGACGTCTTTATGAGCAGCCTCGCGCAACACATCGACGCCGTCTTGGGTGCGACGGATAGCGGGAAGTTCGGGCGATACTGAGCCTCGGGGGAAGCGAATCACGGTGGGAGCATCGTCCACACCAATGGCTTCGTGAAGTTCTTCCGCGAGGCGTTCACCATCGCGTGGGGCGGCAATGCGGATACCCGGCACTACCTGCAACACGGCCAAGTCCCACATTCCGTGGTGACTCGCCCCGTCCGGGCCGGTGACTCCAGCGCGGTCAAGCACAAAGGTCACACCGGCTTTATGCAGAGCCACGTCCATCAGCACTTGGTCAAAGGCCCGATTAATGAATGTCGCATAGATCGCGACGACGGGATGTAGTCCTCCGTAAGCCAGGCCAGCGGCACTCGCCACGGCGTGCTGTTCGGCAATTCCCACATCAAACACTCGGTTGGGGAATTTCTTCGACATGTCATACAACCCCGTGGGGCGGAGCATGGCCGCCGTGATTCCGACGACCTTGTCGTTCTTCTCCGCTTCAACGACCATGGCCTGTGCGAACACGTCGGTCCAGCCCAGCGCACTACTGGAGCTCACAGACTCTCCAGTGGCGGGGTCGATTTGGCCGACCGCGTGGAACTGGTCTGCTTCGTCGTTTCTCGCGGGCTCGTAGCCGCGACCTTTTTCGGTAATGACGTGAACAATCACCGGTTGGCGGTAGGACTTTGCCTGTTGCAGGGCTCGTTCGAGGTCGCCGAGGTTGTGCCCATCAATCGGTCCCACATATTTGATGTCGAGGTTGGAATACAGCGCCTCATTATTGGCAAAGCGAGACACAAACCCGCGAACTCCCCCGCGAATGCCGCGATAGAGCGCCTTGCCGGGGGCGCCGAAGAGACCGAAGAGTGTCTCGGACCCGCCTCGCAGAATGCGGTAGCTGCGTCGAGTCCGCACCGAACCCAAGAATCGGGCCATCCCGCCAATGGTGGGGGCATAGGAGCGTCCGTTGTCGTTGACAACAATGACTAAGTTGCGATTGTTGTCGTCGGAGATGTTGTTCAGTGCTTCCCAGGTCATCCCCCCAGTCAGAGCACCATCACCTACGACGGCAATGACGTGGCGATTCTTTTTCCCTGACACGTGGAATCCGCGAGAAATGCCTTCGGCCCAACTGAGCGACGAGGACGCGTGGGAGCTTTCGACAATGTCGTGTTCTGATTCGGATCGCTGCGGATAGCCCGCGAGGCCTCCCAGTTGACGTAGCTTGCTGAAGTCTTTACGGCCGGTCAGGAGTTTGTGCACATACGACTGGTGACCGGTGTCCCAAATAAACGGGTCATCAGGAGAGTGGAACACTCGGTGCAGAGCGATGGTGAGTTCCACCACCCCCAGGTTCGGGCCGAGGTGACCACCCGACTGCGCGACTTCTCTGATGAGGAACTCACGAATGTCTGCCGCGAGGGTTTCTAGTTCCTCGAGCGTCAGACCATCGAGGTCACGCGGGTGGTTAATACGCTCCAGCATTGACACCCCCAAAGCCTATGAGGTTCGAGCTGAAAATCTCCAGGTGAGCTAGACCAACTGCCTTAGAACGTAGGGAAGGATTCCCCCGTTGCGGTAGTAATCGGCTTCACCTGGGGTGTCGATGCGCACCACAGCGTCGAAGGTAATCGGCTCTTTACCGGCAGCCGAGTGCTCGCTGGGGCTCGCAGTGACGGTCACCGTCTTCGGAGTGGTGCCCGCATTCAACTGCTCGATACCCGCAATGCTGAAGGTTTCTGTTCCATCGAGTCCGAGCGATGCTGCGGTTTGCCCGGCAGGGAACTGCAGTGGAATCACGCCCATACCAATGAGGTTGGATCGGTGGATGCGCTCGAATGACTCAGCGATAACCGCCTTGACCCCGAGCAAACGGGTTCCCTTGGCAGCCCAGTCGCGGGACGAGCCCGAACCGTATTCTTTACCCGCCAGAATCACCAGCGGAGTGCCCTCCACGCGGTAGCGCTCCGCGGCGTCATAGATGAACGTTTGTTCCCCGTCAGCACTGGTGAAGTCACGGGTGTACCCACCTTCAACACCATCGAGTAACAGGTTCTTCAGCCGAATGTTGGCGAAGGTTCCACGAATCATCACCTCGTGGTTTCCGCGGCGCGAGCCATAGGAGTTGAAATCGAGTCGGTCAATACCGTGCTCGGTCAAGTACTTCCCTGCGGGACTATCCACGCGAATCGAGCCGGCAGGCGAGATGTGGTCGGTGGTGACTGAGTCTCCGAGCAAAGCGAGAACCCGGGCCCCAGAAATGTCAGAGACGGGTTCTGGTTGCGCCGTCATCCCCTCGAAATACGGCGGTTTCCGCACATACGTTGAGGAGTCAGCCCACTCAAAGGTGTCGCCGGTCGGGGTGGGCAGCGAACGCCACCTCTCGTCACCGTCAAACACAGCGGCATATTCCTTGTCGAACATGTCCGTATCAATGGAGGTGTCGATGGTCTGCTGGACCTCAGCGGCGCTCGGCCAAATGTCGCGCAAGAACACGTCATGTCCCTCCGCGTCGACCCCAAGCGGTTGGCTTTCAAAGTCAAAGTCCATGGTGCCGGCGAGAGCGTAGGCAATCACCAGCGGTGGGCTCGCCAGGTAGTTCATTTTCACATCGGGGTTGATTCGACCCTCGAAGTTGCGGTTACCCGAGAGCACCGCGGTCACAGCGAGGTCGTTGTCATTGATGGCTTGGGAGATTTCATCGGCCAGTGGCCCCGAGTTTCCAATACAGGTGGTGCAGCCGTAGCCCACGAGGTAGAAGCCGAGCTTCTCCAAGTCGTCCATCAGCCCGGCTTTCTCGTAATAGTCGGTGACGACTTTGGATCCCGGGGCGAGGGTGGTCTTGACCCATGGCTTGGACTTCAAGCCCTTCTGGGCAGCGTTGCGGGCGAGAAGACCCGCCGCGAGCATTACCGAGGGGTTTGAGGTGTTGGTGCAGGACGTGATCGCGGCGATGGTGACGGCTCCGTTGGTGAGTTCAAACGATTCGGACCCTGTCGAGACCGAGACCGCCTGCTTTTCTTTACCGGGTTGGACATACCCGGGCAGGTCCGAAGCAAACTGATCTTTCGCACGTGAGACCTCGATGCGGTCCTGCGGACGACGTGGGCCAGCGATGCTCGGCACCACGGTGGAGAGGTCGAGCTCCAGGTACTCACTGAACGAGGGTTCATTTGAAGGGTCGTGCCACAAACCCTGCTCTTTGGCGTAGGCCTCAACCAGGGCGAGCAGATTTTTGTCGCGACCGGTGAGGGCAAGGTAGTCAAGGGTGACCTGGTCGATGGGGAACATCGCCGCGGTGGAGCCAAACTCGGGGCTCATGTTTCCGATGGTGGCACGGTTTGCCAATGGCACCTCGGCCACACCTGCCCCGTAGAACTCAACAAACTTTCCCACCACACCGTGCTCACGCAGCTTCTGCGTGATGGTGAGAACGACGTCGGTGGCAGTGACACCGGTGGGAATCGAGCCGGTGAGTTTGAAGCCCACCACTCGGGGAATCAACATGGAGACGGGCTGGCCCAACATGGCGGCTTCTGCTTCGATGCCACCAACACCCCACCCCAGCACACCAAGACCGTTGACCATGGTGGTGTGCGAGTCGGTTCCCACACAGGTGTCGGGGAAGGCTTGCAGAACTCCATCCACCTCACGGGTGTAGACCACTTTGGCGAGGTGCTCAATGTTCACCTGGTGCACGATGCCCGTTCCGGGGGGAACGACCTTGAAGTTATCGAAGGCGGTCTGGCCCCAACGCAAGAACTGGTAACGCTCTCCGTTGCGTTCGTATTCGATTTCTACGTTGCGCTGAAACGCGTTTTCCTGGCCAAACAAATCCGCAATGACCGAGTGGTCAATCACGAGCTCGGCCGGAGACAGGGGGTTCACTTTTTGAGGGTCCCCACCGAGGTCGACGATGGCCTCGCGCATGGTGGCGAGGTCGACGATGCAGGGAACACCGGTGAAGTCTTGGAGGACGACGCGGGCCGGGGTGTATTGGATTTCGGTATCGGGCTCGGCAGTGGGGTCCCAGTTCCCCAACGCACGAATCTGGGCCTCGGTTACGTTCTTGCCGTCTTCTGTGCGCAGGAGGTTTTCTAAAAGCACTTTGAGGGAGAACGGAAGTGAGCCCGAACCTGGTACGGCGTCGATGCGGTAGATCTCGTGGTTCACTCCCCCGACGGTGAGGGTGTCGCGGGATCCAAGAGAGTTGAGACTGGGCATGAAAAACGTCCTCCAAATTATCTTGACGTGAAGCTAAATTCTATCAGCTGGCTGCTCGCTTGCACCCTGATAAACGGAGCGCAGCAGAAGCCAGGTGAGCCATAGTGTCGCGCCGTACAGAGGCAGACCCATGAGCAGCCGTGCCATAGCCAACGCCTGCACTGCTTCTGAACCCGCGAGATACAGCGGCACTTGGACTGCTAAACGCAGGCCAAACATGCCCATCCACAGTCCCGTCGCGACTATGGCCATGACGCGTTTCGCGCGGTCGCGATGCCACAGCGGGTCTGAGGTCAGCAAACCGGCAATCACGCCGATGAGAGGCCGGCCTAGTAGAACGGACACCAACAACACGGCAAGGCTGATGCCATTGACCCACAACCCCAAAACAAAGTTGTTCTCCGGACGGCCGGATAACACCGCAACAGCTGCCGAGGCCATGATGCCAAGGAAGCCCACCAATGCCGGCTGGATGGGGCTGCGTTGAATGAGTCGCGTCACGATAAAACCGATTGACACGGCTACGGGAGCGGCCACACTCCACAGCAGTGACTGAGTGAGTGAGTAGACCAGGAGAAAGCTCGCACCAGGAAGTAGCGATTCCACTAAGCCACGCGGACCGCCCACGGCACCCCAAATATCGTGGGCGGTGGGGGTCGACCCCGGAGTCACCGCGGCAAAGGGTGAGCTCTCGAGACTCTTCCGCAGCGCGTCGGCTGCAGCACTATCGTCAGCAGGCGAATTCACGCCTCGGTCGGGGCCTGCTCGGCCCCTCCCCCTTGTGGCACTTTCAGAGGAAGAAGCTCACGCGGTGGCATGGGGGTAACGCCGCGTACAACAACAATGTTGCGGAATATCTCATGAATAATCTCGGCCGCTTCTGCTTCCACGGCCGCGGGGCCGCCGATCACTCCACGGAGGAACCAACGCGGGCCATCGACACCGATGAACCGAACAGTGCGCTTGGAATAGCCCTGTCCGCTTTGAACGGGGACCGTCGCGAGTAATTCAGGGCCAAACGGGCCATCCTGTGGCGTGACCTCACCACCCTGCTTGGTGACCTGGGCGGAAATTTGGTCACGAATACCGAGCCACAATCCCGACGAGCGGGGAGCCGCAAACGGTTGAACCTGCACCGTCGACCCTTGGTACTCCAGGGTGACGGCAACAACGCGCGATGCGCCTTTTTCGACTTCGAGCCGCATTTGTAGACCGCGCCGCGGTTCCACCCGAAGCGAACCGAGGTCAATAGCGGGCTTGACGCTGCCGCTTTCCTGGTCGTCAAACGGGCCGTTTTCTGCCCGATCAGCGGGCGCAGATTTCGGGTATTCGAACTCGTCAGCTGCTAAGCCACTGCTGATATCGGTCACTCTGATGTTCCTTCCGAGCGGATTCCCGTGGAACCAAAACCACCTCGTCCGCGGGTCGACCCGGGAAGACTATCAACTACGGTCATCACCGCATGAGAAATGGGCATCACCAATAATTGGCCGATTCGATCCCCTGCAGAGATTGTGAAGGACTCACGTTGGTCGGTGTTCCACAAAATCAGGCCAATTTCTCCGCGATAGCCAGCATCAATCACCCCGGGGGCATTCACCATGCTGATCCCGTGCTTGAGGGCGAGGCCACTTCGAGGCGTCACCAGGCCGACATAGCCCTCCGGTAGCGCGATGGATACACCCGTTGAGACCAGGGCCCTTGCCCCCGGCTCGAGGGTGATGTTGACGGACGAGGAAAGGTCCATACCCGCGTCGCCGGGCTGGGCGTAGCGGGGAGGCTGCCCCGTGACGAGGACGCGAACCTGATCGAGTGGCTGCATGCTCCCAGGCTATACGTGGTGCAATAGCAGTGTGACGGAGTATTCAGAGAGGCTCTCGCCCTCATGGTGGATGGTGCTCGCCGTGTTCTTGGTCGTTCCCACTTCCGTGCTGATTTTTCTGCCACTCAGCCTCTTCGTGGGTGTTGTCACGGGACTCGTTTTCTGGCTCGGGGCGGTGGGTGCGCTGTGGTTTTTTAGCCCCGCAGTCTCCCTCACCCCTCACGGTTTTCGGGCTGGGCCTGCCTTCGTTGAATGGGACCACGTCGAAGCGATCGAGCCCATCACGGGAGACGACGCTCGAGCAGAAAAGAGCGTCAGGCTCGATGCCCGCGCATGGCTGGTTCTAAGACCATGGGTGGGACCCGCCGTGAAGGTCACCCTAAACGACCCCGATGACCCGACGCCCTATTGGCTTGTGTCTACCCGCCGCCCGGACACCGTGGTGTCGACCTGGCAGTCACTTCACAAGGGTTAGCCCGCGCACTCCGCGCAGACGGGACCCAGTTTGCTGTCGTGGTGACGCTGGGAGCGGTGTTTCACGATGAAACATTCGACACAGGTGAATTCGTCGGCCTGTGGCGGCAAGACAACAACGTCGAGTTCGACGTTGGCAAGGTCCTGACCTGAGAGTTCAACACTCCCGGGGTTGTCCGCGTCGTCGGCGTCGACTTGTCCGGAGAGCTTGTCCGGTACTCGCTCCTGCAGTGCTTGCAGCGATTCAGTGTCGTCGTCGGTCTTTCTTGGCGCGTCGTAGTCAGTGGCCATGTCTGGAGACTTCCCTACCCTTCGCTTTGTCCGATGGCGGTCAGCAGACACTGTGTCTGATAACCCCTAGAGTTTCCCCGGAATTATCCCCATAACCACCCACAACACGCGAGAGGCTGGGAATATTTCCGTTTTTCGCCACGCCCCACCAACACTCGAAAGCCCGGCAGGGCCATGCCATCCTAGTGGGGAGATTTCTGGGAGGCGCAATGCACACACTCACTGTGGTCGGAGTTGAGGGCGAAGCCCTGATTGTTGTCTCCGACTCGGGTGAGCGTTTCCAGATTCCGATGACCTCGCCCTTGATTGACGCGGTGAAGAAGGCGACCAACGCCAAGCCCAGTAGCGCCAAGCGCGTGTCACCCCGTGACATCCAGGCCCACTTCCGCCGGGGGCTCAGCGCTCAGCAGGTCGCTGACCTCACGGGCGAAACGGTGGAATACGTTGCCCTCTTTGAAGGACCGGTCGTGGCCGAGCGAGAGTTCATCGTTGATCAGGCGCAGCTCATCACGTTCGGAAAAGCATCCGGTGAGCGCGACGGCTCGGGGACCTTTGGTCACGCCATTTCGGCGCGTCTGGAAGAGCTGGGAGCGAGCGAACCCCAGTGGTCAGCCTGGAAAGAGGAGTCCGGCTGGATGGTGGAGGTACTGTTTAGCGAAAATGACGTCGAACACCGAGCCCTCTGGTCATTTGATCCGCGCAAACACATCCTCACCCCGCTCAACGACGACGCGACGGTCTTGAGCCAAGAACAGCCAATCCAGGGTCCCCTAATTCCGAAACTGCGTCCGGTCACGGCAACGGAAGAGCACCCCGAGGGGGATCGGTTCGACACCGAAATCTTTGAAGACATGTCGCTCCACGAAACCGGGCCGTTGCTGGAGCCGGTTCCTTATGGGCGAAACACCGGGACGATTCCGGCACAGAGCGAGGACGCGTCAAACAACACGGCGGACTTGCTCGAGGCGCTTCGGCGACGACGCGGCGAGCGGGAACCTGCGCCCGAGTATGAAGATGACGCGCGCAATGCGCACCCGTCGACGGGAAGCATCCGAATTGTCTCTGACGACAGCCCCGGCGCGTCCGTTCACCATTTGAGCTTCACACCCGACGACGACGAACCCCTCGACGAGGAAGTTCCCGACCAGCCCGTTCCACCCAAGCCGAGCAGTCGTAAGGACCGCCCCGAGATGCCGAGCTGGGACGACATCGTCTTCGGAACTAAATCCGACGACGACCCGGCCTAGGCGTCTGGGCCAAGAGGAATCGCCGGCACCGACACCTCGGTGGGAGTCCACGACCCGTGTTGGCCGACCATCTTGGCGGAGGTTTCGGTCGCCGTGAGCTCGTCATAGAGGGCGTGCTGCCCTTCCGAAAACACGACCACGTCGCCTATTCGCGGCGCATGAGTTTCTGTCACCGCGCCAAAGATTCCACGACCCATCACCTGGTCACGGGTGAGCACGCTCGCGCGCTCACCCAACCAGTGTTGGGCCGATGCGGCAAATGCGTCCACGTCAACCCCGGGCTGGCAGTAAAGCTGCACCAGACGCGGCTCCCCCGCCCACATCGCGATCTGGCTGCGCAAAGGGTGAGCCCCTGGCCACCACACCTGGTTTTCGGTCGTGACATCGACCATTCCATGGTCGGCCGTGAGAATCAGTGCTTCTCCTGGTTTCAACAGGCCATGCAGGGTACGAGCCATCTGGTCGACGTTTTCTAACGCGTCAACCCAGTTGGAGTGGGATACCCCCAACTGGTGCCCGATTCGATCGAGGGCTGGCCAATAGAGATAAGCGACCGCATCATCGAAGGAGTCAAAAAACTCTCTCAGAATCTGCAGGTGTGAGTCCGCATGGGCCGAGCCTCGAAACTCGGCACCTCTCAAAATCGCCCGCGAAAAATCTGTTCCAGAAAACCGTGACTCCCCAACCGCAATCGACGGAATCGAATGATTCGCTGCACGCTCAAACACCGTGGGCTGGGGCTGCCACTGCTCTGGCTCGACACCCGCGGGAAATGGTTTGAGGTGGTTGACCATTTCTCCCGAACGCGGATCTCTCACCTGGTAGCCCAACAGTCCGTGTTCCCCCGCGCTCACCCCCGTCGTCACGGAGGCCAGGGCCGATGCGGTGGTGGAAGGAAGGCCTGAATGGACAGTGGCCCCCACATCCTTCAAACGCCCCGAGAGAAAACGGGCGTGGCCCGAGTACTCGAGCAGTAAGTCAGCACCCAAGCCATCGATTACACATACCCCCACTCGATGCAATCGTGTGGGGCCGTCCTGGGGGGAGATCACGCGGTGGAACAGCCCCGTGAGGGTGTCGGCAAGCCGCCCAGCACCAAGGGGGTTCGCCGGTAACATGGTCGCCATCTTATGACTCCCCCACCTTCGTCTCCGGCCTCGTCCTCGACTAACCCCTCCGGTGAAGAACGCATCGTCGATGTCGACCTGACCGACGAAATGTCGGATTCGTTCCTCGAATACGCCTATTCGGTCATCTATCAGCGAGCCCTCCCTGACGCGCGAGACGGGCTGAAACCGGTGCAGCGGCGCATCCTCTACCAAATGGCAGAGATGGGTTTGGTGCCAGAGAAAGGCCACGTCAAGTCAGCACGTGTCGTCGGTGAGGTGATGGGAAAGCTACACCCCCACGGGGACTCGGCGATTTACGACGCACTCGTGCGACTGGCTCAAGACTTCACTCTGCGCGTACCCATGGTCGATGGGCACGGAAACTTTGGTTCACTCGACGATGGCCCGGCAGCGGCGCGTTATACCGAGGCAAAGCTTCGCCCTGAAGCGATGGCGATGGTCGCCGACTTAGACGAAGACGTCGTCGATTTTGTCCCCAACTACGACAATCAGCTGACCCAGCCTGATGTTCTTCCTGCGGCCATCCCCTATCTCCTCGTCAACGGGGCTTCGGGCATTGCCGTGGGGATGGCTACCAATATGGCTCCGCACAATCTTTCTGAAGTGATCACCGCCGCGCGTCATCTAATTGCACACCCCGAAGCGACGCTCAAAGAACTGATGAAGTTTGTCCCCGGCCCCGACCTCCCGGGCGGGGGAATCATCGTGGGTCGAGACGGCATCAAAGATGCCTATGCGACCGGTCGCGGTAGCTTCCGCACCAGGGCGCGCGTCAGCGTGGAACCGGTCGGTCCCCGCAGCACGGGCCTAGTGGTTACCGAACTGCCCTACCTGGTGGGCCCCGAACGCGTCATCGAAAAAATCAAAGAGGGTGTGCTCGGCAAAAAAATCCAGGGCATCAGCGACGTCAACGACCTCACCGACCGCAAGCACGGTCTGAGATTGGTGATCACCGTCAAATCAGGTTTCGACCCTCAACTGGTGCTCCAGCAGCTCTATCGCCTCACGCCCCTTGAGGAAAGCTTCTCGATAAACAACGTGGCTTTGGTCGACGGCCAGCCGCGGACATTGGGGTTGACGGAGCTGTTGCAGGTATTTGTTGATCACCGCATCGCCGTTACCGAACGGCGCAGCCGTTTCCGCTTGAAAAAGCGACAAGAGCGCCTTCACCTCGTCGAGGGCCTATTGGTGGCGATTGTCGATATCGACGAGGTCATTCAAGTCATCCGCGCCAGCGACGACAGTGCGTCGGCTAAGAAACAGTTGTGCGCGGTATTTGACCTCTCAGAGGTTCAAGCGGACTACATCTTGGAACTGCGACTGCGCCGACTCACGAAGTTCTCCCGGATTGAGCTGGAAACAGAACGTGACTCCTTGGTGGAGGAAATTGCGCAACTCAGCACTCTCCTCGCCGACCCGCAACGAATTCGTGAACTGGTGTCCGAGGAGCTTGATGACATCGCGAAACAATTTGACACCCCGCGGCGCACCGAGATTCGAAAAGCTGATGACCAGGAACCACTGACTGCGAAGAAGGCAGCAACCGTCTCAACCGAGCGGGAGGATGTCCCCACCGTGGCGGTGCTCACTGCGACAGGGCTGGCTGGCCGATTTGATCGCGCCAACAGGGATCAGCTGTCTGCGCCAGAGAAAAGAGTCGCTCACGACGCAATTCGCTCGGTGGTGAACACGACGACGCGGACTCCGATGGGTGTGGTCCTCTCGAACGGCGAATTGGTGAGAATCGAAGCGGGAGATTTTCCCCTGATCGACCCCGACAAGCCGGTATTCAAAGACGGCGTCTCGCTCACAGAGTTCCTCGGCATAGACAAGAAAACATCGGCGCTGGGCCTTTTCCCACTGGGTGATTCCGCTCCGACAATCGCGCTGGGAACGGCCAGCGGAATCGTGAAGAGGGTCAATCTGGCGACGGTGCCGGAACGGCCCCACGTCGACATCATTTCGCTCAAGGACGGAGATGCTGTCGTGGGAGCTGACGCGGCCGACGAGTCCGATTGGCTGTGCTTCATGACAGAGGATGCCCAACTGCTGCGCTTCACTGCCGACCAAGTGCGGCCCCAAGGCCCCGCCGCCGGGGGTATGGCGGGCATCGGTCTTGCCGAGGGCGCTCGGGTCATTGGGTTTGGCACGGCGACGACCGACTCGGTCGCAGTGGTGACGGTGTCGTCATCCAGCCAGACCCTCAAAGGCGTGGGCACACAGCGGGCAAAGCTCACTCCGCTTTCTGACTTCCCACCCAAGGGCCGCGCCACCAAGGGTGTCCGTGCCCACTCGTTCCTCAAGGGGGAGGATTGTTTAGTGGCTGCCGGCCTTGCCCACGAACCTCGGGCCGTCACCTCGAGCGGAAAAGCCGTTGACCTTCCCACCGAAATGGCCAAGAGAGGCGCCTCAGGAACACCGCTCTCCACCTCGCTCGGGGCCATCGGGGACTCTCTCGATGTGGTGGGGCGTTAGAAATGTCGCGGAGCGTGAACTTCACCGACCCGGGCTTTATCGCCGACCCCTATCCGGGGCTCGCAACTCTGCGGGCAGAGGGTCGCCCGGTGTGGAGCGAAGAGTTGGGCATGTTTCTTGCTGCCACCCACCGCGACGCTAACGAGGTATTGCGCACCCGCAGCTTGGGGCGTATTTTCCAGCCGAAGACGCCGGCCGATGAGTGGGATACCTTCAACTACCTCCACGCCGATTCGATACTCGATTCCGAACCACCAAAGCACACGCGTTTGCGCTCACTGATTACGAAAGCATTTAATCCCCGTCGGATTGAACAGCTTCGACCCACCGTCGCATCGATCGTGACGAGGCTTCTCGATGAGATGGAAGAGCGCGGTCACCGGGGCGACGCTGATCTAATCGAAGACTTCGCGGAACCCCTGCCGGTGAAAGTGATTGCCTCCCTCCTCGGATTTCCCGAAGAAGACGAGCATCTGCTTCGCCCCTGGTCGCAAGCGATAGTGAAGATGTATGAAGTCGCGCCCGACGACGCAACCCGCGCTGAGGCGCGGCTCGCCGCCGACGAATTTGCCGCCTATGTTGAGGGCCTCATGTCGGAGCGGAAAGTTCAGCCCGGTGACGACCTCATCTCTGAGCTAGCAGCCGTCGAAGATGGCGGTGACCGGCTGAGCGCGCGGGAGCTCATCGCCACTTGCGTGCTGTTGTTGAACGCAGGCCACGAAGCGAGCGTGAACGGCTTTGGAAACGGAATGGTGGCGCTATTGCGCCGTGATGAGCAACGCCAGTTGCTGTGGAGTAGCCCGGAAGAACATTCCGCCACCGCTGTGGAGGAGTTCGTTCGTTTTGATGCTCCGCTGCACCTGTTCGAGCGCACCGCAACAGCCGACACCGAAATCGGCGGAGTGGTCGTGAAGTCGGGTCAAAAAATTGCCGCGCTGTTGGGTTCAGCGAACCGCGACGAGAGTGTGTTTGACCGTGCCGAGGTGATGGACATCACCCGCGACCCCAACCCCCATATCGGTTTTGGTGCGGGTATTCACTTTTGTATTGGTGCTCCTTTGGCGCGGATGGAAATGCAGACGGCTCTGCCGATGTTGGTGAAACGCTTCCCTCGACTGAATCTGGCGTCGGAGCCCGTTTCTCGAGGAACCTTCGTTCTTCGCGGCTACGCCCAGGTTCCCGTCACGATCGACTAAACGTCGATTCGAACCCGTTCGAGACCAGGGCCCTCTTGAATGAACTCGCGTCGTGGCCCCACTTCGTTGCCCATCAAAAGTTCAAAAATTCGGGTGGCCTGCTCGGCGTCACTCATTTTTACTCGGCGCAACATCCGCTTGGCCGGTGACATGGTGGTTTCTTCGAGCTGCTCGGCGTCCATTTCACCCAGTCCCTTGTAGCGCTGGATCGGCTGCTGGTAGCTCTTACCCGACTTTTCGATATCGGCGAGAACCGCGCGAAGTTCCGCCTCTGAGTAGGTGTAAATCACCTCGTTGGGTGCTGAGCCTTTGTTCACGACAACAACTCGGTGGAGCGGGGGCACGGCGGCAAAGACCCGCCCTTGCTCGATCAGAGGTCGCATGTACCGGAAGAACAGGGTGAGTAGGAGCGTGCGAATGTGTGCGCCGTCGACATCGGCGTCACTCATGATGATGACTTTGCCGTAGCGGGCCTGATCAATGTCAAAGGTGCGCCCCGATCCAGCGCCAATCACCTGAATGATCGCCGCACACTCTTGGTTGTTCAACATGTCCTGCACCGACGCCTTTTGCGTGTTGAGAATCTTTCCGCGAATAGGCAGCAGAGCCTGGTGTTCTGAATTACGCGCGAGCTTTGCCGTTCCCAGAGCCGAGTCACCCTCGACAATGAACAATTCGGTGTCCTCGACTCCCTTCGACCGGCAGTCGACAAGCTTCGTGGGGAGGGTCGAATTCTCGAGAGCGTTTTTCCGACGTTGCGTCTCTTTGAGCGCTCGAGCCGAGAGACGCGTCTTCATTTCCGCCACGACTTTCTCGAGCAGCACAGCCGACTGCGCCTTGTCGTCGCGTTTGCCCGAGCTCAGCTTCGCCCGCAGACCCTCTGACACCACGTTTTGCACGATGGCTTTCGCGGCGGGGGTCCCGAGAACTTCTTTCGTTTGCCCTTCGAACTGGGGTTCGGGCAGGCGAACGGCGACGACGGCGGTGAGGCCCGCCAGAACATCGTCTTTGTCGAGTTTGTCGTTTCCGACTTTGAGTCGTCGGGCGTTTTTCTCGACTTCGGCACGAATGGCCTTCATCACTCCGAGTTCAAAACCGCTGAGGTGGCTTCCGCCTTTCGGGGTTTGAATGATGTTGACGAAGCTTTTTATGACCGTGTCATAGCCCGTGCCCCATTGGACGACCACGTCGACATCGAGCTGACGTTCCACTTCGGTCGGTTCCAAATGTCCGTTTTCCTGCAGAACGGGAACTGTCTCCAAAAAGGTGGCACTGCCCTTGAGCTGCCACGGCCCCACAACCACTGGGTCGGGCGAGAGAAACTCGACAAATTCAAGCGCCCCACCGGCGAATCGGAACTGTTCAGTGCGTGAGGGTGTTTCCCTCTCGTCGGTGATGGTGAGAGAAAGCCCCGGCACCAAAAATGCGGTCTGCCGAGCCCGGTCAATCAAGTCATCCAGAGAGAAGGACGTGGATCCAAATACTCCCGGGTCGGGCCAAAACCGCACCCTCGTCCCCGTCTTCTTTTTCGCGACGGTGCCCTTCTTATTGAGCTGGCTGTCATCGACGAACGGCACGAAAGGGTCGTCGGGGCTCGGAGAGCCTTTGCTGGTAAATACTCCTGGCTCACCGCGGCGAAACGACATCGCCCAGGTCGCACCGTCTCGGTCCACCTCAACGTCCACGCGGGACGAGAGTGCGTTGACGACCGAGGCGCCGACACCGTGGAGGCCACCACTCGATTGGTAGCTGGAGCCACCAAATTTTCCCCCGGCGTGAAGCTTGGTGAATACCAGTTCCACACCGCTCAGGCCTGTCTTCGGTTCGATATCGACCGGAATTCCTCGACCGTGGTCTTCGACTTCAACGGAACCGTCGGGGTGAATGGTGACGGTAATCGTGTCACCGTGGCCGCCAATGGCCTCGTCGACGGCATTGTCGATAATTTCCCACAGACAATGCATTAACCCGCGGGCATCGGTCGACCCGATGTACATACCGGGCCGTTTACGGACGGCCTCTAGGCCCTCCAGAACGGAGAGGTGCCGGGCCGAATAGTCCGTTGCTGCCGCCACCGCCACTGCCTCTCCTGATTGCCCTCGCCCTATCGGCGTTAGCCCCATTGAGCATACGCAGAGGCCCCGGAGATTTCGGCATCTGCGAGGGAGTGTGGAAAAACTACGCCCCGGGCGAAACAGCCCCCAATGTGCCACGAATCCCCAGCGACGCATGATGGAATGGAGGTCATCGAACGAGAGGACACGGGATGACTATCGGAGCCCCCGCCATCGACAGCACTGTCGAGACTGAAGCCCTCGGCTTTGGCGACCACTGCGACAGCTGTGGCGCGCAGGCGTATGTCCGAGTCACCCTGCCCTCCGGTGAGCTGCTGTTCTGCGCCCACCACGCCGAGAAGCACAAAGACAGCTTGATCGACACCGCGCTGGGCTGGCACGACGAAACCCACCGCCTGCGCGATGAACCCGCTGCCTAACCACAGTCTTCGCTGGGTTGAGATTTCCCGTAGCGGCATAGCCGCTGCCCTCGGAGGTTCGTCGGCGGTGGATATCCAATCCGACGCCTACGGGTTTGGCACCGAACTCGTCTCCCGCATCGCCCTCGAGGCAGGACTCTCCGTCGATGGCACCGAGCGCGACTGGGTGAACCGTGCCCACGCGGCCAACGCTCAACGCCTCTGCGCCCTCGTGATCAATGTGAAAGAGATTCCTGCGGGAGAAGAAGTCTCTTACGGAGGGCATTTCCGCACCGAACGCCCCACGACGCTCGCGCTCGTGGCTGCCGGGTTCGCCGACGGGGTTCCCCGTTTGGATCCCACCGGTGGTGTAGTCGAAATCGCCGGTGAACGCTGCCCCATCGCGGGTCGCATCGCGATGGATCAGTTGATCGTGGATGTGACAGGTCTGACTGTGTCGGTAGGAGATGTGGCGACCATCTGGGGCGGCGCGGTCAGCATTGACGAGTGGTCCCAGTGGTCAGGCCGTGGGGTTCACGACATCGGCTCCACCCTCGCACCCCGAGTCACCCGGGTGGAGGTGGAGTAGTGGATACCGGCCTCGACATCACCCTCGACGCGCGGGCTCTCGCGCAGAACCTCCGCCACGCCAAAACTTCGTTCGCCCCAGAAGGCGCGCTGATGATGGCCGTGAAGTCAAACGCCTACGGCCATGGCGAAGAACTCGTTGTTCCCCTGGCGCTTGAATCGGGAGTCGACGAACTGGCCGTGTTGGATATCGCCACGGCACTGAGAATCCGGCCCCTTGCCCCTGACACTCCTCTATTTGCGTGGTTGCTTTCTCCTCACGACGATTTCGCCGCCGCAGCCGACGCTCGGGTGGAGCTGGGAGTGTCGACACTGTGGCAACTGGACGCCATTGAAGAAGCCGGTTCTCACACTCCCCTGACGGTTCATCTGAAAATCGATACGGGTCTGCACCGAAATGGAGCGACTGCCGAGCAGTGGCCTGACCTGGTGGCTCGCGCAAAACAATTGGAGGACGCAGGTCTCGTGCTGGTGCGGGCTGTGTGGTCACATTTGGCCGATACATCGGTCGCTACCTCGAAGGCGGCACTACAGAAACTCAACGATGCCGCTGAGGTGGCCAAATTGGCCGGGCTGACGCCACACGCCCTGCACCTCGCCGCATCCCACGCTGCGGTAGAGCTTCCAGAAACCAGGCTGGACCTGGTGAGGCTGGGCATTCTGGCCTATGGGGTCAGCCCCTTTGACAATCACACCGCGCGGGAGCTCGGCTTCGACCCGGTTCTCACCGTGTATGCGCCGGTGGTGGGACACGAGGGCTCCCGTGTGGTGCTGGGCGGTGGATTTGGCCACGGGCTGCTTCGGCCCGTGGAGACAGCCACACTCCCACTTCCGGGCGCCACTCTCACCCTCACCGAGATGGGTTCCGACACCACCACCTGGGAGGTCACAACCGGGAATCTGCCAGAAATTGGCCAGATGCTTCCGCTTTTTGGCGCGCACGGGCCAGTCAGCGTGGAAACGTGGGCGAGCTGGTGTCACACCTTTGGTGATGAGGTTCTGGCGAAACTACACCCCACTCTCCCCCGACGCTTCGAGGACTAGCCCAGGCGCGAGCGAATCCAGGCACGTGCCGTCGCGGCTGCCTCGTCGACACGTCGATGCTGGTCTGTCGGCTCGGGTAATACTTCTCCCTTACGCGCCAGAACTGCCCGGAGAATGTCATCTGCGAGGTGGGGGTTCAACGCGAGGAGTGGCCCCGAGACTGCTGAGACGGAGAGACCATTCTGGTACACGCCCTCCCCACCGTCGGCGGTGTCGCCGGCCCAACGGTCATTCCGCACGGGTAAAAACGACAGGAGTGGCGTCACACCCTCTGCTTCTCGGTGAGCTGCGTCGTTCAGATATCCCGCGACATCACGTCCGCTGCGGTCTAACCCCGCCACTTCCTGCGAGGCTCGCTCGCTGCGCAGCGTGGTTGTCACAGACGTGAATCCGACGCCGTCTCGCCAGGGGTCGTCTTTGCTCATGCGCACGGCCTGGCCCAGAAAATCTCCCCCTAAACCGGACCCCCACCACTGTGTGCCGGAGTGCATCCACTGGTGGAAGGTGTCCTTCCACCTCTCAAGTGCGTTGCTCGCAGGAGTCACCATCGATGAGGTGCCGTGTCCGATGACGGCGAAGTCGGGGGCTACTTCAGGAGAATCCTTCTCGTTCAGGTCTATGACGTCGACGGAAAAACCCCACCAGCTAAGCCGGGTCGCCAACACTTCGGCATTACCCAGTGAACCATTCAGCGACAGAAGCCGAGGAAGGATACGTACCAGCGTGAGGGTCATTGGCCACCCTCCAAATCCAGGTACCCAGCGATGCGACGGATCTTCATCATCTGTTCGTAGTTGACAATCGCCGTCACCGGCTCGCGGTGGCCTTGTTGGGCCAGTGATGTCATCGCAGCTTTGGTATCGGCAATCACCTCACCCACCTCTACACCCCGATAGCCGAGGAAGGTGGCCCATTGCCATGCTTTTGACCCGGTGAGTACGTCGATGCGTCGAATAGGTCCCAAGTCGAGGTCGAAAAGCCACGACGGGTCCGGTGTTCCCTCGTCCACCGCCACCCAGGCGGTCACAGGCTGCTTTGCGATCCCGCGGAGATTTACCTGCATGCTGGGCAGGTTTTTCTGCATGATCAACTGAAACTCTCTGCCACCAAAACTAACGACTTCGCCCCTGCCGTATACCGGCGGCATCTCACTGAGGGCCCGAATAGCGCGGTCCCACGAAAAGTCAGCACACAGCAGACTCGCTGACGACAGGGCGAGGGCGGCATCGACTCCGTAGTGCAGGCCTTCCCCAGGGAGTGTGAAAGAGTGTGCGGTTTGCGAGCTGTCGGTCACAGTGGCACTGAGCCCATCGACGCCACTGAGCGTCACGTCAGGGCGAGGTGGCGAGTCAAAGGGCTCGGTGTAAATGTGAGCTTCGACCAAGCCGAAGGGGTGGGCGTCAATCACCCGTTGGTCGACGTCGATGGTGCGAAGCGACGCCCCACTGGGCAGAGCGTGGGCGAGTGAGAGCAGCGCGGTTTCTCGGGTGTTCACCGTGAGGCTCGCCCGAGTGCGCTGGGCAACCGTTTTCATCATGTCCCAGACGCGTTCGGGTTCACCAAACCGGTTCAATTGGTCAACTTGCAAGTTGGTGACCACGAGATGGTCGGGGGTGAGCTCCTGCGAGATCAGAGGGCCGTAAGCCTCGTCCACTTCTAATACGGCCACCTCTGCCTCGAGCGTTCCCGCGGGTGAGCAGACGGCAAGGACTGCCGATGCGAGACCCTGGGGAAGATTGGAGCCCGCGGGATTGGTGAATACTTTCAGCCCGTGTGCACGAAGAATAGCCACCAGCATTTGGGTAGTTGTCGACTTACCGTTAGACCCCGTGACGAACACGACCGTGCCCACCTCGCCGATGGTTCGGCGCAAAAAGGCTGGATAAATCAGTCTGGCTAGCCGACCGGGAAGAGCCGATCCCCCGCCCCTGGCGCGGGCAACGACTCGAACCAGGCGGCCGATGAGTATTGCGAGCCGAAGGCGCACCGGTTCCTACTCGAGGTAATCGCGGAGGGCCTGTGAGCGCGAGGGGTGACGCAGCTTCGCCATAGTCTTTGACTCGATTTGGCGGATACGCTCTCGGGTGACCCCGAAGGTGTCACCGATTTGATCGAGCGTCTTTGGCAAACCATCACCCAAACCAAACCGCATACGAATCACGCCCGCTTCTCTTTCGGAGAGTGAGTCCAACAGGCTCTCGAGCTGACGCTGCAACATAGTGAAGCCCACCGCATCGGCGGGAACCACGGCTTCGGTGTCCTCGATCAGGTCACCAAACTCGCTGTCTCCGTCCTCACCCAGAGGCGTGTGCAACGAAATGGGTTCGCGTCCGTACTTCTGCACCTCGACAACCTTTTCGGGGGTCATGTCGAGTTCACGGGCGAGCTCTTCTGGGGTGGGTTCGCGACCCAAATCCTGAAGCATCTGACGCTGCACCCGGGCGAGCTTGTTGATGACCTCAACCATGTGCACGGGAATACGAATCGTGCGCGCCTGGTCTGCCATGGCGCGGGTAATCGCCTGACGAATCCACCAGGTGGCATAGGTCGAGAACTTGAATCCCTTGGTGTAGTCGAACTTTTCGACAGCGCGGATCAGACCGAGGTTTCCCTCTTGGATCAGGTCGAGGAACTGCATGCCTCGGCCGGTGTAGCGCTTGGCAAGCGAGACCACGAGACGCAAGTTTGCTCCGAGCAAGTGGTTTTTCGCTCGCTGACCGTCTTTGGCGATTTCGTGGAGCTCGCGAGCCAACTTGGTGGTCTTTTGCGACTGCGTCATGGTCGAGAGCTTTTCTTCCGCAAAAAGACCGGCCTCAATCCGCCACGCCAATTCCACTTCCTGTTCAGCGTTGAGAAGGGCAACCTTTCCAATCTGCTTCAGGTAGTCCTTCACCGGGTCAGCAGTGGCGCCGGTAATCGTCGTGGAGACAATCGGAACGTCGTCGTCATCGGTGCTCTTGAGCACGATTGCGCCAAC